>NZ_CP095075.1:3506064-3830080 GCF_022921115.1 Halobacillus amylolyticus | reverse complement strand
CGTTTGCAAAATAACTTCCTTCCACGTATCACGGAACTCAGTAACGAGTCCCTCTACTTCATCAAGAATCGCGCTATCGTTTTGACTATTCGCTTCCATCAGCCGACGGTTCATATAATCATAAAGGGGAAGGACCTCTTTGGATACAGCATAATCCTGATTCATCGTCAGCATTAGCTCTCGAATAATGGCCTGAGCTTTTTGGATCGAGGTGTTTTTTTGTTCGATGGAACCACTGCTTATCGCTTTCTTCGCTGAACGAATGAACTTGATACATCCATTGTATAACATAAGCGTCAGCTCTCCCGGAGAAGCTGTTTCTACTGAATTATTTTGGTAGGCTTGAATCGACATCTACCCGACACTCCTTTTGAAAAAATGTTAGCCAAAGTTTGACATCAAAAAGGCGGACTGAGAGTTTAATTGCTGAATGGCTTGTTCCATCTGGCCAAATTGTGACCAATAACGGTCCTCAATTTGAACAAGACGATCCTCAAACGCCTCCATCCGATCTTCCATATCTTCAAGTCTCCGGCCCAGCATGTACGTTTCTTCGGTACTCGTAGGTTTCCCGGCTTTACGCTCAATGGTTTGACGGGTGTCAGCGATCGTCTCTTCCAACTTGTCAATAATACCTTTACTTCCTGTTTCACTGTTTCCCGCAAATAACTCCTGGACAGCCCTTGGATCTTCCCTTAGAGCCTCTCGCAGCTCGTCCTCTGTAATCAAAAGCTTGCCGCCATCTAAATAGTCGGAACTTGTTTTAATCCCGATTTGCGACAACTGTGTAAATTCTCCACCAGTATCAATCGTGCTGTACCAATTGGAGCGCATTTCAAATAAGGCGTTCTGGATCGTAGAATCATTACGAAGCATCCCGCTTTTTGCTTTTTCTTCCCAAAGCTCAATCTCCCGCTCTTCCAGATCCTCTTTTTGTTTCTCAGTGAGAGGAGGAAAATCACGATACCGTTTCTCTGATACTTGTTCATTCAAACTTTCAATGACTTTATTATACTTGTCTACAAACTTCGTGATGTTCTCAACAGCACTGTCAATATTGTTCGATACATTTACATTGACTGCCGTCTCCATCACCGCATGAAAGTTAAAAGTGACACCGTTTAATGTATAATTATTATCATGAGTTGTAATCTCTAAAGAGCCGTTGTATTTGAATGTAGCATCCTGACCGCCTTTTTCATTCAACTTCCATGTCCCAGAAGAATTATCGCCATTTTTTATCCCTAAAGTATTAGAAAGAAATCCTGCAGTAGTACTATCAAAACCGATCTCGGCACCTAGAAACTTCGAATTGTCCGTATTGTAATTACCTGTTTGTGTACGTTCAATCATAACCTTGTCCGCACTACTGTCATAAAAGGCACGTAAGCCTAAGTCAGAATTACTAATCTCATCCAACACATCATTTAACGACTGCTCCATATCGATAGAGAACGTTTTTGTCGTAGGACCATCTTCTCCATAGGTTGTAATGGTAAAGTCACCCCCATCAAAACCATTAGCAAACTTACTTTCTTGCGAGGACAATGATGCTGTTGGATCAATTTGTTCACCCGCTTTCGAAAGCCTTGTCTCACTCAAATTATAAGCGGCTGTAGCCATCTGAGTGACCTGAACATTGTAATTCCCATCCCCAGCGCTTGAAGAAGCCTCCGCACTAATCGCTGCAGATGGCGAAGTAACCTCCTTCGATTGATAGGTTTTTGATAGATTCATATCAAGTGTCATACTATCTAACTCAAAAAGCTGCTTATTGACGTCACGATAAGCATCACGCTGCCATTCCGTCCACGTTTTATCTTGTTCCATTTTATTCAAAGGCTGGCGTTCTGCCCTCATTAAATCGTTCACAAGCTTATCAATATCCATCCCGGATGCCAAACCGCCTATCCGCATATCACTCATCTGTTCACCTTCTAATCTTTTTTTCTTTATATCGGCAATAGTTTAACAGAGTTGAATACATAATAGGAAAAAATCGCGTTAAGTTCGAATTATTCGGCATTTAGTCAGAATGATTCCAAATTAGGGAAGAATCTTTCTCCATTTCGAAAGAATCAAGCACGATTTGGGTAGAATCCGCTTGCTTTTGGTAAGAAAAACAATTGACACCACTGTCAACAAATCTGTATAATTTAATACAATGTTTAAAGCCGACTTTTTTTATAGGAATTATCGTAATAAGGAGGTAGTTCGTTGTTTTTACAAATGAATCATGTTGGAAAAACCTTTACCGATCAAGATCAGCAATCATCCTTTGAAGTTTTTTCCGATATTGACTTAAGTATAGCCGAAAACCAATTCGTATCCATTCTAGGCCCTTCAGGATGTGGGAAATCAACACTATTGTCCATGGTAGCAGGACTCGAGAAAGCCACTGAAGGTACCATCACCCTGCAAGAAAAAGAAATTATGCAAGCCGGACCCGACCGTGGCATGGTTTTCCAGCAGCCTTCCTTATTCCCCTGGCTCAATGTCCGCGACAACGTCACCTTCCCATTAAAGGGAACGATGAGTAAAAAAGAAGCCAACGACCGTGCCGATCACTTTTTAAAAATGGTTCACTTAAGCCGCTTCAAGCAGAATTTCACCTATGAACTCTCAGGTGGGATGCAACAACGTGTTGCCATTGCCCGGGCGCTCGCCATGGATCCTAAAGTATTGCTAATGGATGAACCATTTGGAGCACTCGATGAACAAACACGCCATATCCTGCATGATGAGTTAATAAAAATATGGCAAGAAACGCAAAAAACCATTCTTTTCGTTACACATAGCATCCAGGAAGCTATCAAACTATCAGACCGTGTCGTTGTTATGGGAACACGCCCTGGACGAATTATCGCCGATTTTACAATAGATATACCTAGACCAAGACAACGAGATCATCAGGAAGTCATCGAACTTGAGAAGAAGGTCATGGATTTACTTGAAGGCGAAATTAACAAAGTCTTAAAGGAAGAGCTATCAAATGAAATTGAATATAGTCGTTAAACGTGTACTATTTTTAGTCGCAGTCATCGGATTATGGCAGTTGATTTATTCAGCTGATGTGTTTGAAGATATTATTTTCCCATCACCAAATCAAGTCTGGACAGCACTTTATGAAGGATTCGCAAGTGGAGACTTCGTAAAAGCGTTAGGGGCAAGCTTTAAACATTTGCTTTTGGGCATGTCAATGGCGATCTTGTTTGGAACGATCGTAGGGGTTATTTTTGGCAAATCAAAGCAAGCAGATGAAACCGCCGGCATGTACTTAATTGCCCTGCAAAGTATCCCAAGTATCGTCTGGGTTCCATTAGCTATCATGCTATTTGGCTTCACAGAATTTGCCGTCATTTTCGTCGTCGTTTTAGGCGGAACCTTCGTCATGGCCTTAAACGTCCGATCAGCCATTCATAACGTCCCCCCTCACCTCGTAAAGGCAGCCAGGACGATGGGAACAAAAGGATTAGGCTTATTTTACCGCGTTGAAGTCCCAGCAAGCATTCCTTACTTCATGTCAGGGGTTCGACTCGCCTGGGCCTTCAGTTGGCGCGCCTTAATGGCCGGGGAATTACTCAGTAACGGACCAGGATTAGGCTACTCATTGAGATACGCGCAAGATTATGCCCGCATGGATCAAGTCATTGGCATTATTATTATAATCGGAGTGATTGGCGCCGTTGTCGATCAACTCGTATTTTCCAAATTAGAGAAAAACGTTATGAAACGTTGGGGTTTAGCCAAATAAAAGGAGGATGAAAGTTAGATGAAGAAATTCTTATCAATTTTCGTATTAATTACAATGAGTCTCGTATTAGCTGCCTGTGGAAGCAGCGAGCAAGAAGCAAGTGGAGATGGATCAAAGGAAATCACCATCGGGTACTTCCCGAACATTAACCACGTTGCCGGCATGGTAGCCGAAGAACAAGACCTCTATTCAGAAACGCTGCCAGACGGAACAAAAGTAAACTACAAATACTTCCCTGATGGCTCAGCATTCATGACAGCTGTCGAAACAGGCGAAGTGCAAGGCGGCCTCGTCGGACCAGGCCCAGCTATGAACCACTTTACAAGCGGAGCGAAAATTAACGTCGTAGCCGCAGGATCAACAGGTGGAACCGTGATTATGGCCAGAAAAGGCGCCAACATCGAAACACCCGAAGACTTAAAAGGAAAAACCTTCATCTCCCCACGCGTCGGCTGTACACACGACGTCCAGTTCGAAACGATGATGATGGAAGAATACGGCATTACCTCTGACCGCATTGATGGAACAATGAAACACGTCACAGGAAAACCAGCCACCTACCACAGCATGTTCAAAACAGGAAACGTTGACGCAGCTACAGTCCCTGAACCATGGGCTTCCGTTATCGAAGCACAAGGCAGCGGTGAAGTCCTCGTAGACACACCAGATGTTGCTTACGGCGAAACATTACCAGCAGCCGTGTTTGTAACATCACAAGACTTAGTCAAAAACAATCCAGACATGGTGCAAAGCATCGTTGACGCCCATAAAAAAGCAACAGAGTTTATCAAAGACAATCCAGAAGAAGCGAAAACCATCGCGATTGATAAGATTAAAGAGATCACTGATCAAGAGCTATCTAAATCAGTGATTGACAACGCGTGGGAACGCATCGATTTCACTTACGATATAGACGGAAAAGTATTGCAGGACTTTGCTAATTCTTCTTATGAGCTTGAGTTTTTGAAGGAGAAGCCTGATTTAGAGGGGTTAGTGGATACAAGTTTTATTCAATAGGAATGATGAAAGCCAGCCGGAAGCGGCTGGCTTTTGTTATTGACAAAGAGCTATTATAAACTCATGCCATTTTCTTGCAAAAGATCCTTAATTCCCACAAATCCTGCTCTTCTAAACACATTAGGCATTATAGCTATAAAAGTATAGTCTTTCAAAGTTTTATAGTATTTAATTTTTCTGTTGGCTTTTTCCGTGTAACCTCTATATTTATTACTTTGATACAATCCAAAATACTCCAAAATAAATGTCCTGGTACCTTGCTTAATTATCCAGTCCGGAATATATACTTCATTTTGCAAGAAATTATTAAAACGTTCCCCTTCTCTAATTATGTCACCACTCCCTAGGTTATCGACAAGAAAGTTATGAATCGTTAGTTCTTCCTTTGAATCACAAATCTGTCCGTCAGAGCCAATCATTAGTTCAAATTCTTCCGGTTTAAATTTATATTCAGGAAATGACTCCATAATCCAAAGGTAGTATTTACTATCATAATGGCGATCCACCAGACTAATAAATCTTGGAAAAAACTTTCTAAAATAAGCGTGGGTTAAGTGCGGGAGATCTTCTCTAAACATATTCCTTTTCTTACAAAAATTTCGCAGAGCCAATATGCGGTTTTCTCTACTATACCAGTACCTATTTGGCACTCTTTGAAAATCTGTAACATCAAACATGTTCGGATAGAATTTCATAATAATTTCTATAGGAGATCCATGGTGGACATCTAATAACCCAGATAATCCATTTTCCTTTAAAAACTTCTTTGTAACATACTGAGGGATTTTTTGGAGTGGTATGTTGTATTCTCGCAATAGCTCTTCAATCGCTTGTTTTCCATTGTCTACATTTTCCCAATAGCGATTTGGCTTTGTAAACATGGTTATATCGTACTGATCTGGAAACAGAGATAATATTAATTTTGAAGGAGAACCGTTGTGATGTTTTAATGCACCACTAAACCTATGCCTAATTAACATTTGTTGCGTCACTTTTTTAGGCGCTTCTTCAAATGGAATATGCTCTTTCTCCAGCATTTTAATAAAATGTCTACTTAACAATTCTTTATTCCTTCCGTATCCCTTAGGAACACTTCTAAAATCTGTATATGTAAATTCATTAGGATATATCGTATTAATTAATTTAAATGGGGAATCCCCCCACCTTTTTAGTGGGTTAGAAAATCCCCACTCTATTAGCCTTTCATAGGTGACAACTTCAGGTATATCCTTAAAATCATAACCATTTTCTGATATAAAATGCTCCAAACGCTTTTTAATATTATTCGTATTGCTCCAGTAATCAACAGGTACTCTTAGAAAGTCAAATTCATCGTATTGATTTGGATACACGAACATAATCAATTTTCGGATTGACTTAAAGCGATTAAGAGCACCCCAAAGCTTATACTCTCTAATTGTATGCCTGGTGATTTTAGGGATTTGCTCATTCGTTAGTTTTAATTTTACCTCTAATACAAAACGAACGATGATAATGCAATTTCTTTCCTTCTCCCATGTTCCTTTAGGTAAAGCTTTCATTTTCCCACTAAAAACCTCATTATAAATTTTTACTATTGGATCTCGCACTAAATTTTTATGGTCCATTTCCCGAAACTCATTTGTATAAATCATATTAGTCACCCTCTACTATTATACCCTTAAACACGAACGTGTGTTTTAATATTTCATAAAAAAAGAGACCCTAATTAATTAGGATCTCCTTTAAATGATTATTAACGAAGAAGTTGTAGAACTCCTTGTGGTTGTTGATTTGCTTTTGCAAGCATTGCTTGTGAAGCTTGTGCAAGGATACTTTGTTTTGTTTGGTTCATCATTTCTTTCGCCATCGTGCGAACATTTACTTTCATAAATGACTAGACTATATCTTCACCCTCTAATACTCTAGTAGGGGCCGGGCACTTCGGATCCACAATGTTGAACCTCATTGTCTCACCTATGGATTTCATCATCTTAGCCTTAGCTTTAGATGGTCTATCCTAGTCGTTGAACCTTCTCCACTCTTTCAAGACAGGAGCTTGGCTGCTGATTGCCCAATCTTTTCTTTTTTCACACCTTCACGCTTGTCGTTTCCAACTACGTTGTGGTAAGAAAAGTTCTAAGGGGTTTCCAGCAATTCACCCGATTGTATTCTCTAGCCGTTACCAGCTAGGACGACTGTGACTATTCCTGCCTATGCAGCAACTAGGTCATAATCAACGTCACGGATACGAGATTCAGCAGCTGTCAGGTTTTCTGAAGATGTACCTAAGTTATTGATTGTGTGATCTAAACGGTTTTGGTATGCACCAAGTTTAGAACGTTCACTTGATACACTTTCAATCGCTTCATCAAGTTTAGTAATTGCTGCTGAGGCACTCGCATGGCTCGAAACATCTAATGCAGCTTCTACTTTAGCATTGTTGGTGCCATCGGTTACAGTGTTACTGCTTGTAAACCCTGCCTCCCCTACATCACCAGTAATCCCGAGTGCACTTGCTCGCATATCACCAATGTCAAGGGTTAAACTTTGATTTTCGTTTGCACCTATTTGTAAATTAACGCCACCAGTTGTAGTTGATACCCCTGTATAAGAAACTGTGGTATCATCACCTGATGTTCCGTCTGCTGATGAAGTAAAAGTAACATCAGAACCTGAAACAAATAGAGACCCTTCAGCTACTGTTAGTCCGGCAACAGCGGCAGCAACTTGATCAGTTGATTTCTCATTAGTGTCAATTAAATTAGTCGCAGTTACACCTAAATCTGTAGCTGCTTCTGTAGCATCAGCATAAGTTCCAGATGTACTATCGTAAAAAGCAACATCTGTTGAACCAATTGTTAATTTGTCTCCTTCAGATGGAACTGTGCTAATAGTGAAAGTGTCGCTTGACTTCACTTCTGATACTGCTTCAGTACCACCAGTCATTGAGCCAGTATCAGTAGCCCCAACTGTACCCGATCCAGAAATGTTAAATTCATTATCTAAACTACCTGCAGCTAATGCAGCCGAGATCGCTGATTCACCCATTGTACTATCGGAGTCTAAAGTAATAGTTAGTGTGCCTCCAGAAACTGCAGCCCCAGGTGCAGCACCTGATGAACCTGCAATTTCAATATCTAAGTTTCCAGCTGCACCATCATAGGAGCCCCCTGAAGTAGCAGTTAGTGTAATGCCACTCGTACCAATTTCTCCAGAAGCTTGAACTGCCTCCACAGCATTTACACCACCTGTAGTATTAGCAGCTTCAGTGATATTTGTAGCAGAAGTTGTTGTAGCATCTTTATCGCCATTAATTAACTTTTGAGTGTTGAATTCAGTGGCATTACCAATACGATTAATTTCAGAAGTTAATTGGTTCATTTCTTTCTGAATTTCACCACGATCTTCAGTAGTATTAGTATCGTTGGCAGCCTGAGTAGCAAGCTCACGCATACGTTGAAGGATACTATGTGTTTCGTTAAGCGCACCTTCAGCAGTTTGAATCATAGAAATCAATTATGTTATCGCAGCGGCTGTTTATCCGCGGCTTCTTTATGTTTCCATAAAGTTCAGATCATATCTTCACCCTTATGCAGGGTGCCCCGCGCTCGTGGATGGGTTATTGGTACGGTTTCCTCACCACCTGATCGTTACACCTTCCTAATTACATATCACCGATTCATTAGGCTTGGCTCGGTATTGCCCACCATCCACCTATTAAGGTTGGTTTGGGGTTCCACCGAATTCACGGAGTTTTCATCTAAACATTACTGTCTAGAGCGGCATTTCTCGTTTACCGTCTTGTGCATTTGTTTGTGCTTGGTCTAAACCACGAATCTGACTACGCATTTTTTCAGAGATCGCTAGCCCTGCTGCATCATCTGACGCGTTGTTAATACGAAGACCTGAAGACAACTTTTCCATTGAACCAGACATTGCTTGGTTCGCTTGCCCTAACTGACGATACGTGTTAAGCGCTGCGATGTTGTGATTAATTCTCATTTTAATAATTCCTCCTTGAATAGGTCACCCCACGTCCTTGTGAGATGCTGTGTTGTTTACAAAACAAAAGCCGGCCGACTCTGTAATGTGGTACATTACTTATATCGGACGACTTCCACAGGAGTTTAATCTTTTTTTGAACTTTTTAACAGATCTAGTAGATTTTCAGAGAACGTAGCCGCTTCCGTATTTTCACTCTGAATCGCCGCATAAACTTCCTGTCTATGTATCTCCACATGCCTTGGTGCATCAATGCCCAGCTTCACCTGCCCGCCTTCAACAGAAACCACTTTCAATTCAATATCGTCACCAATTCGAATCGATTCCCCAGCTTTTCGATTAAGGACGAGCATGCTGTTCACCGCCTTCTTCCTGACTAAGAGAATGTCTAGTTTGATAGATTTCATCCGCTAGAATCAACTGCTTTGCTTTTCCATTATTCACGTTAACAATGATAGGAGCCTGCAGGTTGATGGTAGATTCTTTAAATGGCTCTCTTAAGGTTACAACACTATAAACCGCAACATCAACTGCCTTCCCAATATCTAAATCAAGTTGCATTTGTTTACCTAAATCAAATTCATATTCTTTGTAAAATAGGTAAGGACTCGCAACGATCAGGGAAACACCCGCTTCCTCACAAGATTGCAGAGCATAATAAACTCCAGTTTCATCAACAGGCAACAGCACAAAAGAACGGTAGCTTTCAAACCCCGGCAACCCCTGTTCAAAATGAATCAGTTCGTTCTCCTCTACCTCAACAACACCAAAATATTTCGTTTCAACTTTCATTTTCATCCATCCTTTGTATTACACTTCCCAATCAATTTGAATATTGGCGTATTGCCTCATATAAATATCAACATTTCCCGGCTGATAAGCAATCTCAGGTTCTCGGGGCTGCGCCTTAATAATCGGTTTCTGTGGTTCAACAGATATCTCCGCTTCCCCTGGCACATAGTTAAAATCAACTAAATCATAAGCTGGCCGGCCACCAGGCTGCATCGTAAATTCAAATCTAGCATTCTGCTTCGCATGAGCTGCAATTGGATTACCGCCGTCCTCAATTCTCATCAACTCATCACCCTCACGAGAAACACGGGCAATGCCTTCTAACCAAATCTGTCGTGCTTCCCCGACTAACTCTTCCGTTCGTACAAGCACATTTTTCAAATCAAGATTATGCCAGGCCTTCGTTTGATCAATCGTTAACTTCCCTGGACGCTGGCGAATGGTCATGTCCGCTTTCGGCTGCTGGATCGACAGTTCGGCTTTTTGCTGACGGATTGTTTGTTGCCCTTTTTGAACATTTATCCCAATTCTAGCCTCCGTTGTTTGAATTTGAACCTTAGGTACGGGCATTCCCATCCCTCCCTTATAAGATTGGCACGTCCTATGCCAACACCGAACGCCTTCACGTATAAAATGAGACTGCCCCTAGTAGAGACAGCCCTATCTTAGAAAGTCCATCAACGTAGGCTGGATAATTCGTGATCCAACTCCAAGCGCCGCACGATGAATACTTTCTTGCGTTTTTAAGTTCGTAATTACTTTTTCAATATCCGCATCTTCATTGTCTGACATCATCTTCGTTGCACTAACTTCCTGTGCATCAATCCGATCTTCAATCAACTCGACACGATTCATCCGTGCACCCAAGTCAGCTCGCTCATTAATAATGTCATTGATATGCTTATCAAACGTGTCCAAAAAATCGCTGAGCTCTTCATCATCGCCATCACCCTCTAAAGCATCGACAAACGCTTCAATATCGGTAAAAAGTTGTTGACCAAAAGCCGGCTCAGAATTGACATTCACCTGAATTTGAACCCCAGCAGAAACCTCAATGTTAACAGGCGTCGCCTCACTATCTACCGTGAAATCATTCAGATTAACAGGAGCTTCCGTTGTGTTCGCCCCGTTAAAAATATATTTGTCATTAACCTTCGTATTGGCAATCGTGCCTAAGTGCTCTTTCAACTGACGAATTTCTTTAGCAATATTTTCACGCTGACCGTCTTCATATGTACCATTACTCGCCTGAACGGTAAGCTCGCGAATCCGCTGCATCGCCTTTGTTGCTTTATCCAATGCTGCATCACTATTGTCCATCCAGTTATGAACTGTCCCAATATTGCGTTTATATTGCTGAACCTCTGTCAACTGTGAACGATAATTGATCCCTTTCATCGCTACAACCGGATCGTCCGAGGGCTGACTAATTTTCTTCCCTGTATAAAGCTGTTCTTGATATTTCCCTAACTGGCTATAGCTATGACTAAGGTTACGGAGCATATTATTCGTTAACATTCCTTGAGTTACGCGCATGACCACTCACCTACCTTCCCATTTGATTAATGATGCGATCAAGCATTTCATCAATAACGGTAATATTTCGAGCTGCTGCATTATAAGCATGCTGGAATTTAATCATATTCGTCATTTCTTCATCCAAAGAGACCGCGCTCACTGATTGACGCTGCTGATTGACAGACGCCTTCAAGGTCGCAGAGTTGCTTTCCATCCGGTAGGCTTCTTGTGCTTCTACTGCCATGGTCCCGATAATCGATTCATAAAAGGTACTGACTGACGTTTCTTCGCCTAATATAGCAGCAGGTTCATCCAACACATTCGCTAAATCAAGTGCATTCCCACCACTCCCGGCAAGTTCCGAATTGGCCGCAGCAATATGATCGGCGTCCTCTTTCACCGCATCTGTTACATCAAGCGAACCCGCAAGCCCGCGCACGACTCCCGCTTCATCCGTAGTGAGCGTATCATCTACAAAAAAGAAATTCGGCGGTTCTGACCCCTCTTCCATCGAATTCAATGACTCTCCGCCCTTTTGTACCGTATTAATCGCAGTTGCATAAGCGGTCGCCATTTTATCAAGGTCATAAACCATGTCCGCATATGTTCCTCTAGCATCATCCCCGGCCATATATCCACCAGATTCAACTAACCCTCTCAACTTGCCTTGTGAAAAATCTTCCACATCATAAGAGGTATCACCAACGGAAATCGACTCAGCTAGCGGCATCTCATCATCTGGATAGTTAACAGTTACCTCATTTACACTGTTCGTTGTACCATCAACAAGCGTGGCTGGAGGATCCAAAGCCTGACCATTATTCCCCACTAATGAAATCGTCGCTTTCCCCATGGCAAGCGGATCAGCAGAGCTAGGGGTATCCTCATAAGAAACATCAATCGTTACAATCCCTGAAAGCTGATCAACTAAACGGTCCCGCTCATCATACAAATCATTCGGCACATACCCATGCGGCTCTACTTCAGCGATTTGCTTATTCAAATTATTAATTTGATTCGACAATGAATTAATCTCTTTCGTCGTTACGCCCACTTCTGTTTTTATATCATTCTGCATTCTATGTAGTGTATTTGATAAATAATTGAACGTTCCAGCGACAGCCTGTCCTCGCTGAACCACAACATCACGAGCACCGGAATTTTGCGGATTAACGGACAAGTCCTGTAACGATTGCCAAAAACGATCCATCGTCTTAGCTAATCCACTGTCAGACGGCTCATTCATTAATGATTCCAACCTGCCAAACGCATCAGAACGCGCTTCATAGTAACCCGTTTTACTATTCTCACCGCGAAATTGATCATCCAGAAAACCGACACGCACCCGTTCAATCGAACCAGCCTGTACACCGCTCCCCATCTGCCCTGGAATCTCAGGACGATTCCGTGAAGCCGCCGGGAACGGACCCGTCTGTTCAAAATTAACGCGCTGGCGTGTATAGCCCGGTGTATTCGCATTTGAAATATTGTGCCCTGTTGTATATAAAGCCGCTTGCTGCGTAAATAAACCACGCTTGGCCACTTCTAAACCATGAAAGGTTGAAACCATATAAATTCTCCTCTTTTTCTTAAGCTTTCGAATCAAATACCGACCGCTTCTGCTCCACAGTTCCCGCAGGCTTACCGTAGTTCATCTGATTTAACGACGGCTGCAGCAAATCTAATGATACATTGATAAACTGTAACGACTGCTTCGTCAATTCCGCATTTAACACTTCCTGCTGTTTCAAATCAGCAAGTACGATAATAAAGGAATCATACGCCTCTTGAAGCCGTTCACGCTCCACCCCTTCAACAGCCGCCAGGATCTCTGAAACCGTCGGAGCCTCATTCATAAAACCTGATGCCACAGCCCACTCAGCCACAACCGCCATCCGCTTCTTCTCTAAGCCATTAATCGCCTGCACATGTTTCCGCTCCTGAGCAAGAATCCCTTGCAGCGCTTCCGTGTCATTCGATTTCAATGCCTCCGTTTTCTTACTGGAAAGTGCTAACAGACTATCGTGAAGCTGCCTCAAACGCTCCATTTGATCTATGATGCTATCGATGTTCACGGCCATTCTCCTTTATCCCTTGTTCGACCAGAAATCAACCATTTTCTTCGCCGTCGCATTCGGATCCACCTGATACTTGCCATCATTCACAGCGGCCTTAATCTCATCCACATACTTCTGACGCGCCGAGCTTTTCTGCTCCGACTCCTGCAGCGCCTTGCCCTGGTGTGAAATTTCGACCTTATCCTGCTGACTCTGCTTTTGTCTTTGAACGTCAGCCTGCTGAGTCACCTGCTTCTTATAAGGGTTAAAATTAGAATGGTTTGGACCATTGATCTTCATTTCATTCACCTCTTCCACCGTTTAAAATCGCTACCCTATATATCGGACACCTAAAAAATAAGTTTAGTCATTATCCTGCTTAGCCGAATAATAAGTCACCCGACCCATATCGTCCTTCCTATTTCGCTCACCCAGCTGCTCAAGTTCCTCCTGCTTTCGAACCCCATCCTGAATCTCATTTGTACAACTCTCACACAAGCGGCCATCACGAATTTGCGCCCCACACTTCTCACAATCATACGTAACTTCAGGAAACTGAGCCGGGTGCAGACGTTTCACCTTCACGAAACCACGAATCGTCACCTCATCAACACCCGTCCCCTCAACAATTTCCATCACATTCGCCGTCCGATTCTGCTTCTTCCGCATAAACGCATAAACCGTCTGGAAATCGCGTTCCTCCTGCTTCAAACAATTTTGACAAACCGAAGCCGAACCCTTCATAAACAATCCATGACACCTCGGACAATTCGCTAACTCAGCCATCATTAAAATCCCCCTGTAACCTCTTTTTCTATTATATCGGCAAACATCACATATTCCAAAGAGATGTTAACGAAAAAGTGTCAACGAATAAACAACTGGACAGCCATTCATCTTCAGCAGCGACGCCAAATGCCGCACCGTCATCCCCGTCGTATAAATATCATCGACCAACAGCACAGGCTTCCTCGGCTCACCCACCAATACAAACGGATTGTCAGCCCCCATCCGCTCCCTTCGCCCACGCTTCGATTGCTTCTCACTATCCTTTCTTTTGAAAAAGTCGACAGCATCAAACCCGAGCTGAGCAATGATTGCATCCGATTGATTAAACCCCCGCTCCCGAAACCGCTGCTCACTAAGCGGAATCGCCACCACATCCGCACCCACATCACGGAAGTGCTGATGATACGTCGTCTGTAAAGCTCCAGCAAAGGCTTCAATCAGTATAAAGTCCCCTCGATACTTCCATCTTGCGACAACCTCCCTGGCAAACTCATTGTACATGTACACCGAAACATTTTTCTCTAAGCACCCAGCATACTGCACTGAGTGCTCCCAGCGCACACAATCATAACAAACCCCTTCTGCATCCACACGACCACACTTCGGACAACCAGCCAGATCAATTCTCGCTAGCCTCGCGGAACACACCTCACACAGATTGATCTTCTTCTGTGGAAGCAAGAACTGGCCCCATCCCACTTTTGGGACAATCTCTTCTACACAAATCAGACACCTCATGATTGCTGTCCCAGTCGATTCATTTTAATAATCGCTTCCTGCGCATCAAGCATTGCATTCGTTTTGCCAATGTGAAAAAAGAACACATCCCCTGTCGGATCCTCATGACTGCGCCCAGCCCGCCCAGCGATCTGCACGAGAGCCGCTTCATCAAAAACAACATGTCCTGCATCAAGAACATACACATCTACAGAGGGAAACGTCACCCCTCGCTCTAAAATCGTCGTCGTCACTAGGATTCGATACGCTTGATTTCGAAACGCACGCACCTTTTCTTCACGGTCAGGGTCCTCGGCATGAACCGAAGTGATCTCAGGATACATCGGCTTTAATATCTCAGTAACCAGATGAGCATATTCAATCGTTGAGGTAAATAACAGGAGCTGTCTGCCCCCAAGCTGGTGGGAACGAATCAATTGAAGAATGAATTTAGGGAGGGATCGGTTAACTAACTTTTTTCGTAGGAAGGGGCTAAGTTTTAGTCGAGGAACTGGAAGTGGATAGCCATGGAAGCGTTTGGCAATGAAGACGGCAGGGAGCTGTTTACGCTTGATACGCTTTTTCTCTTTTGCCCTTGGGGTGGCCGTTAAGTAGACGAAGGCAGCATCGCGCTTCGCCGCACGTTTCGAAGCAAATTGGAGGGATGTGTCGTTGTGGTAGGGAAAAGCGTCAATTTCATCAATAATCATCACATCAAATGCATAAGCAAATCGGTAAAGTTGATGAGTGGTTGACAGCAGAAGTTGTGCATCACCAAGCTTATCGTCACTATCACCATACAAAGCTTGAATCGAAACAAGCGGGAAAGCCTGCTTCAACCTTGGTGCCAGTTCACGGACAACATCCGTGCGAGGTGTTGCGATACAAACCCTTTGTCCATACTTCAGTGCAGTCGCTATTCCTGGGAAAAGCATCTCTGTTTTTCCCGCCCCACAGACTGCATAAACGAGCAATTCACTATCCCCTTTAGAAATAGTAGCAACGATTTCATCTGCTGCCTTTGTTTGACCATCCGTAAGTTCCCCTTCCCAAGCACATGGCTCGGCTATAGCCGGCCATGGATAGTGAGGACTGCCAAGATAGAGCGGCTCACATTCAAGCACACGTCCCATCATAATACAGTTACGGCAGTATACACATTCTTTTTGACAGGCTAAGTGTGGCATAGCGGCAAACAGATAGTTCTTATTATTGCCGCACCGCCGGCAAACATAACCTGAACGCTGCTGTTCAATCGACAGGACTTTTTGAACTTGACCTCCTGTAACTAATGCAGTGAGTTCTTCTTCTAATAAAGGGATTTCTCGACGAGTAAGAAGTTTACCTGCGATCCATTTGTGAGGCGCCTGCTCTGGAATGAGTTGAAGTGTGGCAGGCAGCGGGGGAGATGAGATTTTTCGTGTGGAGAATAATTGAGGCAAAGTGATCACCTTCCTGATTTTTATAAAAAAGGGGGAAACGTTCTATTTCAATGCCTAGCGACCCCACGTCATATTGTGGGGCCCTGGTCTTACAACGCTTAGGATTTTTTATACCACCCCATACCAATCGCCCCTTCACCAAGGTGGGTGCCGATAACCGGTCCGAAATAGCTGACGGTCACTTCAACGTTATCATACTGCTCCTCAATGGCATGTTTAATTTGCTGCGCTTCCTGAGAACGATTGGCGTGAATGACACTTGCCTGAAATGTACCTTCGCGATTAATATCTTCCCCAAAAAGTGTGAGGATGCGTTTAAGCGCCTTTTTGCGTGTGCGAATTTTTTCAAACGGAACAATCTTTGTATCGACAAAATGAAGAACAGGCTTCACTTGCAGCAGACTGCCGACAAAGGCCTGAGCACCATTCAGCCTGCCACCTCGATGCAAGTGGCTTAGATCATCGGCCATAAAGTAGGCTTGCATTGATGACTTCATTTCCTGAAGGCGACGGACGATTTGCTCAGGTGTACCTCCATTGCTTGCAAGTTCGGCCGCTTCAAGAGCGTAAAAACCTTGCATCAAGCAGCTGATTTCTGAGTCAAACACGTGGAAATCAATATCTTCAACCATGTTCCCGGCAGCTATCATTCCTTGATACGTCCCACTAATTCCGCTGGATAAGTGAATCGCTACGACAGCATCATAATCACGGGCCAGTTCCTCTAACTTTTCCTTCATCAGCCCAGTGGATGGCTGGGAGGTCTTTGGAAGTTCATGATTTTCTTTGACCATATCGTAGAAGTCTTCTGTGGTAATGTCTACTTCTTCCTGATAGGACTCATGGCCAAAGATGACATTTAACGGCACCATATGGATTTGGTTTGCTTGACGGATAGTCTTAGGTATGTAAGCCGTGCTGTCGGTAAGTATCGCAGTTTTCATAGGTCAACCTCCTTATCAATGTATGGGTTGTCTCATTAATCTCTCCTCTATATTTTACATGAAGGATTATTCATTTGCATCTACTATATTAATGATAAACAAGAAAAAAGAAGCCCCGAAGAACGTTATCTTCAGAGCTTCTATTCAACAATTGATTAAACGACCTCCACCCAGCCGTTTTTAATAGCTGTCACTACTGCTTGTGTACGGTCGTTCACATTCATTTTTTGTAAAATATTACTGACATGGTTTTTTACTGTTTTCTCACTAATATATAATGATTCGGCTACTCCACGGTTACTATTACCATCAGCTAGAAGCTGCAGCACTTCACATTCTCGACGTGTTAAAAGGTGAAGCGGCTTTCTGTACTCAATAGCACGGTAAGCATTGCCTTCCTTCGTTTCAGAGAGCCGGCGATATTCAGCAACTAAATTATGCGTCACTTTAGGGTGTAAATAGGAGCCGCCTTCACTAACGACCTTAATCGCATCAATCAAGGCTTCGGAATCCATTTCTTTCAGCAAATAGCCCTGGGCCCCTGTTTTTAATGCATGTGTTACGTAATTCTCGTCGTCATGAATAGACAAAATAATGATCTTTAAGTCAGAATATCGACTTGTGATTTCAGCTGTTGCTTCCACACCATTCATGCTGGGCATGTTAATATCCATGAGAACGATATCTGGGTTATGCTTTTCAATCAGCTCAAGAGCAACATTACCGTCATCACCTTCAGCCACTACCTCAAAGCTTGCCTCAAAATCAAGGATACGTTTTACACCTTCACGAAATAATTTATGATCATCAATCAAGACTATTCTAGTCGTCATGAATCTTCCTCCTAATGAATACATTCGATTCCTCTTCTTCCACTTAATAGAATGAAGATCGTCTCTAGTTTTTCTCTTTTTATTATGTTTGTCGGTCATTACCCTAATCCTATATCCTATTATAAACGATTCAAGTCTTTTTACATAGTTGATTTAGAATTTAACTAGTAATAGGAATTCGAATCGTGACGATGGTCCCTTCACCTGGTGAAGAATCTATGTTCAGATCTCCATTTACCATGTCTACACGCTCACGCATACCCATGAGGCCAAAGGATTTTTCTTTTTTTATATTCGGGTCAAAGCCCTTTCCATCATCTTTAATCAAAATGTTCGTGTTCTGAGGTTTCATCTCAAAGGCCACTTGAATCACAGAAGGCTCTGCATGCTTCACTGCGTTTTGGACCGCCTCCTGGATCAGACGAAACAAGGCCACCTCATACTTCCCTTCAAGCCTGCGCTCTTCCCCAATCAATGTAAAGGAAATCTTGATGTTATTATACTCTTCGGTTGTTGCCAAGTATTTCTTAAGTGTTGGCACTAGACCCAGGTCATCCAAAGCCATTGGACGAAGGTCATAAATGATACGGCGCACCTCGTAAAGGGCCGAACGTACAAGTTTACGAACATTCTTCATCTCAGAAAGTGCTTCGTTAATCCCCCGCTCATTGAACGTCCGCTCGACAAGATCAGAGCGAAGCATAACGTTGGCAAGCATCTGCGCAGGACCATCATGGATTTCCCGTGAGAGCCTCCTACGTTCTTCTTCCTGTGCTTCAATAATTTGCAAGCCAAACTCCTGCTTCTCTTTAGCGGATTCCAGAGCATCAGAAACATGTTTGAAATCTTCGGTTAAATAATTTAACACGATAGAAATTTTACCCGCTAAAGCTTCTGCACGCTGAATGGTATCATCCAAATTACGGAGACGAAGTTCGATTTCATGACGTCGTTCTCTAAGTTGCTTCTCTTTCTCCCTTGTCATGGATAAGTCCATTTGCAAGGAATGTGTTTGCTCGTAAACTTTTCGGATTTCTTCTTCTGAATACTGTTGAAATTGCTTGCTAACCTCCGAGAGGCGCATTCTGGATAAACGAACTCTTTGTTCAAGAGTGTCTCCTTCATTAATCAAGCCCGTGACCTGTTTTCTAATTTCATGCAACTCTTTATTCAGTTTCTCGAACTCGCCACGGGAGTCTTCACCAATCTGGAAGATTTCATCCTTACTATTTGTTACAGTGTCGACCATTTCCCTGATAATAAAGTCAAGTGCTTTATCCCCAGATCCCATCTCGTTCATAACAAGTCTCCTCCATCAATATTCACATAATCATTCGATTGACCTAAGTCAATTTATGGGGGTTATCCGTAAAAACCTAATATTTTTTCTCTATTCTTCATCTATCTACATTTGCCCATACCTATAAAAACGTTATATAATAGTAGCTTAGGAGGTTCAATTAAACCTATGTTAGAAAGCTATTATACAGTAAATCCTCGAGGATCAGAAGAAATCACCATCCAAAAATCTCGCTTCATTGGACATATAAAGCGTTGTGAAACGGAAGATGAAGCTCGAAATTTCATTCAATCTATCAAAAAGAAATATAACGATGCCAATCATAATTGTTCAGCCTATATGATAGGTGAGCATGACTTGATACAGAAAGCAAATGATGACGGGGAACCTAGCGGGACAGCCGGGGTACCTATGCTTGAAGTCCTTAAAAAGATGGAGCTAAAGGATACAGCTGTGGTCGTCACTCGGTATTTTGGAGGAATTAAACTCGGAGCAGGTGGTTTAATACGTGCCTACTCAAGTTCAGTTTCAGAAGCAATTAAGGCAACAGGCCTTGTCAAACGACAGTTAATACAAACAATCAAAGTTATCGTTGACTACTCTATGCTCGGAAAGCTTGAAAATGAGATACGAAATTCTTCATATTATATGGATACGATTCA
The DNA here is from genome assembly GCF_022921115.1 of Halobacillus amylolyticus. NCBI lineage: Bacteria > Bacillati > Bacillota > Bacilli > Caryophanales > Bacillaceae > Halobacillus > Halobacillus amylolyticus. Next base: position 3,810,271 of record NZ_CP095075.1, on the reverse strand, counting down.
TTATTTAGAGAAGGTAGAGATAGACGTAAAAGTACAAACAAATCAAACGAATGCTTTCGAAACTTGGATAACTGATTTGACGAGTGGCCAAGCTGATATTAAACAAGGCGAACGCAGTTATATGGAAATATCCCTATAACATACGGTCTTAAAGTGATGAGTTACTAACTTTTTTATTGTGTTTTAAAGGGGAAGAGTATTATGAAAAGGAAAAAGATAAAAATAATTTTATGGTCACTGGCAGCAGTCCTCCTTGTTTTTGTAGGTGCAACGGTAGGATATGCGGCTTTTCTAACGGATAAAGCCCGTCAAGCTGCCAATGAATCGCACCAGTCACTCGAACGTGGTGAAAAGTCAGACATGAGGAACACAGAAGTTCAGCCAGAATTTGATAACACATCGATATTATTTATAGGTGTCGATGATAGTAATACACGTTCCAATGGAAATCCAACTGGTCATACAAGCAGATCAGATGCCTTAGTGTTAGCAACGTTCAACGATGACGACAAATCAGTTAAGTTGCTAAGCATTCCTCGTGACTCTTACGTGTACATTCCTGAAGTAGGGTATCGGGATAAAATCACCCATGCACATGCATTTGGTGGCACCGATGCCACAGTCAAAACAGTTGAGAACTTTTTAAATGTTCCTGTAGATTATTATGTGCGACTCAATTTCAATTCATTTATTGAGGTGATTAATTCACTCGGTGGTGTAAAGTTTGATGTTCCTTTTGAACTAACTGAACAAAATAGTGAGGATGAAGAAGATGCCATCCATCTTGAAGAAGGTTATCAGACTGTAACGGGTGAAGAAGCCTTAGCTCTTGTTCGCTCTCGTCAATATGACAGTGACTTAGCACGCGGGCAACGTCAAATGAAAATGATTGAAGCTATTATCGAAAAAGCATCACAAATCGGTTCCATATCAAATTATGGTGATGTCATTGATTCCATCGGAAATAATTTAAAAACGAACCTAACTTTTTCTGAAATGACTGCTTACAAAGATTATGTCCTCCAGCAAGATGGCTTAAATTTTGAAGAAATGCAGCTTGAAGGGGAGGGAGGATATATTAACGGAGGCTGGTACTATCAAGTTGATCAAATGAGCCTGCTCAATATCCAGAATACCTTACAAGCTCATTTAGGGGTTAACGAATTATCAAACAGCAGCAGTTCTTTTGCTGGAGAGAAGAAGAACAACTACAACAATTCCCTACAATAATCTAGTTATTCCCCGGGAAATATCGTCAAAATAAATGTCTTTTTTCGGATAAGTCAGCAAAACCTACCTCATATTTATTCATGAAGTAGGTTTTTTTCGTGAAATATGTTTAGATTGAGACGAATGAGTGTAAATAAAAGAAATAGCCACAATTATGTAGAGGATGAGTGACATAAGAATTACTGTATAGAATAATGTAAGAATCCGTTGTTATTAGAGGATGTTCAAAAAGTCACCGAATGATAAACGGCGAATTTCTTCGTTGCCCGGTTTTTCCGGTCCTCACGTATGAAAGGCATACGGCTTGCGGTCCTCAAAACTTTCGCGCTTCGAACTTCTTGTCTCTCATTCGTCAACTTTTGAACACATACTATTAGGAATTATATTTGGATATTTTATAGGAGGCTTTATTCGTTCATGGCTAAACGAGAAAGACAAAAATTACAACGTTCATTAAAACCACACTGGGTCTGGGCCATTGCCTTTGGCTCTGCAATTGGCTGGGGAGCTTTTGTGCTGCCGCCGGATTGGATTGGTCAAGCTGGACCCATAGGTGTTGTGATCGGGATATTACTCGGTGCGATTCTTATGATGATTATTGGTGTAAGTTATGGTTTTCTAATTGAAAAATTTCCGGTAACCGGTGGAGAATTTTCCTATGCTTATATAGGATTTGGCAGGGGCTTCGCCTTTTTAGCAGGTTGGTTTTTGACACTTGGGTACATTTGTATTGTTGCGTTAAATGCTTCCGCCCTTGCTTTGTTAGCAAAATTTCTATTTCCTGATTTTGTCCGCACCGGAAACCTTTATACTGTTGCAGGTTATGATGTTTCAATTATTCAAGTTTTAATTGCAAGTGCAGCATTAATTATTTTTGCCTTATTAAATATCCGCGGGACCAGCTTCTCAGGACGAACACAGTTTGTTTTTAGTATGATTCTTATTTTCGGAATCCTTTTGCTTGCTGGTGGCGCTATTTTCTCTGAAGGGCCGAGCTTATCAAACTTATCCCCAGGGTTTCTTCCTAATCAAACCGCAATCGCCTCGATATTAACGATATTGGCGATCGCACCGTTTGCTTATGTAGGGTTTGATAATATACCCCAAGCTGCGGAAGAATTTAAATTCGAAGCAAATAAAGCGTTTGGGCTCATTATTTGGTCACTACTCGCAGCTGGATTGGCTTATGCTATCATGATCATCGTTACAGCGAGTACGATGCCATGGCAAGAACTTCTTGCACAAATAGAATCCCAAAATTCTGTATGGGGCACGGGTGATGCCATTGAGAGCTATATGGGCAGAGCAGGTGTGTTTGTAATCGCGATTGCTGTAATTATGGGAATCTTCACAGGCCTTAATGGATTCATCATTTCATCAAGCCGCTTAACCTTTGCGATGGGACGTGCACGAATTTTACCAAATGCTTTCCGTAAACTTCATAAAAAGTACCAAACTCCATATGTGGGCATCTTGTTTACTTTAGCTGTATGTCTAATTGCCCCATGGTTTGGCAGACAAGCACTACTCTGGGTTGTTGATATGTCTTCAACGGGAGTCGCTATAGCTTACTTTTTCTGTACAGCTACTGCATACAAGATCTTTAAATGGTCAGACAAACAACCTGACAAACATTCAGCAAGTACTGTTGCACCAGGTAAAAAATTTCTAGCCCTAATCGGAATGATCAGTTCCATAGGATTTCTTATCCTATTACTACTTCCACAGTCACCCGCTTCACTCGGGAAAGAATCCTATATTGCCTTAGGAATATGGGTACTGCTTGGAATTGTATTCTATCTTGTCAATGCCCCACGCTATAACAAAATTGATGAAAAAGAAATGAACTATCTCATTCTTGGAAAAGAAAAATTATAAATACAAGAAGACTCACCTCTTGAGAAGGTGAGTCTTCTTTTCATTAAAATTCAACAACCTCTGTATCTTCAGTTTTCATGGATGATACGGGCATACCGGAAGTAATGAACCACATACTCTCAGCCTCGTCATAGGTTAGATTATAATTCCATATATACGTACTTTCTTCTCTAACCATATCCGAGGGCTGTTCATCATTATTATAATAGCCAGAATGAAACGTGAACGAAACATACAAACTTGAAGTAAACGGGCGTTCCTCATCCGCGCTTGTTATTTCCATGCTTCCTATATCGTAGACGATTTCGGTCACTTCACCTACAAAATTTTCTCCCGTCGCTTCAAGACCTTCTATGTTATTCTGGGCACTCTCCAAATACTCTTCACTTTTCATCCTTTTAAACTTAGCTATGTCCTTCGATTCGTATGCAGCAATATACTGTTCCACATGGTCAGAGACCGCTTCTTTTAAATCTTTCTCCAGTGATTCAGAAAGGCTTCCTGCTGTAACATCAGGCTTTACGTCTTCAAAGATCAATTGGATTGGCTCAGATGTTTCGTATGTATTAATCGATATGATTTCATCATGCTTGTTACCATCAACATCAACGACACCTTTCACAATATGTTCCCCAGGTGTTAAGCCCGCTAATTCATATACTGAATCTCCTTCAAGTAGCCCAACCTTATTTCCATCGAGATATAAGGTGACATTTTTTACATTTGAAGAAATTTCTATACTAACCGGATCTAATGATAGTGCATACTGATCAAAAACAAGCCACTGTGATCCTTGATCTTGCAAGTGCAGTGCATATTCTGAATCAATCCCCTCTCCTTTAGAGGCAGAACGTAAATAACTGAGGGTGGATACAAACTGATCAGAATGATTATTATAATAATCAATCATGAGTTTTGCTTGTCCCTCATTAAATGTCTGTTTTGCATGATCAAATGCAACTAAATCAACAAGCTTATTCGCATTTTCTTCATTTACGGCTTCCTCAAATTCTTGAACCACATGCTGAGCCGACGTTACCTTACTAAGATACAACCACAAAGTTGTCGCAAACCCGATAAATAAAGCAATGGATATCAAGGTAACAAAAATCTTTCTCCAATTCCTCTTGCGATAGGAACGCTGCTCTTCAACATGTTCACTATAATAATTACTGGCATTTAACCACTCATGGTTTTCTGCGAATTCAGCTGGCTGTTTAGCTCTTTGTTCTGCACTACATTCTTCGCACTCCTCTAACGAAGGAGAGATTTCTTTTCCGCATTTCCGACACTCTCCCACACAATCCCCCCTTTTCCTACAAAACTAATTCCATTTTACCATAAAGTAAAACGGGCAGCAGGGGATTTTTCTTTTCCCCAATGAGCTAGTTCAGGCCCGGCTGTGAGTTACCGAGGCTTTCACAAACATCATGTTCTATGGATTCTACCCTATTCCCTAAAGATTTTACCTTTTCTGATCTCCCTACAACAAGAATCCATTTCAAAAAAAGAAAAGAGGCTCCTCTATTAAGAGAAGCCCCAATGCTCGTCACAATCTGTTTTTCGTAATAAATTGTTTAATTTCCTCTTTACTTAATCCAATAGCTCTTGCTAGTTTCACTAAAGCTATCCAGTCAGCATCCAAACTTCTCATATCCTTTACCTTATCCAATGAATGACCCCTCCATCATCCATCCTTAGGCAACTCGGCGGCCATGACCACTTCTTGGCAGTATGTAACTCACGAGGCTAGGCGTTAGATCCGTAGCTTTGCGTCCTTACCTTTCAATAAGTTTGCCTTTTTAAGGAGAAGTTGTTTTTGATAACTACTATTATAATCCAAATTCGTTAAAAAACACAGTTATTTTTTAAGATAATATTCGATAATTCTCGTGCGCGACAACAGTACGTTCATAATCAAAATCAATTTCTTCAAAATTTTCCATGATCGTTAAATCTACAATAACAGATCGTTGACATTGACTTGGAATGACTTTCCCCTTGAAGCGTGTCTCATTTCTTTCGAATTCTACAATGTTCCCAGGATTGGCTATCTTCGTATCTGTTTTAAACACGTATAAGACCCCTTTCAACTAAAAACAATATAGATTATAGCATAAATGAACTTTCAATATTCGACAACCTTTTTCATAAAAATGTCATTTATTTGTAATAAAACATTAGAAAGATTATAAGTATGTTCGTTTAAATCAAATTTTTTATAAGCTGTGAAACTCAAGCAGGAGCCTATTGTAACTTGTGTACAGGTGGGGCGAAATATGATATTGCTGATCACCTCATTTTTCGTGCGACAGGATATTGCTATAACGAATAAGGGAATGTATTATAAGATCATGATAACTTTAATGATGGTTTTAAACCTTTTAAATCTATTTAATGATGTTGAAGTTTATGCACACAGGGGTGCTTCTACTATTGCACCTGAGCATACGATAGATGCTTATGATGAAGCAATTAATTACGGCGCTGATTATATTGAAATTGACCTGAGGATGACAAAGGACAATCATATTGTAGCACTCCATGACCAAACGGTTGATCGAACGACTGATGGGGAAGGGTATATTAGCAATCTAACGTTAGAAGAAGTTAAACGTTTAGACGCGGGAAGTTGGTTTTCGCCAAAATATGAAGGATCGCGGGTACCTACATTATCAGAGATATTCAATAGGTACGGCAATAGCATTAAATACTACATTGAAACACGTGTCGTTAACAATAAGGCTGTGATGGAGGATGATGTACAGAATATTATCAAAAAGTACAATGTGAGAACTGAAAACATCATGTTTCAATCCTGGTATGAATCTTCTTTAATGAAAATTGACGACAAATACAAACGCATTAAACTTTATGCGGAACCTTTTAGCAAGATAAATATTGAACATACAGCTACATACGCAGATGGAATAGCAAACGAAGCTAAATATTATGATCGATTAACCTTAGTTAAACTAAGATTGCTAGACCTTGAGAGTCATGCTTTTTTCTATGAAAAAGAACACAAAATGACAGGAAGAATGAAGCAACTAGGTGTAGATGGAATATTTACGAATTACGTACAGTATCAGCCTTAACAGTCGGTGCTGTTTTTGTTTGATTGGAGGTAAAATCCATACTAACGTATTCATTTAAAAATAGACTTTCTATGCATCGTTCCCTTTAACTTAAATCTATTATGAACTAGTTAAATTCGAACTCCACATCGACTAACAACTTAGAAAGGTAACATAAAAAAAACGGAGCCTTAGCCCCGTTTTTTAAGAATTACCATAATAATAGTAGTAATTGCTATTCTTTTTCTCACGGTCGTTTAAAACGACACCAAGGAGATTCGCCTTTGATTGCTCAAGCAGTTCTTTAGCACGTTCAGCTGCCTGGAATTCTGTTTGACCACTGCGTACGACTAACATAACACCATCAACTTCCCTTGCCAGTACTTGCGAATCGGAAACGGCTAGAACTGGAGGTGTGTCGAGAATGATTAAATCGTAATGCTGGCGAGCTTCCATCATCAATTTGTGCATTGCTTTTGAGCCTAGAAGTTCAGAAGGGTTCGGCGGAATCGGGCCACTTGGCAGGACATCCAGGTTATCAACGGCAGTAATTTGCGTTGTTTCTTTCAGCGTTTGACGGCCAACTAGGAAATTACTTAATCCTTTTGTATTGTTTAAACGAAAAGAGTGGTGGACCGTCGGTTTGCGCAAATCGCCATCTACTAACAAAACCCGTTTGCCTTGTTGAGCGAAAACAGCTGCCATATTGGCCGAAGTCATCGATTTTCCTTCTGACGGACCTGCTGAAGTAATGAGTAGGGATTGCAGTTCTTTATCAACAGAAGCAAACTGTAAATTGGCTCGAATCGTACGATATTGCTCGGCAATCGGAGACTTTGGATTATCATTTGCAATAATTTTACGCGCCTTCATAGCTACTTGTTTTTTTCTTGATTTACGTACCAACGGACTCACCTCTTACCTTTGACGCACGACTTTGCTGTCTATTCATCGTTTCTGGACCTAAATCTTCCTCTGAAACAGTAGAAATGACTCCCATTAAAGGAAGGCCTAATGTCTTCTCAATATCTTGTTCCGTCTTAACCGTATTATCAAGATATTCAAGTAAGAAGGCTAAACCAACACCTACCATCAAACCTACAACTAAGGCAATTGCTATGTTCAATAAGGGTTTAGGACTTACCTGTTGTGGATTTTCCACTTCTTCTGCCGGGGAGAGAATGTTGACATTATCTACACTCATTAAATCCGGAATGGTTTGTTGGAACGTCTCAACCGTACTATTCGCTAGCTCAACAGCCATGGACCGACTTTCATCAGTCACGGTTACCGTAACAACCTGTGACTGTTCAGCACTTGCGACTTGTATTTTATTGCTCAGCGCATCTGATGAAATATCAAGGTTCATTGATTCAATCACCTGATCAAGAATAGCTGGACTTTTAATAATAACGTTGTATGTACTAATTAATTCAACATTTGTACGTATATCGTTAATATCATAAGGTGATTCTTCCTGCTGGCTTGCTGATTGATTTACAATAAATTGAGAAGATGCCTGATATGTGGGGGTTAAAACGAATAAAGTTACGATTGCGCTAATAATGGCAGCTCCCCCAGTGATTGCAATAATCATCCACATTTTTTTCTTTAGTACTTCAAAAATTTCTTTAAGAGAAATCGTTTCCTCCATAGATGTACCTCCACTATGTAAATTATTCAAAAATATATACACATTATATCACAGTATGTCAGGATTTGAAGGATTGATAGCAAAATTTTACTAAATGCTAATGAAATTATCACATAGAGCTCCTTGTGCCTTATATCCTAAAAAGATCTCTGTAAGCGGAGGACACTGAAAAAGTCTGTAGTGAAAAAGAAGCTGTTCACCTAATAGGTATAGGGAGTGAGCTTCTGTCTCTATGTCAGTTACTTATCAGCGTCCCCTGTATGCTTGAGATCTTTTTACTCTTTACTTCGAGCCGCTTCTATTCGCTTTAAAATTGGACGATATCGCTCCCCGGCTACACCCGTTATTTCCACCATTAGCTCTATGGTGATAAGAATAATCATCATCATAAGCAGTGAACTTACTAAAGTGGCTTGAGAGAAAAAGACAGCTGACAAACTGAATAATGCACTCATGGTATAAATCATAATGACCGTTTCAGGATGACTATACCCAAGTTTCAGCAGGCTGTGATGTAAATGGGCTGAATCTGGTTTCATGATGGGTTGTCCTGTCATAGCCCTGCGAACGATCGCAAAAATTGTATCAGAAATCGGTACACCTAAGATTAAAATTGGGATAACTAATGAAAATAAAGTCACATTTTTGAAGCCAAGTAACGACAAGACCCCGATCATAAACCCTAAAAACATCGCTCCTGTATCCCCCATAAATATTTTAGCGGGATAAAAATTGAAGATGAGAAATCCAAGTGTAGCACCAAACATCATCAGTCCAGCAAACATGACAAAAGTATTTCCCATCGTAATGGCCATGCCGGAAATGGTTAACAACGCAATGGCTGAGATGCCTGCCGCGAGTCCGTCCAAGCCGTCCACGAGATTTATCGCATTGGTGATCCCTACAATCCATAGAAGCGTGATAGGAAAGCTAAACATTCCAAAATCCATTTGCCCGCCGTAGGGTAGATTTATGAATTCCACTTCTACTCCATTAACGATTACAATGACTGCCGCTAATGTTTGTCCGCTCAGTTTATACAAAGGGGACAGACTAAAGATATCATCAACGATTCCTGTTGCCACAATAATGGTAGCGCCGACCATAATCGGCCACGTATACACACTTCCTGGCATAAATAAGCTTACTCCAAGCAGCACACTTAGGAAAATCCCCAGTCCCCCAAGTCTAGGCATTAGCCGTTTATGGACTTTGCGGGCATCTGGATAATCTGTTGCGCCCAGGTAAATCGCCAGCTTTTTTACAAAAGGGGTCAGTAGAACTACAGCTATAAAACAAAATAAAAAAGCACGGAACTCCATAAGGCACCTCCTTCCACGTAAATACGTCTAAACGCTATTATATAACCTTCAAACATTATACTCCATTTTTGGCGGTGATTTATATAAAAAATCATATACATTACTTACTTGAGCTGCAAAATGTTGTGTAGAGTATCGAGTTGATACAAAATCATGGAATTTTTCGCCCATCGCTGGAAGCTCACTTCCGCTTAACAAAGCAGCTTGATTCAGGGCATTCGCTATTGATTTGCTGTGGGGCTGGTCAACAATCCATCCATATCCCCTGGAAGGAATCATCTTATCGACACCACCGACATCTGTTGTCACAGCAGGAACGTTCGCCCGAGCTGATTCTAATAATACTAATGGAAAGCTTTCACTTTTAGATGTAAGGAGGGTAAGATCCACCATTGGCAGAAGGGAGGCAACATCATTTCTAAAACCTAAGAAATGGACACTCTTATCAACTTCTAATTTCTCGCAAAGTTTACGCAGTTGATTTTCAAGTGTACCATCACCTATCAGCAGCAAGTGGGCGTTTTCATTCGATTGCTTAAAAGCTGCAAACGACTCAATGGCAAGTTCATGCTGTTTTACCGCTTCAAATCGCGCAACCATAGCTATTAAGAAGTCTTCTTCTGTAAAACCAAAGTTCTTTCGTTCCCAGTTCATTTCTGGCGATTTTGAAAAGTCTATCCCATTATAAATGGTAGTAATTTTATGATTAGACACATTCATTTGCAGTAAACGTTTGCGGAAACGCTCAGATATTGCCAAACAGTGATCAGCTGAACGGATTGCCCGTTTGTGAACTCGTGTAAACAGCTCCCCTTTTACACCATGACCCATGAAGTCATCGCTGGGATCACTATGAAGGGTAAGAACCCACGGAATCTGGAGCTTCGGCTTTAGCAGCCTCAGTAATACATTAGCCCTTGGGCCATGGGTATGAATAATGTCGATCCCTTCTTGCTGTATATAACGATTGATTTGAAAAATAACGGATAAGTCAAAAGGGAAAGCTTGTTTAAAATGCACTGTTTCAATATGTGACTCTTGGGCTCGTTGAACCATTTCCCCTTCCTCAAAGACACCTAAAACCACTTGATCATGGTCTAGTTCATCTAATAAAGAAAGGATGTGCTTCATGCCGCCGCCCGTTTCGTTCCCTGCATTTAAATGTAACACTTTCATAGCCTTATCCCTCTCTTCTACCGCACTTGCTTTTAGAATGTCACTTTCTCCATAAGATATGCCAAATGAATCGTGGCAACTGTAACATCCTTTTCCAGCGTGACGGTTGTTTGATTAACCTGTAAAGCCATTCTACATTCAACTTCTGCCAAATCTTTGGTGCCCGCTTGACATGACCTGCCAAACCGTCGAAGCTGCCGCCAACTCCCATAAACATGCCATGACTAAATTGATTGGAATAACGGTGTATCCACTTCTCCTGATTTGGAAACCCTAATCCTACAAAGATAAAGTCAGGTTGAGCCTTTTCAATCGCTTCAGCAATCGAAGGGTCATTGATATCAAAATAACCATGATGGCTCCCGGCTATAACTAAATCAGGAAAATTCACTTTAACTTTGGCAACTGCTTTGTCTAAAATCTCTTGCTTTGATCCAAGAAAATAGCAACGCAACTGATCTTGATTAGCCTTCTCAAGTAATTGCTGCATCAGGTCATAACCAGCGATCCTTTCAGGAAGCGGTTCTCTCATTAATCTTGAACCAATCACTACACCAATGCCATCTGCAATCACATAATCTGCCTGCTTAAGTATTTTTTTATAGAAGTACTCTTCTTCTGCAGCCATAACAATTTCCGGGTTCGCTGTCACAATAAACTTCTTTTCTTTTGCATCAATAGCGGGATACAAGTAATCGTTCAACAATTGTTGGTTTGTTGCTTTTATGAAAGGAATTCCTTTAATTTCAACATACGCCTGAATTTTTTCCATGACAAGACACCTTTCTCTCTTTTTACAAAAGTTAAAATGATGTTTACAAAAACTATACATGCGATTTATAGTCTTGTTCGCGGTAACAGGTTTATTATATAGGGAAGATACATAAAAACAATAGAGAATCTTGAGGTGATCATATGTTTTATTTTCGATATTGGCTACTAGCCCTACATAGTACTCTTATTGCCTGTGCCATCATTGTTCCCACTCCATTAGTCGGGTATATCGTAACAGTTGTCATCCTATTATCAAGTATCGTTTACGTGAAGAATGGATTTATGTTCATTTTTATCTTTTTCCCGTTTCGACCCTTCCTCGTTGAAATCAACAACGGACTCACCTATTTAGGGGATTTATTAATCCTATTTACCCTTCTATTCATTTTGATAAGACAACGTCCAGCCCTTAAAGCACTCTGGCGTAAATATCGTTTCACTTTACCGTTTCTGCTCGTCCTTGCCGTCGGGCTGTTTGCCGGATTATTAAATGGAATTTCACCTATCGCAGGGATTTTTGAAATAAGAGCTTTGTTGATTACCTTTTTGCTCATATATATATCAGCAGAGTTTCCATGGAAAAGAAAAGATATCAATCAGCTTATCTATGTTTCAATGGGGACAGCCGTTATTATAAGCATCCACGGATTAATTGAAAAACTATCGCTCAGAAATTGGCTGCTTCCGGAAACGTGGGAAAACTTAGACCTTGCTAGTGCGAATGCGATGAGAATTTACGGATTGGTCGGCAACCCTAATGTGCTGGCTACCTATCTCTTCATAGTATTCTTTGCCACCTTCTTACTAAAAGATCCAAAACTGCACGTGGGTTGGCTCGGTGTCATACGTGTCCTCTTATTAGGAACGATGCTGCTAACCTATTCCCGCGGAACCATCTTGGCCTTTGGTGCAGGTGTCCTTATCTTTTTGATCATCTATCGAACTTGGAAAAAGGCAATCCCGTTGCTCGTATATGGGTTAATCGCCTTCGCTTTTATCTACTATCCAGTTGTAGCTGCTACAGATGCTATTGAAACGTCTGGATATTTTGATGAAGCAACAACTACTACTCAAGAACCGGAGAATAACGACTCAACAGAAGACACTGAAAACCAAAAGCAAAATAACGTATTCATTGAGCGGTTCAAGGAGATGTTCTCAAATGACACGATTCAAGCTAGTGCCGAATGGGGAAGGCTATACGTTGTTTTTAAAGGTGTAGAAGTCTTTCTCGATCATCCCGTGATAGGAAGCGGGTTCGCTACATTTGGAGACGCAGCTACACAAAGCTACCCATCACCCATTTACGATGAATATGGGATTCCTAATAACTTGTATGCAGACAACCAGTACATTTTATTGTTAACAGAGACAGGGGTCATAGGAATCTTGCTTAGTTTAACCTTTGTCATTCTATTAGCTATTAAATGCTGGAAGCTTGATAACAGACTGTGGAGAAGTATTAGTCTCGCCAGTCTAACCGTTCTGCTAGCCGCTGGTTTGTTTTATAATATCCTTGAGGACAAGACCTTCACCCTTTATTTCTATGTCATAATAGGCTATGTACTAAACAAACAACGCTTGGAGACCTAATATGAAATGGCTAAAACTTTTTGGAATGGTAACGATCCTTTCAGGCTTCGGCAAGCTGCTTGGCTTTTTCAGAGAAGCACTGATTGCCTCTCTTTTTGGGGCGAGTCAAACGGCTGATATTTTCTTTGTCGCTTTCCTAATTCCAACAATTTTATTTACAGCACTAGGGACAGGGATTCAAGCTGGAATCATCCCCCTATATATTGAAGAAAAACAAAAATCAGCACACGAAGCGGCACAATTAATGAGAAGACTGGGCACCTTTTTCATCGCCTTATCTCTTGTTATCACAATTATAGCTATGTTGCTTGCGAAGCCGCTCGTCTATCTTTTCGCACCAGGATTCGAGACAACACAATTATCACTTGCAACGATGCTTACATTGATTATGATGCCATCTCTAATTTTTATGACAGCACAGTCGCTGGCACAGGGACTACTGCATGCAAACGATACATTCGGCCCTCCTGCCTGGGCACCTATTGTCAACAATCTAGGCATCATTATAAGTATGTATATCTTTTATAACTGGTTAGGCATCTATGGACTTGCAGTAGGTGTGCTTATCGGAAGTATACTGCAAATCATCATTCAATGGCCCTGGATCCATACTAGTCATTGGTCTTCAGAAAAATTGATGATCTGGAAAGAGTGGCCAGCTATTAAGAAAGTGCTGCGCCCGTTCTGGCCGATCATTCTCGCTTCCATAGTTGTTCAACTAAATGGCGTTGTCGATCGAGTGGTATCTTCCTTTTTAGTAGATGGAAGCGTGTCGGCATTGAATTATGGCAATCGACTCCTGTGGCTGCCGCTTAGCATTATGCTCATGCCAATTTCAGTCATTATGTATCCACAACTTGCTAAGGAAGCAGGGAAAGGAATTCAATCTTTCCTACATCTTGTTCATCGAGGAATGAACATCATTATTGTTACAGCACTGCCTTTGACCATTGTGATGATCCTTGAGGCCAAATTACTCGTCTCGCTCGCCTTTGAACGAGGTGCCTTTGATAATCAAGCTGTAAACCTGACAGCTATGGCTTTCTTATTCTTCGCAATTGCCCTGCCGTTTTTTGCGCTCAGGGATTACTTAATGAACAGTGTCTATGCCTATAAGGCAAATAAAGTGGCCCTGCGATCTTGTGTATATGGTGTCGGTTTAAACATTATTCTTAGTGCATCCCTTGCCCCATTTATTGGGATTGGAGGCGTCGCCCTAGGTACAAGTGCATCCATGCTGGTTCAATCCATTTACTTGTATCATTGTCTTAAGCAAATCGAAAAGGTGAAGGATACACAATTTTTCGTTAAGGATTGGCTCAAACTACTTGTGGTCTTCATTATTGTATTAATCAGCACCTGGTTCCTAACCGAATGGATCGCTCTCGACCAACAATGGATTCGTTTGATCAGTACAACTTTAATTACTTTCATCCTGTTCATAGCTCTTGTCTGGCTAGGGAAATTAACCATCTTGAAACAGGAACTAAACCGTTTACTAAGAAAGGATGCATCATCATGAACATTCTAGTGACAACGATTTTTGATTACCCTCATGAAGGCGGCCTTTCCTCTCATGTAACCACACTTAAAAAAGGCCTTGAAGCCCGGGGACACCATGTAGATGTCCTCTCCTTCACACAACTGCCAAATTTGAAAAAGAAGCTCTTTGCCCAAGGACCAGGTTATGTAATGAACCGATTCAGCCCTGGAAAAGGTCAATTGATGAATGACCTGCAACGAAGGAAACTATTAGAGCAGGCGATAAAACACCAGGCTGCCTCCTATGACGTCATCAATTCACAGGATGTATTCTCAACACTAGCTTCCTTGCAATCAGGGATCCCCGTTGTCGCAACTATCCATGGCTACTATGCTTATGAAGCCATCAGCAGAGGAGCCGTTCAATCCGATAGTGAGACTGCAAATAACATTCGAAGCTACGAACAGCAAGCCTATCGATCCGCAAATGCCAATATTACCGTTGACCAGAGGATCCGTGACTATGTAAAAGAAACCTCCGGGGCCGATGCCCATGTCGTGCGTAATTTCATTGATACAGAGCAATTTCTCAACTCATCAACACAACTTCAAGCTGCACGTGAGAAATACAATATCCCTATCGATCATACAATGTTATTCGTACCAAGACGATTAACCGAGAAGAACGGTGTCATCTACCCCCTTCTTGCACTAAAGGAAGTAGTTAAACAACACCCTGAAACTGCCCTCGTTTATGCAGGGACTGGTGAACAAATGACGAACATGAAACAAAAAATCATCGACCTCAATCTAGAAAAGCATGTTTATTTGCTAGGATCCGTCCCTCATGGAGATATGGTGGAACTTTATCAAACAGCCTCCATCGTCCTTATCCCTAGTGTACATTCACATGGTGTGGAAGAGGCTACTTCTATTTCTGCTCTTGAAGCCATGGGATCAGGTACACCAGTTATTGCTGGGGCTGTCGGAGGGTTGAAAGAGTTGATTACTCATCAAGAAGATGGTCTTCTATTTGGTGATCGCGATGAACAAGAGCTTAGCAAGCATATTTCCTACCTTATTGAGCATAAGGAAGCGGCAGATACGCTGTCACAGGCTGCTCAAATGAAAATACGATCTTCTTTTTCACATTTAGCTGCTGCCGAAAGATTTGAGAAAACCTATTCAGATGCCGTTGAACAGCAAAGCACCCGCTCTAATTAAAGAACGGGTGCTTCTTATTATGTTGCCGCTTCTATTCCACTTTGCTTACGTGTCACTTCGTCTTTATATTGCTGTTTCTCTTTCTTAGACATCTTCTTATACTTCTCTAAAAACTCTTCATAATGTGCAAGAACTTCCTTGGCAGGGCCATATTCCTTTACTCCACCATATTCAAGCCAAACTACCTTCTCACAAAACTTCTTCATCTGTCCAATCGAGTGACTAACAAAGAACATCGTTTTCCCGCTCTCTTTAAACTCATACATCTTTGCTAGACTTTTTTCGGCGAAAGCTTTATCACCAACAGATAAAGCTTCATCAATAAGCAATATATCAGGATCCACATTAACAGAAATTGCAAAGCCAAGGCGTGACTTCATACCGCTTGAATACGACTTTACTGGCTGATCAATAAATTTTTCAACTTCGGCAAACTCAATAATCTCATCCTCAAGTTCATTGATTTGCTTCTTATTGAAGCCCAGCATAAGGAGCTTCAACTCTATATTTTCACGGCCTGTCAACTTATTGTCCAGACCAGAATTAACCGCAATTATAGCAGCTTGTCCCCTCACTTCTACCGATCCATAAGATTCCGGAACAACTCCAGCAATAATATTAGACAAGGTGGATTTACCTGAACCATTGACCCCAACAAAGCCTACAATGTCACCCTCGTCTACATCGAAACTTACATTTTGGAGCGCGTAAAAATTCTCCCCATAAGATTTCCTTGGAATCACAAGATCAAGCAAACGCTCCTTGGGGCTACTGAACAATTTATATATTTTTGTAACATCATTTACAATGACTGATTTAGCCATGTTATCACTTCCGTTTTATAGAAAATCAATAAAGTGTCGTCTAAATTTAACGTGCAACGCGGAACCAATAATGAACAATCCTACTACAACTCCGACAAAGTACAAAGTATACTGCCATTCATCAATGAAGTACCAACCTTGACCTAATAAGGAGGTACGGTAGCCCTCCACAATATAGTAGAATGGATTAATTTTCATAATTACTCGTAGCCATTCTTGATCTATACGGCTTACATCCCAAAGAATAGGAGATAGGTAAAGCAACATCCTTAAGACAGATTGTAAAAGCATTTGCACGTCACGTACGATTGTTGAAAGAGTCGATGTTATAAGAGAAATGGCATACAATAATAACAGCACACCAATAATGTACAAAGGCAACTGTAAATAGTAAATATTAACCGGAAAACCAAGTAGCGAGAGTATAATTATAACTAAAGCTAACAGCATAAGATGTGGATAAAGTTTAGAAAATATTACATAGTTAGGAATTACACTCATGGGAAAGTTCATTTTAGAAAGCATCTTAATTTTGGTGTAAACTGATTTTGATGCTTGAAGTAGTCCTTGGTTAATCATAAACCAAACAACTATTCCTGATAGCATCCAAGGAAAGAAGTCAATTCCTCCCTCACCCACTCTGTTTCGAATTCCGAACCCAAACACAAACCAATATATAGATATTTGAATTGCTGGATTCAGTAATTCCCACAGCATCCCAAGGTAATTATTCGTGTTAGAGCTTTTCATTTCATATAGTGATAATCTTCGAACTAAATAAAAATATTTAACCTGTTCATTAATTACAGTTAATGCTGAATTCATTATATTTACCTACCTAACTTGCCTATAACACAAAAGCGTGTTAATAAATTACTTTAAAAAACCTTTAACCTTACCCCATACCCCATCAGAATCAATAACAGATTGATTAGTTTCAGACCTTTTTTGTTCAAAAGAAACAACATGTATGGAATAATTATTTTTCTTCGTTTCATAAGCATAAATCTTATTACTTTGGTCCACTAGCATTTCAAAACCAGCCTTATCTTTCCATTTTAGACGCTTTTTATAAGATTTTTGATCTTTAAAAGCATTTAAGTAAAAATCCCATGTTGTATTATCCAACAAAATTTCATCCAATTCAATAATTGAATAAAACTTCCCATTTTCACATTTAATTGGTTTCTGTTTCTCTTCTTTAGAATAACGATTAACAATAAGTATATTGTACTTATAATCTTGATGATAATCCATATCATTGTTCCCAATTTCTAAGGTCAATCGAATTTTTTTATTATCCCCATAGGAATCTAAAACAGCACTTGATTTAATAGGATTATTAATCTCATCTTGTATTTCTCTATTAAGCTTTTCCAAAAGGTTAAACCAATTTTCTTCATACTTCTCAAAGCTAAAACGGTTAACCACCTCATATGCTTTTTCACCCATGGAATTTCTAAGGGTTTGGTCTTTCATTAAAGTAATTATCCTATCGGCTAGTTTCTTCTTGTTACCTTTAGGTACTAAAAATCCATCTATATTATCTTTAATAATATCTTTAGGACCATATTTCACGTCATAGGCCACAACTGGTGTCCCAGCAGCCATACTCTCTGTCATGACTAAACCGAAACCTTCATAATCAGAAGTAAGAATAGAACACGCCGCCGATTGGTAAGTTGCCGTAGGATCAGTTGTGAAACCCTTTAAATGTACATTCTTTTGTAACTTTAATTCACCAATTAAATTTTCAAGCTTAGATTGTTCTCCCCCAAAACCATAAATGAAATACTGCGCATCAGGAATTTCTTTTACAACATATGAAAAAGCACGAATAGCTTCATCCAAACGTTTTTGAGAATTATATCTTGCTAAGGTGACCGCTGAATAAGGGTGGTAATCTTTAGGTTTTTCTGTTTTCGTCTCAACTTTTTGGGCAGAATGCGGAATTACAGTATATTTACTACTATTTCCGCAAAACTCACCTATGTCATTTTTTTGTTCCTCAGTTAAAAAAACCACATTATCATATTTACTAATATTTTTTAAGAACGGGGACCATGTACTTTTTATTCCTTCACTACCGTCAAAGGGTTTATTAAAATGATTATTATGCAAAATAGCAATTCGTTTAATATTTTTATTTTTCAGGGACGTTACCAATCCATCAGTGAATCTTGAATCAGACATAACAATGGGGTTATCTATTGATTTTAATTTTTGAGAAACCCAATTTATATATGCATCATAAAGACTTCCATACTCTTTAGGATCTTTGCCTAAATACAATGTTCTTCCTTGTTTTTTATTGCTTGAGTCAATCCAAACAGAAAGGAAACAATTTTTCTCTGAATCAACGTACCGATCTAATTTTGGTTTGTTTTTAACTAAGTCCATATGACGAATCCTAGAAATATGACCTAATTCATCATACTCTTCCCTTCTTAAACGATGTCTTCCCTCACTCATATAATCTACAAGAAGGAGTCTTCCGTCTGAGTCGAAACGCTTATATTTTACATATACTCCATTCTGATAGTACCGATAGCTAGGTAATTCATTATTCGGGTCCTTAAAATACTGTAGGCCATCTTCTTCAACACTACTCTCAACATTAGAACTTTCTTCTTGAGGAGAAACATTCTTTAAGTCATCAAAGAAGTTCAGAACCTTGACCCTTCTATCAAGACTTCCATTTTCATAAAGTTTTTCTATAATCTCGTGATAATTTTGTTGAAATGCTAAGGTTAAAAAAATAACATTATCGTATTTATTAATTAAAAAGTTAGCTCTTGTTAATACAGCTTTTGTAAGTCCACCTCTAACTGAATCAAGAGAATTAAATACAAAGACAGGTGAGCATTTATTCAAATCCATTACCTCCTAAGGTGGGTTATTGATATCAACTTAAAAAACACTCTGAGAAATTAAATTATTACATAGTTTTCAATTGAATTTTTTAAGGAAAAAGCTTCGTAGTTCTAACCGTAGATGTGCCTATGCATGGTAATTTATTTTTTAAAGACTTCTTCTACAACACGCTTAGAAGATTCTCCATCCTCCCAAGAACAGAAACGATCATAAAACTTTTCAAACTCTTTACCTAAAAGATAATTACTATTTTCAAATGCATTAATTGAGTTAATTACCTCATCCGTTGTTTTAGTTAATGGGCCTGGGGCTTCCGTTTCTAAGTCCAAATAAAAACCTCTTAAGCTGTCGCGGTATTCATCAAGGTCATATACGTAAAAAATAATTGGCCTTCTCAAATTAGCATAATCAAAAAATACAGATGAATAATCAGTGATTAATACATCAGAGATTAAATATAAATCACGGATATCTTCATGTTTAGAAAGATCATAGGCAAAGCCTTCAAACGGACCAAGGTCAAAGTTTTCAGCAATTAGGTAATGCATTCGAAGAATTACTACATGATCATCACCTAATTCCTCTCTCATTTGTTCTAAATCTAAACTAAGATCGAATTTGTATTTTCCTTTTTGATAAAATTGATTATCTCTCCAGGTTGGTGCGTACAATATCACTTTTTTATCTGTCGGGATATTTAAACTTTCTTTCAAGCCGTCAATCGTTTCCTGATTATCTTGCTGATTCAAGTAATCATTTCTTGGATAACCAGACTCAATCATCTTACCATTAAACAAGAAAGCTCTCTCAAATATTTCACTAGAATATTGATTAGGAGCCACTAAATAATCCCATTTACCAGTTTCTTTAATGAAGTTACTCTTGTATTTAAATGTGTTCGTACCCGGCATATGAACTTCATTCATATCAGTTGCCAGTCGTTTTAAAGGAGTTCCGTGCCAAGTTTGCAAATACTCAGTACCTTTAGGTTTTGGCATCCAGTTAGGGAGACGTGTATTTGTCACCCAATATTTAGCCCTAGTCATCACTAACAACCATTTAATGGAAAATCGCCTTACGACAGGAAGTTCTTTTTCTTTAAGTTCATTATAGAACCTTCTGTCTGCACTCCAAACTAAATGATAACCAGGTTCATTTTTTTTCATATATTCGTATATCGCTCGTGGACTGTCACTATACTGCTTGCCGTGAAAACTTTCGAACACAACCAAATTATTTTTCCGTGGAAGTAAACTCGCAATTCGAAAAATTTTTTTATAAAGTTTTAGTGCTTTTTTACCTCTTCTAATTTTAATCACTTTTAATTCAAGCTTTTCGGCTGTTTCCTTTAAGGGGTTGTCTTCAAGTATTTTAACTGATAGGTATCTTTTTTTCTTGGTAGGTTTAATAGTAAATTTAATTTGAGTTTTACCATCATAAATAATTTGAGTTTTCTCAAATGTGCCGGGCCCATGATATTTTAACCTTGGACTTTCCCTTACCACAACTGCCTCTTCCTCTGTATACTCTAATCCTAGTGTAAACTTCAATGCATTAGGCACTAATACTGTATAAGCTTCATCAAGTTGAATTTGGGTTTGGAATATATTAAAATTCTCCCCTGTATTTTCTGTTATTTGAATAGGTATTCTGTTTTCAGTATTAGATGAATCACTAATGATCATATAACTTTCTTTAACTCTATTCAAATCTATCTTTTCCACTTGGCCCTTGATGGTTATCACTCCATCATCATTAAGATTGACATCATTTATACCTGCAAAAAGATCAACTTCGCTATGTTTGAATGAAACATTACCTTTTTCAGTAACATACGGGTGGAATGTGCTCCCATCCTGATTAATTCTTACGTACTCAAATGAATTGTTTGTACCGCTTACACGCCGAGTACCTTCACTATTTTGCAAATAAAGATCCCAATACTTACCATTGAATAACTTCTTACTCCATACAGAATAATCCAAGACTCCATAAAGAAGCCATGTAACACGATTCACGTCTTTCCTATTTAAAGGTAGGTTTATTTCTTCTTGAGTTTGCCTATTAACTAAGATTAAGCGATTATTACGGTCTTTTTGTTTAGACATTGGTATAAATATTGATATTTGGTGGTTGCCATGTAGTTTAATATCTGCAGCATATGGCTGTTGCTTACTTTTTTGTCTCATGAAATACCTCCCTTTTCTTTATGTAGTTAAAATTCTTGTGAACAAAAGTAAATGTTTCATTAAACAGTTGTAATAATAACTAAGAGCAATACAATATAAAAGTGACCAGAAACTTTTTACTCAGTTGATTTTCAATCTTATAAAAACGATTTATATTAGAGGATTTTTAATAAAAGCATACATAGACATTATAATTATATTCTTAATCATACTTTATTCAAAACAAATCTGAAAGACAAATTTTTAAGGCGGACTTTTTGAAAGTCCGCCTTAAGCTTAGCTTATTTTTTAACACCACTTAACTGTTCATTCAATTCCTTTATATATCTTTCTAATGGTTCTCTTAAATCATCTCGTGTTAGCGCTATTTCTAAAGTAGTTTGTATAAAACCGAATTTTTCACCTACATCATAACGATTACCTTCAAATTCGTAAGCATATACAGGTTTCAATTTATTCAATTGTTCAATAGCATCAGTTAGCTGTATTTCTCCCCCAGCTCCAATGTTGTGCTCACTTAAATAGTCAAAAATCTCTGGTGTAAGAATGTAACGACCAACAATCCCCATATTAGAAGGCGCATTTTCAACAGGCTTTTCTACAAACTTTTTCACCTTGAACCTTCGTCCATCTTGCTCTAGTGGATCAATAATTCCATATCTATGCGTTTGATCATCGGGAACAAATTGCACACCAATGACAGATGATTGAACTTGTTCATATTCATCCATAAGCTGCCTCAAACAAGGTTTGTCATGTTGGACAATATCATCCCCCAAAAGTACAGCGAAAGGTTCATCCCCTATGAATTTCCTTGCACACCATATAGCATGACCTAACCCTTTCGGCTCTTTTTGTCGTATATAGTGTATATCAACATTAGCTGATTTCCTAACTTCTTCTAACATTTCGAATTTCTCTTTTTTTACCAAGCTTTCTTCTAGCTCAAACGCACTATCAAAATGGTCTTCAATTGCTCTTTTTCCTTTTCCGGTAACTATAATAATGTCTTCAATCCCAGATTTCACTGCTTCTTCTACAATGTATTCAATTGTGGGACGGTCTACAATAGGTAACATTTCCTTAGGCATAGCTTTAGTGGCTGGTAGGAATCTTGTGCCTAGACCAGCAGCCGGTATAATTGCCTTCTTAACTGATTTCATTTTTTTTCCTCCAAAGTACAATTTTCATCATAATAAATCATTATAAATAACTTTTTACAATTCTACAATGATTACCTTATGCATTCTTTTTTAGCCTTAACAAAGCTTCTTTTTTTAGCTTTTGTATTGTCATGTATGTTGCATAGGAAAAGAAGAAAATATAAGGTGTAAATAATATTCCCCACAACAGATGTTCCCTAAAATAATTCAATTCCCAATAATCTATTAATTGATTAGTTATATTAATAACCGCTGTGTGAACCACATATATTCCTACCGTTTGTTTACCTATATAATTAACCCAAGACCCCTTACCGATATCAGGCTTGTTTATTATAAACAAAAACAACACAATAACTATAGGTATAGTAGAAATAAAATAATTTCCCTCTTTACCATTCATCCAATAAATTGTAACCACTCTTTCCACTACTTGAATAAAAGATAGCCCAAAGAATGTAACTAGCCATACTGCAGGTTTTATCCTATAGCTGAAACCTATGGTATTTTTACTTTGAGCAAACATTGCACCTAAGGTTATATAAAACAACCCAAAGAATATACCATCCCTAGAATTAAAATATAAATTATAAATCCCTGAGTACGACTGATCAAGAAGCCCGATCAAATATAGGGTAAGACTGATAAAAAATAGAATATTGGTTTTTTGGAAATAGTAAAATATTGAAAAGATTACCATACCCCAAATTGCTGCTAAAAGATACCAAAGATGATATTGAGTGTGACCAGCACCATAGTAGAATACTTCAAGAGAATTATAGCTGGCTACATAATCCCATAATACACCAGTTTTGAAGCCTTCATTAATAATTTTCATTAATAAATCGTAAAATATAAAAAAAAGAAACCATGCTACATAGAGTTTAACTAGTTTGAAGATATAGCCAGTAAAATACTTACCTCCACGATTTTGAACTTGGTTAACGACTAAATATCCGGAAACCATAAAGAAAAATGGCACTCCAAAACGGGCAAAAGTATCAATAATTAGATCTATTTTTTTTCCTTCAACACCTAGTATATTTACATTTTCAAAAGCATTGGCATGGATATAAACAATGAAGATCATAGCAAAGAATTTTATAAAGTCAATGGTAGTATTCCTATTCATTGGAAAACCTCATTTAATTTTAGAATTCTCATATAATACGTTAGCCAGTAATAATTTATAGGGGTCAGTACTAACTAGTAGTTTTAGAAAAAGAGAAGGTACCTCTAAAAGTAATTTTGAGGTACCCTCTCTAATTCAAACTGATTTATAGAATTATTATTTAAACCTTGGAATATCTAACGTAATGCTATAAGACTCAAGCAAATTATAAAGCTCATATATTCTTCTAGTTTGCTTATAGGCCCACCCAATATCGGTTGCATATTGCCTTCCATACTTACCATTATTCTCAATAGCTTCGGGGTTAAAACGCATTTTATATAAAGTATCTAAACCAGCATTTACATAACCATCCCCGATAAACTGAGCTCCACCAATAATAGCAGCTTCAGGTGTAAACCAACCTGCATCATATGCATACTGGGAACCACACGCTAAGGCACAGTTATCATATGCACCTATTCCATACATGTTATAAACAACTTTTCTTCCTTCCTCACCATCAACAACTACTCCAGTAGAAAGTTCTGAATTCCCGTTTCCAGATTCTAGTAAGGCATGGGCTATTAGATAAATAATGTTAACCCCATGCTTTTTACCAGCTTCTTCAAAAGACTTTGCTTTTCCCTTTAAAATTCCTTTATTTTGTAGAATTTTTTCGTTTACTTCCTGGATGTTGATATCTCCACTGTCCGATAACTTTAAGAACTGTAGAGATTGTCTGAAATCACCTGTGAAATTATTAGGGTTAACATAATATGCAAGATCTTCTTTAGTAGGAACCACCCAAGAGTTCGTACTAGTAATATGGTGCCACATATAACCATCAGAACCTTTAACGCTCCCTCTAATTGGAAATACATCCCCACTGGTAACTTGAGCACCTGTTTGGAAACTAGTACCAGGCCCACGCCGGATATTCCAAGTTCCCCCATCTACAGTACCGAAACCTGCTGATGGAGTTCCCTCTAGTAAGCCATCTTCCCTTATATAAAGTTTATACCTTATATCTGTGGCAGGACTAGCAGTCATTTGTACATTAACCATACGATCTAGCGAAAGCTCATATGATGTATAAGTACTGTTAACCTCTTTTAATACAGATTGTTTATAGGATAACTCAATTGCTGCTCTCCTAGATCCTTCAAAGTATTTTACTGTAATAGTATGACTTCCTTTAGTAAGGTAATGGTTTTTGGCTTCTCTTAATTCATAATCGCTGCCTTTCCAAGAATCTATAATCCTCTCACCATCCACCTCTACTATCACGCCATCATCAGCCAAAACACTAAAGTCATAGGCAGTGTCTTCATTTACCACTAATTCTTTTCTAAAAATAACTGAGAACTCATCAGATGGTAACATTGAATGGGGACTATTATTTTCCCAATCAAATTCGATGTTATCAATTCCATCAACAATATATGCTACCCCGTTAGAAGATTGGGGTGAATTGCTATTGGGATCGATAACATTAGGATAATATTCTGCTGTCCAACTATCTTCATTGAGATATGCTCTTTCGTTATACTTAGTAAGTGAAAGTTTAATATTACTTTTCGCACTTTCATTAAAATAGCGAACCTCAATCCAATGTATATTTCCTTGATTTGGTGTGTCTTCAATATCGACTTTAACAGTACGATCTTGCTCATTATCCTGGTACCGTCTGTCTATTACTACTTCACCATCTATCAGTACTTGAACTCCGCCATAAAGATTTACGTTCAGATGATATGAACCCTCTTCGATACGTTTAGCCGTAGTATATCTAGTCGAAATGTTATTATTCGGTACTCGATCTAAGGTTTGATTATAGTTATCCGTAAACCCACCACTAGAATTAGGTGAAAACACGTCAGAGTTTACAGGATACCCATTTAAATCATTGTTACCATAATAATAAGCAACCCAATCACCTAACTCCACAACATCATTGTATAGGACAGCATTTGACGTTTGATCAAAGTAATCTAGCTGCACCCTATGGTTAGTGTTTGATAA
This sequence comes from Halobacillus amylolyticus, assembly GCF_022921115.1. Lineage (NCBI taxonomy): Bacteria > Bacillati > Bacillota > Bacilli > Caryophanales > Bacillaceae > Halobacillus > Halobacillus amylolyticus. Next base: position 3,784,675 of record NZ_CP095075.1, on the reverse strand, counting down.
TCCTGTTACTAAGCCCCTATGGATATCTCCTGGTGAAGGGTGCCAGGCATCTATTACTCTATTATCATCTATTGACAGTCTTACACCATCATCCGCAAAAGTCTGAACAAAGTAATCTTTGTTTCCGTTTATATAACGATAGAAGCTCGCGGAAAAGTTATCTTCCGGAATACTATTCTTAGGTTTATCTTCCAACCAATATTTTGAAATTCTATCCAACTGTTTAACAGAGTTTGTTCCACCCTCCACAGCAGTTGCATTATTTAGGTTTTCATTCGGATAATAAAGACCTATCCATCCCTGTTCAGGAATCTCTTCTTTTACAGGTAATAATGAGAATTTAAATTTACTATGGTTATAGTCGTCGTAGTATTCTACCTTTATCTCATGGATATCTTTGCCACTATTACTATGATCTCTCACTTTAATAAGGTTAGTTGTTTGTTCCCCAAATGTGCTATTTTCCCATTGATCAAGAATTAATTTTCCGTCTAAATAGACCCTTATCCCGTCATCAGCTTGTGTTCTAACAATATAGTCCCCTGCTTGTAAACGTTTATATGTTGTATATGTTGCAGAGTGTTGATTTTTATTAACATTTTCTATAGGTGAACTTTGCCCATGATCAATATCAAGTGCTGTTTCTGACGCTAGTTTAGATGATTTAATTGTCTCATTAGCAACAGGCGTCCCGCTTAATGATTTATTATTGTAATAATGAACAATCCAATCTCCAAACGGAACCACATCTGACATCACCATTCCATTATCTGAGTTCTTTGAATAATCGATTTGTAATTGTACTGGGCTTTTCAAATTTGTAATATATCCCTTGGCCACCCCTTCATTATTACTAGACCAATTGTTAATTATTTCTTTCCCATTCACTTTTACTCTAACCTTATCTTTCGTGTACGTTTGCACGAAATAGTCATGATTAGATGGTAAAAGTTTATGATAGGAAGCCGAGAAATTATTAGTAGTTGATATTGAATTAAGTGATGCATTGCTATTCCAAGAAAAGTTAATATCTTTGATTGGACTATTAGCATCAATAACCCCTATACCTGTAGGTGAGGACTGATTAAAATATGCAGCTAAGTAACTATCAGTTGATAAAACTTCATGTATAGGTGAAATTTCAAAATCAAGCTTACTTTTTCCTGAGAACTCTTTATAATGGATCTTTATCTCATGAATATTTGAACCTTCATTATTCTGAATATCCAGTACATGTTGTAAATCCTCGTTGAAACGATTCTTTTGCCATTGGTTAATAACTAACTCACCATCAACATAAATACGGATTCCATCATCAACCTTTGTGTTTAACACATACCTGCCAGGATCTAACCTTTTGTATGTAGTAAAGTTGGCTGAGAAATCATCTTCATTAATACCTTTTAATGGTCTTCCATAACCATGGTCGAAAGATAAGCTATTATCTACTCCTGATAAGATTGCCTTTGCATCTGGAGCTCCCTTCGGTTCAACATTATTATAGTAATAACCTATCCAATCATTAAATGGAACTATGTCAGCTTTTAATTTTGCATGACGAGTATTATCCATGTAATTAACTTTTACCAGGGAATCTTTGTTTCTATTTGTGATAACACCATTATCAACTTCACCTGATGAATTAGACCATCTATCAATTACATAATTATCATTGACTGACACCTGAACTCTATCATCAGCATATGTTTGTACAAAATAGTCTTTTCCGGCACGAATTTTTTTGTAAAAAGAGGCTGAGAAATAGTCTGTTTTTATTCCTTCCATCGGTGAACCAAAGCCCCAAGTGAAATCTAAAGATTCGTAAGAGTTTGGTGAAATTTTTCCAACACCACTTAAGTTTCTATCATTATAATAAATTCCTGTCCAAGAATCATAGGAGAATGTCCGATTGAAAGGGGTTATTTTAAAATCTAGTCTACTCTTCCCCTCAAACTCCCTATATTCAATCCTTATTTTATGGAATTCTTTCTCTCTTCCTTTAAGATCAGATATTTCTACTACGTGATTTAACTCTTCCTGGTAACGACTTTTCCCCCATTGATTCACAACAAGATTGTCATCAACATAAATTCTTATCCCATCGTCGACTTTTGTGTTAAACAAGTATTTTCCCGCACTTAATTTTTTGTATGTTGTAAAACTTGCAGTAAATTCGTTTTTCGAAACTTTCTCAGATGGAGAATTATAACCATGGTCAAAGCTTAAAGAATTTGATATTCCATCTAACTGTTCCTTATAAACAGGTGTACCATCTAAATTATTATTATTATAATAATATGACATCCAATCCCCGACAGGTAATACATCAGCTAATAGAGTGGCTTCTCTAGTATTGTCCATATAGTCTACTTGAACAATATTACTAGGCTCTAAACCAGTAATTAGTCCAGCATCTTCCTCCCCTGCAGAATTGGACCACCGATTTAAAACAAAATCTCCATTTACGGACACTCTCACACGGTCATCCGCGAATGTTTTAACAAAGTAGTTTTGATTAGGGTCAAGTCTTTTAAAGAAAGAACTTGAAAAATAGTCTGAACGAATGCCGTTATACGGGCTACCAAAACCCCATTTAAAATTAATTTCTTTATGAGATTTATTCGTTTCTACAATTCCATTCCCCATAGGTGATGTAGAGTTATAATGACTTGCTAACCACTTTTCACTAGATAACGCCTCACTCAAAGGGGTCAGCTTAAAATCTAATTTACTCTTGCCACCATTCTCAAAGTATTCGATTTTTATCCAATGAACATCTTTTTCTCCTGAGGATTTGTCTTCTACATTTATTATGTTGGATTTTTCTTTAGAATCACTAGGTTGCCAGTAATCCAGTGCCTTTTTTCCATCTATGTAGACTCGTATGCCATCATCAGGAATCGTTTTCAGCACGTATTTCCCTGCTGGAATTCTCATAGCTGTATAAAACTCTGCGGAAAAATCGCCTTTGCCTATCCCCTTCACATTAGGTGAGTTATAACCATGATCAAACTGAAGGGATCGGACGCTTTTTGGATAAAAAACTTTTGTTCCCATTGGATTACCTTCTAGGGATTTATTATCATAGTAATAACCAATCCAATCCCCAAACTTTAATACATCTGCAAACTGAGTAGCCCCATGTCTTCTATCAAAGTAATCTACAGTGACTTCATGGGTGCCTGTTTGTAAATTAGGAAGAAATGCTTGATTAAATTCCCCTGCAGAAGAACTCCAGCGATCAATAACTGTCTTTCCATCAACCTTCACTCGAATACCATCATCAGCAAAAGTCTTAACAAAATAGTCTTGCTTTTGACTCAATGTTAATTTTTTACTGAATCTCGAAGAAAAGTAGTCTGAGTGTACCCCTTTTTTAGGTGAAGAATTCCCCCAATTAAAAGACAAGCTTTCGTAGCTCGCCGGAATTGAAGTTCCAGATAAAGTTTGGTTGTTGTAAAATGCCCCCGACCAATTACTCTCTGCTGCTTTAGCTACTTCTTTTCCTAATAAGGGAGTTAAGATGATAATAAGAGCCAAAAACAAAGACAACCTCATATTCAATTTTAACTTTAAAACTATCATTAGCACCTCCATTTTTGATTTATTGAAACATCGATAATTATACAAGAAACTCGTTAAAAATATAAGACTATTTTCGACTATATTTTAAATCTATTTCAAAAAATCGACAATTAACGATGTTTAGAGATTGGTACTTTCAGGTGGTAACTTGTATCTCATTACTGAAACTGTTAAACTGTTACCTAGTACGTCTTATATTATATCGGTCGAATTTAAGAGAAATTCAAGTAAAATTTAAATAAATTGATAAGTTCATGTTAACAGCGTGTAAAAATAGGTTATTATAATAGTAAATTGCCAGCATATGTTGATTAAGGCAACAGTGCTTATGACTTTTAGGAGGAATACAATAATGAAGAAAGTAATCACTTATGGAACATTCGATTTGTTGCATTGGGGACATATAAATCTACTGAAGCGCGCCTCTGATCTTGGAGACTACTTGATTGTAGCCATTTCTTCTGACGAATTTAACGCCATTAAAAATAAAGAAGCTTATCACAGCTTTGAGAACCGTAAAATGATTTTAGAGGCTATTCGTTATGTTGACGAGGTTATTCCAGAGGATAACTGGGAGCAAAAAGTTAATGACGTTCAAGACCATGACATTGATGTATTTGTTATGGGGATGACTGGAAAGGGAAGTTTGATCACTTGAAAGAACACTGTGAAGTTGTTTATCTTCCACGTACTGTAGGCATTTCAACGTCTAAAATTAAGAACGACATATTAGATGTGAACAATGGCTAGAGAACTTTTAGTAAGCATTTATTTGCTTACTGTAAGAATTTTATTTAACGTTTTTAAACTGAGTCCCCAATGGAGGAAAACGGTGTTTGTTTCTTCTTTTGGGGATAATATTTTGTACACCGTTGAAGCCTTGAAAAAACAGTACAGTGGAAGCATAGTGATCTTAAAGGATAGTAACTGTAGATACACTTATGAGGAAGACCATCAAACCTCGGTCCTTCCTTTTGATTTAAAAAGTCCTTATGCTTTTATTCTCTCTATCTACCATTTAGCTACATGTGAAAAAGTCTTCGTTGACAATTATTTTGGTTTTTTAGCTGCTGTTGATTTTCGTGACAATGTGGAGTGTATTCAACTTTGGCATGCTTCTGGTGCAGTAAAAAGGTTTGGACTTAAAGATCCATCCATTGAAACGAGGAAAAATAGAGCAAATGAACGTTTCCGTAATGTATATCACAAATTTGACCATGTGGTGGTTGGTTCAGATAAAATGGCCGATATTTTTAAAGAGAGCTTTGGTTTATCCGATGCTCAAATTTTAAGAACAGGTGTACCTCGAACCGATTACTTTTTCGAATATCGGGATTCTGCAAATATTAGAGAAAAAATGGAGAATAAGCATCCTAGAATTAAAGGGAAAAAGGTTATATTATACGCACCTACCTTTCGAGACAACAAATTAACTGATGCTGATGTTCAACTAAACTTAAAATTGATGTATGAGGCCTTGCAAGATGATTATGTTCTTCTGATGCGTCTTCACCCGGCGGTAAAGACAAGGTTTATGAATTCGTATCCTAATTTTATTATTGACGTTTCTGTAGGCGAGCAAATAAACGAGTTGTTGATGATCACAGATTTATTGATAACTGACTATTCATCCATTCCTTATGAGTTCTCCCTGTTGAATAAACCGATGATTTTCTACTCTTATGATCTTGAAGATTACTCAAGAGCAAGAGGGTTCTGGGAAGACTATCATTCTATGGTTCCTGGCCCTGTTGCCTATACAAGTGAAGAAATCATTGAAATTATTCTCAATGAGCCTTACAACATGGGTGTTGTAAGTAGTTTTGCAAGAGATTGGAACGAATATTCAAAAGGCGAGTCAAGTTTACAATTGATACAAGCTATTTATGGGGAAGCAACAGAAAAAGAAGAAGTTCTCGCAGAACAGCGATAGCCAATGAAATATTAATTTCATTGGCTATCTTTTTTTTGTTTACTTTTTTTGTTTTTCTTCTGTTTAATTATCATATCAATCACTGGGCGTTTTCCTTTTGACACAACCCCCGTCATTTCTGCGAACAGGTGAAGTAATAATAAAATCAGGAAGGTTATCCCTAGTGATATAGCAAACGAAGTTAAAGAAAACAGTATGGCCAGGAATCCAAATAAGGCACTAAACCCATATATTATCAATACGGTCGCTCTATGGCTAAAACCAGCAGCTAAAATTTGATAGTGAATATGTTTGTTGTCCGGCATCATGATTTTTTGTTTATTAATGACCCTTCTTAATATAGAAAACAATGTATCAAATAAGGGAATAGCCAGTACAATAATCGGGATGATAAAGCTGAATAACGTTACATTTTTAAATAAGCCGACCATTGAGATCACGGCCATGGAGTAACCGAGAAATAAGGATCCTGTGTCCCCCATATAAATCTTGGCGGGGTAAAAGTTGTGCACTAAGAACCCTAAGTTACTCCCAATCAAGACAATACATAAATAGACAATACTTAATTGTGGCTCAATCGCTAAGGCCATCACTGCTACACTAATGAGTGAAATTGTTGTCACACCCGTAGCTAATCCGTCAAGTCCATCAATTAAATTGATTGCGTTTGTAATCCCGATCACCCAGAAAAAAGTCAGTGGAATGCTGAGTGCATCATTAATCGGAATCATGCCTAGAAAAGGAATGGTTAAAATATCAATTTGCAGCCCGGAGAATATGATTACGGATGCCGCTGCTACTTGTCCCGCTAACTTTATAAGCGGGCGTATTTGATAGCGGTCATCAAGAAGTCCCGTAATCACAATAATGGTAGCTCCAATACAAATCGAAGGCCAATATTCTATATCTGGTCTAATGTAAAGCATCCCCGCTACTACCCCACCAAAGATGGCCAGTCCCCCATTCTAGGTGTAATCACTTTATGAATTTTTCTATATTCCGGATGGTCCATCATTCGCCATTTAACAGCTAGCTTAATAACTGGAAAAACAAGCAGGTAACTAACTAGCATGGATATACATAACGCAACAATTATATGGATGTATTGATTCATAAATATCCTCACTTAATGACAGGGGTTCCCCTAATTTTAGATGCGAACCTCATTATATCATAGGACTTAGCTGTTTTTGTCACTTTGTGTCAAATTTAACATAACGTAAAACAGTATTAACATTTAGAGCCCCGGAGTATCTCCGGGGCTCTGTGCTACACGTGCTTTTTAATTTGTTCGTTAACAGATCGTTTGACTGCTTCTAGTAGATTGTGACTTTGCTCGCCGGAACCTGTCTTTACACCATAATAAAACTTAATCTTCGGCTCAGTCCCAGACGGACGCAGACAGAACCAGCAATCATCCTCTAAAATAAATTTCAACACATTGGCTTTCGGCAGCTGAATCGTTTCGACCTCACCACCCGCATTTTTTCTTTCAGATGTAGTGTAGTCCTCAACGGCCTCAACCTTAAGCCCGCCCGCTTCCTTCAAAGGGTGCTCACGGAAGTCATCCATAATGGACTGGATTTGTTCTGAGCCTGATTTCCCTTCCATTTTTAAGGATTGCAGATCTTCAAGGAAATATCCATGTTTTTTATACAGTTCGTCTAGAGCTTGAAGCAACGTCTTACCTTTAGATTTCCAATAAGCCGCAACTTCTGCTGAAAGAACAGCTGCTTGCACGGCGTCTTTATCACGAGCGAAATCCTTCACTAAATAGCCGTAGCTTTCTTCATAGCCAAACAGGAAGCTATGTTGGCCTGATTCTTCGTATTCTTTAATTTTTTCACCAATAAATTTAAATCCTGTTAATGTATCCAGTGTACTTACACCGTAATGATTAGCGATCACGCGACCGAATTCAGAAGTTACGATCGTTTTAATCATGATTCCATTCTTTGGCAAGCTTTGGCTTTGTGATAGCAAATAATCAAGCATAAGTGCACCTGTTTGGTTCCCTGTTAATACTTGATACTCCCCACTATCATCTGGAACGGCTACACCAAGACGATCGGCATCTGGGTCGGTTGCGATCAGTACATCTGCATGTAGTTCTTTCCCTTTTTCAATCGCCATTTCAAATGCTTGGTGCTCCTCTGGATTCGGTGAGGCTACTGTTGAAAATTCAGGATCCGGCTCTGCTTGCTCGGCAACGGTATGAACTTCGGTCAAACCGATTTGCTTAAGCCCCTTCTCAACAAGCATTTTAGCAGTTCCGTGCAAAGGGGTGAAAACAACGCTAAAATCACCAGCAGACTCTGTCACATTTGAATTCACACTAACGGTTTTCAGATGGTCTAAATAGGCTTGATCGACTTCCTCATCCATCCATTTTAGTAAACCAGCTTCTTCAAGATCAGTTTGCTCAGCGACCTTGACAGTTAATTCATTTTCTACTTGGTTAACAAAGTTGATGACAGCTCCTGCTTCTTCAGGAGGCATTTGCCCCCCATCTTCATTGTACACTTTAAAGCCGTTATATTCAGGCGGGTTATGACTAGCTGTAATCACCACTCCACCTGACGCTCCTAAATAGCGAACAGCAAATGACAGTTCAGGAGTCGGTCTGAGCGAGGAAAAAACATATGATTGGATATTATGGTTGCCAAGTACTCGTGCAGTTTCAACCGCAAACTCCTTTGACATGTACCTTGAGTCATAAGCAATAGCTACACCTTTTTCATGGCCGTTTTGTTCTGCTACATAGTTGGCCAACCCTTCAGCAGCACGACGGATCGTGTAGATATTCATGCGGTTTGTACCTGGTCCGAGCTTGCCACGCATACCACCCGTCCCAAATTCAAGATTTTTATAATAGGCATCTTCGAGTGACTGTTCATCGTCTTGCAGCTGATCCAGCTGAGTACGAAGCTTATCATCAAGGGATGCGAAAGTTTGCCAGCGTTTATATTCCTGAGTCCAATTCATCTCATCATTCCTTTGCAGTTTTATACGTATTGAGTGTCAATTATATCATAATTAATATGTAGTTTTAGACATAATAAAGGGGCAGGAATACCTGCCCTATGTATATTAATTCTGTAGTTGTTGAATCAAACTATTTATTATTTCTTCGGAAGAAACAAGTTCAGATTTTTCGGTCTGATGAATAATCGACTGAAGGATATCTTTCAAGTCTTCTGCTTTCATAGCACCCACCTTTTCTATTAGTTCCATTAATATGTTCTATTCCTTAATTTTTCGCTAGTAAACTTCCATTTCTGTCGGTAATCAACAAAAATCTTATCATCTTGCATTACTGCGCCGTCGAATAAAATAGACAATGCTGATCAGTAGAAGGGCCATCAGACCACCTACAGCATCTAATATCACGTCACCTATGTAAGGCGTACGGTTTGGTGTAATTCCTTGGTGAAGTTCATCAGTTATTGCATACAGCACTGTTGCAACCCAAGAAATAATTATAGTTGATTGGTAGTTTCTATTCGTAGTCTTGCGAAGTGCATAGAAGATAAGAACGGTTAACAAGAGGAAAACCGTTACATGTGCACCTTTTCTAATAAAGAATTCTATGAAACCTGCTATACCTAAACTTGCCACGCTTACCTCACTATGATGATAAGTAAAAGAAATTCCATCAAACAGAGGGACAAATCCTGATAGATCAAACCAGTCACTGAGAACCGGCTTTACATCTTGTTCTTGATAAGGTGTAGATGATGAATAAAAAATAATCCCCATCCAAACGATGGCAGGGATCCAATATCTGAACTTTTTCATAATTTTCCTCACATTTTGTAAAACTAGTTTATATTTTATCATATTCCCCCATAGTTTGTGAGTTTTTTACAAAAAAATAATAGACTTAATATTGAAACCTTTGGCACATGATTATTCATAACCTGAAATAGATTCCCATAGTGATCTTAACTGCCCCCTACTGCAACAGGATTTCTGAATCATGGACGAAGTATGTAATGAAGAATTTAGTTTGCAGTAAAAAAGCAGGCCTACAAGCAAGCCCGCGTTACTCATTAAAACCCAGCCGATTCCATAGAAACGGCAGTTTATTATTCACCGCAATGCTTCGTTCATTCATCTTCATTCCATAGCCTTCGAAATCAAATCGATGGATGTGTTTCTGAAGGCTCTCTTCCCCAAAACTTTTATACGTATAAAAGATAACGACAGGATGGTGAAGTGAATCATAGAAGAAGATAGGATCTAAGCTTCGAATAATTGTTATAAACGGCCATAAACCCATTTGTGTGACCTGCTCGATATAACGATCGTCGAGAATTCTTTGAGGACCCCACTGGGGATTTTTATTATAGCTATATTGGTGTAATTCATGATAGCAGACTGCTGCTTGTAAATAGGACAGTGGAGACTCATCCCCTCTTATGGCTCTCATGGGTCGTGCCGCTCTTTTCCCGTTTGGTTGATAGAGAATAATTGCCCCGATTGACTCCAAATATGATTGTTTGACTTAACCATGATTTGTGAAAATTGTTCCACCACTGGTGTTAAGTCACAAATCACGTTTTCTACTGTTAGGAAGGGTGGCACTGCCATTCCCGATCTGTTCGGATAAGCCGCTTGCCTTGTGAATTTATACTTCTCCCTCATTTCCTCCACCTCTTTTCGTACAGCCCATCCTGCAAGACTTTTTTTAAGTGCAACCAGAAGTGGCCCATAAATTTAAGCCCGTTCTCCCAATATGAAATGTTTAACCTCTTCGATGCTGAGTCCAAGGTGTTTGGCTTCTTCCATCAGCTTAATCCATTCATGATCAAGCTGTTCATGTACTTTAGTTTCGGCCATATTTAATACCTTCTCTCATTTATTATGTGTCTGACTTAAGGATAATAATAAGTCCTCAAGTGGGACATTGAGTGTAGTTGCAAGCTTTTTCATTACGATAAGTGAGGGGTTCTTCTGAATGCCCCGCTCGATATTGCTAATATAGGACTTCGATACGTCTGACATTGAGGCAAACTGATTAATCGAATACCCTTGCTCAAGACGTAAAAACCGTATGCGTTCTCCAATGGTTGTCACTTGTTTATAGCCCCCCGCTTCCTCCCCGAAATATCTCGTTTTTCGTTTACAGACAGACACTTTTCTTCTTTCTCGTTCAGTTGTAATGGACGTTTAATTCTATTACTGAATGAATTTATCTCTTTGAGTTACTCAAAGTAACCATTCCCATCAATGCCAGTTTAGGTGATCATCTTCGTAATAAGGAAGTTTTGTTCTTTATAAAGAATGATTAATTTGAGTATAGCTGGTTACAATGGAAATGAAAAACATCAAAATCGACTTATTTTCTTTAAAAAGAACATTATTGTACGTCTTTCTTTAAATATCTAATGATTTCTTAAATTTACATTCTCTTTAATGAACAAACCACCCGTAGATAAACTAGCAAAACCTGCCACCTCAGGTCATCCATAATATGGATGACCTGAGGTGGCAGGTTTTTACATTGATTACGGGGCTATTCGAATTTTTGGAGTTTGTTTCGGAAATCTTTTGGGCTGATTCCTTCTTGTTTTTTAAATACTCTTGTAAAGTAACTTTGACTGTTATAACCGAGTAGAATGCTGATTTCCATTAACGAGTAATGAGTCATCGTTAACAGTTCTTTGGCTTCTTTTATACGTTGCTGATTAATAAATTGAGTGATCGACGATTTCATTTCCTTTGCAAAAACTCCCGATAGATAATTCGGATGAACATTCAATTCTTGTGCGATTTCTCTTAAAGTTATAGGCTCTGTTAAGTTCTGAAATATATAACGTTTGGCACGATCCACTAGTGGTGAGATTGAACTCGTCTGGCTTCGTTTTTGCAAACGGCTGAGAAAGGATTGGACAATATTCATTTCAAGGTCTGATAGTGATTCTGTAGATGTTTGAGTTTCTAAAAAGTTTATATAGAAGTCACTTAATGAATATACTTCGTCTTTTAACACACCTTCGTCTATTGTCATTCTTGTTAACTCGGAAATAAGAGTGATTAAATGGTTTTTTTCTGATCGAAGAGCATCCCCGTTGCCTAATGACAAGGCCGGATTAGCTTTAAAAGCCCTATATTCTTTTAAAGCTCGTATGTCTCCTTGTCTGAATAAATTTAAAAATTGATTACTTAGCTCTAGGGGATGACGGGTTTTTTCCGGCTTTTGGTAGTGACTTTTAAATTCCTCATAATCAGGAACTTCATTTGTTGGGATGTTCGAATTGACAGCATTAGATTCTTTTTCATCTGGAAGAATCGTAGTTAAAATACGTTCAATAGAAGAAAGTTGCTTCAAACTGACGACAGGTAAACGGCTGAAATATTGAACCATCTCCTCTTCCCAGGAGAAATCCATTTCATTTAAGACGAGCAGTTTTTTTACTCTTTGCTGTCCCATGCTTTCCGTCAAAAAAGGCCCAATCCCAACGTATGTAAAATTTCCTTCACGATCCCTTATAGGATAGAAGAAAAAATTTTGATAATAAATATTGGAGTAAAAATGTAACTTAAATGGTGAGCTTTTACTATCTCGCAGACATTTATAAAATCTCTCTCTAAATACTTCCGGGGGGCGGTTAAATCGATCAGGGAAGTGCCGAATCATTTTTTCGCTATGATTAAACACTACTATTGGCGTATTCAATGCATAAGAGCAATCATACAGCAAATGGAATAATTCATGTTCATTCTTTTTCACATTCAATCACTCCCAATCGTCTAAACTCCTTTTATTATACACAAGTAAAAAGCATCGGCTGCATGAAATTCATGCAGCCGATGCTATGCTGGCTTACTTTTCTTTTTCTGCTTGTTGAATAAATGCTTCAACTTGTTCTTTACTCAGCCCCATTGCCTTTGCCTCTTCCATCAATGAAACCCATTCCGCATCTAGCGTTCTAGTTTCAGGCAACGTACCCATCATCGGTGAACCTCCCCTAAATTTTTGCGGACAGTTATGTTTTTTATGTATTTTTCTATAACTTGTCCGCACTCCCATATCCTGTAAGACTATATTTATTATAGCTTTTTTGACTACATATGTTTTGTACATTGCTCATAAAATTTTCAATTTCCTAATATTATTTTAATCTTCAGAAATAAAAACATTGTAAAATATCCTCGAATATCAATGAATAGTGAACATCCCCATAATTCTTACACCAATCGTCATTTTTCAATAGAAAAAAGCGCTATACTGGATAGCGCTTTTTAACTACTGGAAACTAGCTGTACTCCTCATGTAATGTCTCTGTCAGAATCGTAAAAGCCTCTTGATCACGAGTATCCAATGACTGATCAATTAAACGCTGCAGGTTACTTTTCTCAAGTTCCTCGATAATGACTGAGATATCTTGGTTTTCCTCAATAATATCCTCCACATCCTCTTGATAGTATGGTGAAGTGATCGAGTGCAGATGGGTCAGAAAATCTGGAAGCTCTAATAAATCCGCCACGGATACATAGACAATACGTTTCCCACGCTGAAATACAAAAATATCAAATACATTATGAACGCGCTTACGTTTTCGGTCAATAATAATCTCTCGCGACTCTTTAGGAATAAATTGATACAATTCCTCATCAATAAACAGGGAAAAATACTGGTAGGCTAAAACAATTCGAATAAACCGCTTATCTTCTTTTACATAATATGGCTTTAACATTTTAACGTTTAGCATATCACCCACCCCTTTGAATCAGAATATTCAGTATTTTACTCTATTATCGCTGATTTGTTAAGAAAATGAAAGGATTTAATGAAAACGCCTTCAATTTTGCTGCAAAAAATGACCTATACGTGTTTGTTCCTCATTTTCTGGCATGTAAAACAAAAATTTTCCTAAAGTGTCTGTTCAAAAAGTTGATGAATGAGAAACAAGAAGTTCGAGGCGCGAAAGTTTTGAGGACCGCAAGCCGTATGCCTTCCATACGTGAGGACCAGAAAAACCAAGCAACGAAGAAATTCGCCGTTTATCATTCGATGACTTTTTGAACATCCTCTTAAATTGAACTGTTGTATATCTTCCTATAATGGGTTTTTTAATCATGGCGGACCAAAAGCGAACGGAAGTGATCTTGAACAACTAAATATATTTGATAGTTGGTTGTGTATTCATATTCGGGGTGAAGCTTTTTATATTTATGTATGGCTTGTAATCCTTCCACCATAAAGTCCTCCTTTTTTCCTATTATGCCCATATCTGAAATGATTTGAAGAACTACTGTCTCATAATCCTTCATGTTGGTAAAAGCTTGATAAATCATTTCTTTCATAAGATTCTTCTCCTTTTCAAATTACCTTCGTGTACTTTTTTCTTATTCCACCACATTCCATGATGGGTAATATTGATTATAAAAATAATTATAATCTTTAGTAAATTTTTGACAACTATTATCGTTCGTCTTTATTCTACAATTTCTGCAAAGTTTATGTCGGATAACAAACAAAATTATCTTTCATTTTTAAAAACAGAGCAATTCATCCTTGTGAAGAGAAACACTTTCCGTTACAATGTCCATTACACGTAGTAATATGTTTATTTCAAGTGGACAGGAGTGTGACAAATGACGAATACCATCACAGTGGGATTATTAGGTTTAGGCACAGTCGGAAGTGGTGTTATTGAAATTCTTAACGATCATAAAGAAAGTATTCAACACAAAACGGGGTGTCATGTAACCATTAAGACCGTTCTCGTTCATAACGTATCTAAATCTCGCAATCTTCCTACAAGTACCACTCAATTAACGGATCGCTATCAGGATATTACGGAAGATCCAGAAATTGATGTTGTCATCGAAGTGATGGGAGGAATTGATCACACGTTAACGATATTATTGGAAGCTATGGAAAAAGGAAAACATATTGTAACAGCCAATAAAGATTTGATTGCCCAACACGGGGCTCAACTTTTCGAAACAAGTCAAAGAAATAGCTGTGATTTATACTATGAAGCAAGTGTCGCTGGCGGAACCCCAATTATCCGTCCGATTTTAGATGGGTTATCGTCAGACCGCATCAGTAAAATGATGGGCATTGTAAACGGTACAACCAACTACATTTTGACTAAAATGACAAGGGAAGGCGTTGACTTTGATACGGTACTGAAGGAAGCACAGGACTTAGGCTTTGCTGAAGCGGATCCATCCGCTGATATTGATGGCTTGGATGCGGCTCGTAAAATGACGATTCTATCGATTTTGGGCTTCTCGATGCCGTTTAATTTGGAAGACGTTGCCGTGAAAGGAATTCGCGGATTGTCTTTATCTGATATTAAATATGCCAATCAGCTAGGGTATTCTATTAAGCTTATAGGGATTGCTGATCATAATGAGACAGGTGCCTCCGTTAGTGTTGAACCTGCCTTGCTGCCAGTCGGGCACCCACTTTCCTCTGTTCATAACGAATACAATGCGGTTTATGTATACGGGGACGCAGTAGGAGAAACGATGTTTTACGGCCCTGGTGCTGGGAAGCTCCCTACAGCAACGGCTGTCGTGTCTGATCTAATTGCCGTCATCAAAAATTTACGATTAGGCACTTCCGGTTCTGCCTACGTTCAGCCCCAGTTTCCAAAACATATCAAGACGAGAAAAGACCAGCTCACGAAAAAGTATCTGCGCCTGCATGTCATGGATCAACCTGGAATGCTTATGGAACTGACGAAAATTTTCGCCCAATACGGCATATCTTTTGACCAAATTATTCAACGACAGGCTGATCACAATGACGAACGTGAGCTCATGATGGTTACACACCAGGTGAGCGAAGAAGATTTTGACAAAGCCTACAATGAACTTGAAGCACTGCCAACGATCCGTTCAATTGACAGCGTTTTTCGAGTAGAAGGAGGGGAATGACATGTGGAAAGGATTACTGCATCGCTATCCAGACTTATTACCAATTAATGAACGAACTCCAAGCTTAACTTTATATGAGGGGAACACCCCCCTCCTCCCGATTCCAACGATATCAAAGGAGCTTGGTATCGAAGCCTATGTAAAAATCGAAGGAGCCAATCCGACTGGTTCATTTAAAGACAGAGGAATGGTTCTTGCGATGGCTAAGGCGATCGAAGAAGGATCAAAGGCCGTAATCTGTGCCTCAACAGGGAATACGTCAGCCTCCGCTGCCGCCTTTGCTGCTCGTGCCGGACTGCGCTGTATCGTCGTCATCCCTGATGGAAAGATTGCGGAAGGTAAGCTCGCCCAGGCCGTTATGTATGGGGCTGAAATTTTCGCAATTAAAGGGAACTTTGACCAGGCATTGAAAATGGTCCGGGAAATTGCAGAAAAGGAACCAATTACCCTTGTGAACTCGGTAAATCCTTATCGAATTGAAGGGCAAAAAACGGCTGCCTTTGAAGTGTGTGACACGTTAGGAAAAGCACCAGACTTCCTTTCCATCCCTGTAGGTAATGCGGGGAACATTACAGCGTATTGGCGCGGTTTCAAAGAGTACCATGAACGACATCACCATCAGCTGCCGAAAATGATTGGATTTGAGGCAAGCGGATCAGCTGCCATCGTAAGGGATCAAGTCGTTGAAAATCCAGAAACCATCGCAACTGCCATCAGAATCGGGAACCCAGCCAGCTGGCAGCCCGCTGTTGCAGCAGCCAATGAATCAAATGGCAGCATTAACGAAGTCACAGACGAGGAAATTATTGAGGCCTACCAATGGCTTGCTCGTACAGAAGGTGTATTTGCAGAGCCAGCCTCCTGTGCTTCCTTAGCTGGAACGATCAAGAAAGTGAACGATGGCACGATTCCTAAAGGGGCAAGTGTCGTGCACGTCCTGACAGGAAACGGCTTGAAAGACCCCGTAACAGCGATTGATACGAGCCAAATCAAACCAACGCTCATCGAAAACGACATCAAGCAATTTGCAGATGCCATCACAGGTGTCCACTCATGAAGGCGATCACCATCCGAGTCCCTGCCACGTCGGCAAACCTTGGACCTGGATTCGATTCCATTGGTGTCGCATTATCCAAATATGTCACCCTTGAATGTCAGCCAGCTGACCAATGGCACTTCTCCGTTGCAAAAGGGGATCAGCCCTTTATCCCGAGTGGGGAAACAAATCTTATTTATAAATCCGCCCTATTCACTGCTTATCAATACGCCATCGAATATCTGCCGCCCTATCACGTCACAATGACGAACGACGTTCCGATCTCAAGAGGGCTCGGCAGCTCTTCAACAGCAGTCGTGGCTGGGATTGAGCTTGCGAATCAGATCCTCGACTTGCAATTGAGTAATCATGACAAACTGAAAATAGGCTGTAGCATTGAAGGCCATCCAGATAATGTTGCACCGGCTATCTTCGGTGGAATCATGGTGTCAAGTTATAATGGAGACGATCTTGATTATGTTCGTTTTACGAGAGGGATGGACAATCTGTCATGGGTTACTGTTATTCCAAGCTATCATGTGGAAACAGAAAAAGCGCGTGCCGTCTTACCTGAGAGTATGGACTACAAATCTGCCGTTCTCGCTAGTGGAACAGCAAACGTATTAGTGGCCGCTCTAGCGGAACAAAATTGGGACATGGTCGGTAAGATGATGAAGCGTGATCAATGGCATCAACCTTTTCGATCTGAACTCATTCCCGACTTTCCAACGGTTTCTAAGATTCTGGAAGACCATGGGGCGCTTGGGAGTTACATTAGCGGTGCTGGTCCTACAATGATCGGCTTATTTCAAGGGCTGAATACTGATCAAAAAGCCATTATTTTAGACCAGCTGCAAAAACATAGAGTAGAATTTTTAACGATAGATACAATTGGATTAAGAACAGCCGTACGTCTAGGCCAGTGATCATTTCACTGGTCTTTTTTGTATAAAATAATTTCATTCTATTAAATCATTAAATAGTTGAATTATATTTCATACTAATGATCGAATTTTTTTGAAAAATGTTTGATGATGTGTAAAAAATTCGAGAAATTATACTATAAAAATGGTGATTAATTGGATACAATAGAATGAGAGAATTTAAAAAGGAGTTATACGACTATGGCAAAAAAAAGCAAACAATATGACTACGACTTAAGCGAAGTAAAACGACTAATCGAAGAAACCGACAAAAACTATCGCGAAATAGCTCAGAATACAGGTTGTCCTTATGCGAGCGTCGTTTATCACGGCCGTAAAATTCGTGGCCGAGTCAATCGCAGCAAACACGATATCGTCACAGAATTACCACACCCCCCTACCTTCTCACCTGAAGAAAAAGTGCATGAGCCTGTACCACTTTTCGATGGCACGACACTAAATATCTCAAGAAATAACATTTCCATTCAAGATGCCGAGCAGGAAGCGGCGAGAATGATTAAAGCAGCTAGAGCACTGGGCCTGAGTAAAATAAACATTACCATTGAGAAATGAGGCATGCCCCACACATGCTAGATGCTCATAAAGAGAAACACGTCCCTATTTTCAAATCATTAGGACGTGTTTCTCTTTATGAGCGCCCTCTCGACGATGGATGAAGGTACGAAGCCTATTTTTGTGTACCTTTTCCTTTTCCTTCCACCTCAGGTCATCCAAAATCTGGATGACCTGAGGTGGAAGTTTTTGACGAAAGTTTATAGCGAGAATTATACGGAACGAGAGAAGGGTGGGGGACAAGCTTTTGTGGATAAAGCCTCAATTCTTATGTTATCTTTTAAATAACAAAGAAAGGAAGATCCCATTGTTTTATTTATTGTTCGCAGCTTTTTTTATCGTCTATTTAATAATCGGCTACTTTACAGCTCTAGAACTCTCAACATTCTCCGCTGTGTTATCAATCGCACTAGTCTGTACAAACCTATACATGTTTTTCAAAAGCAAAAAAGAAGAGAAAAAGTAAAAATACCCCACCTCAGGTCATCCAATTTATGGATGACCTGAGGTGGGGGTTTTTGGTAATTTAACTCTTACGTCAAGATGTTCAGTGCTACAGGGATGGTGACAACACTAATAATGGTGGTGATTAACGTAATACTTGAGACGAGATCAGGTTTAGAATCAAACTGCACAGCATACATCGTCGTTGTTGCCGCTGAAGGCATCGCAGCTGAAATAATCAGCACATTTGCCATTAAATCACTCATTGGAAGCAAGACCGTCAATCCCCAGGCGATTAAGGGCGAAGCTGCTAGCCTTAGTGTAGCCGCATAAGATATTTTGACCCAATCTAAGTTTTTCACCGTAATATTAGCAAGCTGCATTCCTAACAAAATCATCACAGTTGGGATCGTTGCATCCCCTACAAGCGACACGCTTGACATCAAATTTTCTGGAATAGTAATCGGTGAAAATTTGATGATTAATGCAATAATAACTGCATAAGTTGGTGGCATCTTCAGTACCGTAGAGATCGCCATCCGCACCCCTGCCGCTCCTTTTGCTGCATAATATACCCCAAAAAAATTCATTACGATTTGCTGCAACACCATGAAGGATACAGAGTAGACGAATCCCGCTTCTCCAAAGGCAAACAGTACAATAGGTGCACCATAATTCCCCGCATTCATGAAGGCCGTCGATAAAATCATGCCGCTTTCTACCGAGGTATCGAGTTTCGCCACTTTGGCTACAACCTTATTAATCAACAGAATACTAAATAGTAATAATATCGAAAACACTAACATCATAATATACTCGTTGTTAAACTCCGCCTGGTAAAAAGTCTCAAATACGAGACACGGAAGCATGATGTATAAAACTACCGTTGATAGGGATTTAATTTCTAGCCGCATGAACTTTTGCAGGACAAATCCCGCTAGAAAAACTAGCACAACTGGCAGGACGACCTGGAAGAATATTGTCATAAGCAATCCTCCAAAAAATAAATTCAAACAATAAACGAACTCTATTAGTTTATCAAAAAATCAGTCGTTATACATAATATGCCACCTCAGGTCATCCAGAAATTGGATGACCTGAGGTGGCATATTTATCCTTTTCATGTTTTTTGCAGGATTTTTGTGAAGGGAGTCGAATATAAGTTAAGGTCTCCAAAAAACTAAAGAGGATGTTGTTATGGCTAATCCCAAACGTGTATGGTTTCCCCATGCCAGTTACCACATTACTTCGAGAGGAAACCGAAAAGCCGATATATTCTACGATCCAAGCGACCGCTATTATTACCTTGAGCTCCTTGCCCAAAATAAGCAAAGCTACCCCTTTCATCTTCATGCATACTGCCTCATGACAAATCATGTTCACCTGCTAATTGAGACGATCGACCACCCTCCAGGAATTTTCATGAAAGAACTTCATTCCAAATATGCCATGTATTTTAACAAAAAATATGATTTCGTAGGCCACCTCTTTCAAGGACCATATAAGGCGGAACTTCAAGGTGACATCAATGCCATGCTTCAAGTCAGTCGTTATATTCACTTGAACCCCTGTCGTGCCAATATCGCCTCTTCCCCTGAAGAATATCCATGGAGCAGTTATCCTCTCTACCTTTCAAAACGACCACCCAGCACACTTATTACCACCTCAACACTCCTCTCCTACTTTAAAGACAAAGAGGAATATGACTCGTTTGTAAAATTACCAATAAAAACCACCTCAGGTCATCCAGAAATTGGATGACCTGAGGTGGAAGGTTTTCCCTCTATTACTTTTGTTCTTCTTTAAGCCAAACTTCGCCATTTTTATACTGAACTTGTTCTGGATATCTTAGGTCGGTTACTTCATCCTGTGCTTCTTGTGTTGGCGGTGCAGTAGATAATGACACTATGATATTTGTTAGAATAGCTGCTGTGGCGCCAAATACACCTGCTCCCGTATCGATGATCCCTAAGATCGTAAACCCTCCATACTTGGCAGCGAAAATATAGCTAAGCGTAACTGTTAAACCAACGATCATTCCAGCTATGACACCCGGTCCATTCGCCCGTTTCCACCAAACACCGAGGAACAAAGCAGGGAAAAAGGATCCTGATGCTAAAGCAAAGGCCCAAGCCACAATTTGTGTGATGGCTCCCGGTGGGTTTAATGCGATCAACCCTGCAAAAACGGTAGCAAGAACGATCGACCACCTGCCTACAGCGAGTCGTTTCTTTTCACTAGCGTTAGGGTTAATGCTTCGGAAATAAATATCGTGTGATAGTGCTGCTGAGATCGCAATCATTAATCCACCAGCCGTTGATAGTGCTGCAGCCATCGCGCCAGCAGCCATTAAGCCAATAATAAATACGCCCAGATTAGCAATTTCAGGTGTAGCCATAACGACAATATCATTACTGATCATGATTTCCGTCCATTGCAAAATACCATCACCATTAGAATCAGCTAAAGATAACTCTCCTGTATCAATCCAGGCTTGTGTCCAAGCTGGCAGGCTGGTTAATGAAGATCCCGCCACTTCTGTCATTAGGATGAACCTTGAAAAAGCTGCATAAGCTGGAGCTGATAAATAAAGCAAACCAATAAAGAGAAGCGCCCATGCCCCACTCCAACGTGCTGCTTTCATTGTTGCAACAGTATAAAATCGGACAATAACGTGAGGAAGCCCTGCTGTACCGGCCATCAATGTGAACATTAACGCAAGAAACTGCCATTTTGTCGCTTCCGTAAAAGGAACGACATATTCGGTGATGCCAAGCTGCTGATCAAGCACCTGTAATTCTTGAATAATTTGACCATAAGAGAGCCAAGGTGCAGGATTTTGTGTAAGCTGTAAAGACATGAAAATAACTGGAATTAAATAAGCAACAATAAGAACGAGATATTGGGCCACCTGTGTCCATGTAATCCCCTTCATCCCACCCATTGCAGAATAAAAGGCAATGAGCACGACCCCGATCATTGTACCTGTCGCTGTGTTCACTTCAAGCAGGCGTCCAATAACAACACCTGAGCCTGATAACTGCCCAACAGAGTACGTAAAACTAATAATAATCGTCGCAATTGCAGCAATAAGCCGTGCCGTATTGCTCCGATACCTGTCCCCAATAAATTCCGGAACTGTATAACGTCCATATTTCCTAAGCTGTGGGGCTAATAAGAAGGTTAGCAGCAAGTAACCTCCTGTCCATCCCATAATATAAGCAAGTCCATCATAACCGAGTGCCATAACGGTACCGGCCATACCGATAAAAGAAGCTGCACTCATCCAGTCAGCACCAATAGCCATCCCATTAAAAACAGGTGGAACTCCGCGACCAGCCACGTAAAAGTCTGATGTGGCACGTGCTCTATTAAAGATCGCAATCCCTATATATAGGGAAAAGGTAGCGACTATGAGGATAAGTGATACAGTAAACTGTCCATCCACAATAATTTCCCCCCCATTAATCGACTGTTTGATTCGTGCTATCTACAAACTTTGGATCGAAGCCGAATTTTTTATCGATTTTGTCACTAATCACTGCATTTACAAAAAGTAAAATAATAAAAATGACCACTGCACCTTGAGCTCCCATATAGTAATGAAAAGGAATACCCATTACGGTAATGGAAGAAAGCCCCTTGGCAAAAAATACAACAAGATAAGATGCGAAAAAGCCAATCGTTAAGTAAATGACAATCATCGTCGTTCTATATTTAAAATAAGCCTCTGCCTTTGCTGGATCCATTTTCCTCACTTCTTCACCTCCCTTCCTAAGAAAAAAGTCATCCTTGCAAATTAAAAATAAAGCGAACCGTTTCCCAGAACGGCATAGGAACCATCAACACTTTTACAAAAGCAAATCCAAAAAGACCTAATAATGGAACAAGCATAAAGATCACTTTCTTTCTTCTTAACGCAAGAACAACAGAAACAACGGTAATTAATGAGAGTATGATTACTGGTATCATGACTAGTCCCCCTATTTTGTAAACGTTATCATTTTACGCAAAATAATAAGAGGATATGACTAGCCCTCTTTATTTATCATAATTATCTGAATATGTTGAATTATATGTATAATATTACTTAAAAAGAGAGAAAAATGTCAATCATGTAAAAAGACCTAGTTATTAAATACCAAAAACCCCCACCTCAGGTCATCCAAATTATGGATGACCTGAGGTGGGGGTTTTTGGTATTTTTGGAAGCCACCTTTATTTCTCTGTTTTTTGCTGGGCTTGGATTGCTTTTCCTATGTGCCCGTTATGTTTAGCAAGAGCGACATGAACGTGATCACCTTTAAGAGGGGTCAGCAAAGATAGGATCGCTGGCTTAACGGCTCTATATTCAACAAGTGCCTCTGCCGCTTCTTCCTCGACCACACCCGTTGCTTCCATAATAATGTGCTTGGAACGCATTTGTAATTTCTCGTTAGTTGGCTGCACGTCGACCATTAAATTGCTGTACACTTTCCCTTGTTGGATCATGGTACCTGTCGATAACATATTTAAAATCAATTTTTGTGCTGTTCCTGCCTTTAGGCGCGTCGAACCTGTGATGACCTCAGCCCCAACCTCAGCCACCAGCGCCCGATCTGCAACCCCCGCCATTTCCGATTCCTGTGAGCAGACGAGCGCAATAACAAGGGCTCCCTTTTCTTTCGCCGCTCTCATAGCACCAATCGTATAGGGTGTACGGCCGCTCGCCGCAATTCCGACAACCACATCTTGACTTCTAATCCCTCTTTCTTGTAAATCAGCACCTCCCTTTTCCTCATCATCCTCCGCACCTTCAAAGGAACTTGTAATCGCTGCTTCCCCGCCTGCAATGAGCGCTTGAACATCTTCAGGATCAGTACTAAATGTAGGAGGACACTCAGATGCATCCAGAATCCCAAGACGGCCGCTCGTACCTGCCCCTACATAAATCAAGCGCCCGCCAAGTGTCATCCGTTCCGTAATGCCATCAATTGCCGATGCAATCTGCGGTAGAATTTTTTCAATGGTCTCAGGGACCCGGCTATCCTCCTTGTTCATTAACTGAACGATTTCCAAACTACTCGCATGGTCAATCGTCAATGTGTTTGGATTTCTTCGTTCCGTAGAAATTTCCCTTATATTCATAGACTGATCCCTCTCTTATTCAAAATTGACGAACCACTGAACTACCATTTCTCTTTTTTTCTAGCAATTGAAAACGCCCCCATATAAGCCGGACGATCAAGCCGCTTCACTTCACGAAAAGTACAGGTGAGATTTCTAGTAAAATAGGACTGAAAACGTTCACTTCCTATCAGCACACTCCCGGCCATCACAAGCTTCGCCTTCTCATCAAGCTGCATCCTCCTATATAGCTGCTGCACTTGCACGGCAAGCTCACAAGCATTTTCCTCAAGCAACCCCAAAGCCTCCTGATTCCCCTCATTAGCAAGCCGCTCAACGAGTAAAGCAAGCTCACCCACCCCAGATTTATCCTGCGAATAGAACCATGCCTTGATGCCGTTAACATCCGTAACGCCCATATAGGTCAAGATCTTTTGGCAAAAGGCCGAACGTTTCAAGTCCATTTCAAGGGTATACGCCACCCGTTGAACCGCAGATCGGCCCAGATCGTAACCCCCTCCTTCATCCCCAAGCAAGTGTCCCCACCCGCCCCTGATAAAAAGCCGCTCATTTTTCTTTCCTACGTGAATGGATCCCGTACCAGCAATAGTAAGTATCCCTTCCTGAGCAGGCAAACCTGCTTCATAAGCCAACTCTGCGTCGCTAATCAAAATGATTTTTTGAGACGACCGCCAAGAATCTGGAATAACCATTTTATTTTTAAATGTTTCATAGCCTGCCATACCGATAACAATATGATCAATGGGCTCTTCGGAGGCTTGTGTACAGGCACTTACCACATTTTCAATATGTTGAAAGGCCTTGTGCTCATTCATTAGAGGATTGCCGTACCCAGATTCAAAGGTGAATAGGACATCTTCTCGTTCATTAATGAGTGCTCCCTTCGTGGACGTTCCACCTGCATCTATACCAATAATCATGGTTGATCTTCCCCATGCTGGTTTTCACTTTTAAACATCAGTGACCTCTGATAAAGTCCTGAGTTGTAGATCTCATTCATGATCGAAACGCCCCCCTGCTTAGTATATAATTTTAATTATTATAAATTATAATTGAAATTTAATTTCATTATAGCATATACTTATCTTGTAATGTAAGCGTTTTACACCCGATTGTTTTTCGCGTCTTTCACCAATATATTACTTGCTGAAGCCTTACCATTCCGTTTTTCATTCATTTTTAATTTATAATGAAAGTTCGACCGTATCGTACAGAGGAGGAATCGAATCGTCATGTCGTACATATCTGGCGGCTTAGCCATGTTAAAAAGTATAGAAAATACCCTGCCGACTTCAGAACAAAAGATTGCTAAATATATTTTATCCTCACCACAACCTGTCATAACGATGACTGTAAAGGAACTTGCCGAGCAAAGTGAGACAAGCTCTGCAGCCGTCATTCGCTTGTGTAAATCACTGGATTTAAAGGGGTTTCAAGAATTAAAAATGAGGATTGCCGGGGATGTCCAAAAGCCATCCTCTTCAGAATATCGTGACATTGATAAAGGCGAATCGATTCACCATATTATTGAGCAAATGACGCATAATGGTGTTCAAATTTTGAAAGAAACCGAGGAAATGCTTAGACGGGAAGATGTAGAACGAGCGGTTCAGGACATTCATGAAGCGAGTTCACTCCACTTGTTTGGTATCGGTGCTTCAGGACTTGTGGCCGCTGATGGCCAGCAGAAGTTCTTACGGGCAGGCCGGTACGCCTTCTATTTACAGGACCCACATATGTCCTATACAACGTTATCCAATGCAAGGGAGAATGATGTGGCCATCGTTGTGTCGTTTTCCGGAGAAACGAAAGAAGCGGTTCAATTTATTCGCCTCGCTAAGAAAAATGGGATGAAGACCATCAGTATTACCAAATATGGCTCCTCTGCCATCTCACAGCTTGCTGACATCCCTCTTTACACGTCATCAACCCAGGAGGCGATGATTCGCAGTGCTGCCACATCGTCAAGACTAGCCCAGCTTCACGTTATAGACATCCTATTTATGAGTTATGTATCCAGCTACTATGATGAAGTCATCCAATCACTCGACAGCTCCAGAGCCGCCATCGATGAGCAGAAGTAGAGAAGGATACTGAAAAAAATACCACCTCAGGTCATCCAAAATCTGGATGACCTGAGGTGGTTAATTAAGGAATTATTATTTATGGAAATCGGGGTGTGTTCCTTTTCCTTTTTTTACATGAATCTGGGCTAGAATTGGATCATGGTCACTTGCACGTCCACTTGCTTCAGAAAAGTCGGCATTGATGTGAACCGCATCAATTTTCGTATCTTTTTTCAAGTGGTCACTCACAAGAATATGATCGAGCACCTGAGAATTTCCTTGATAAATATAGGAATAACGATCCTCAGTCGGAAGTTCCTCTATCATATTCGTTAAATCATCGCCCGCGAGTGTTTGCACTGGATCTGAGAAAGTAAAATCATTCAAATCACCAAGCACGACAACATTCTCCCGCTTCACTTCTTCATCAATTTCTTCAACAAAATCATTGACCACTTCGGCTTGCTGGACACGTTGTGCTTCACTTCCAAGTACAACTGGATGTTCCGCTCCAAACAATGCCCCATCGCCACCTTTTGAATTAAAATGGTTCACGATAACGATCACTTTTTCACCATTAAACTTGAATTCAGCAGCCAATGGCTTACGAGAATCATTAAAGGCATCATCCATAGGGGCAACGCGACCTGGGTTCAACGTCAAACCGTCCTTGTTCACTTCAACAGCCGTCACCGCATCGCCCTTCGGCTTATCCGTCAACGACACTCGCTCAGGATTGTAAAGGAAGCCGACACGAATGTTTCCACCCGGCTGGCCGCCATCCATTTTATCAACCGGTGCAATACTAGCAAACTTATAACTTGGTCCACCTGCCGCTTCAATCGCCTTAATCACCGCTTGATAGCTCTCATCCGCAGCAACTGTCCCATCATCTGTCGGACCATTGTTGTCTTGAACCTCCGTCAACCCGACAATATCAGGACCATTCAAATTCTTAACAAGAGCCTCGCCTAAACGAGCGGCTTTCTCCGGATCACTCGCAGCTGAAAAATTCTCAACATTATAACTTGCGACGGTCAGCTTTTGGTTCGAACTCTCAAGCTCCGTCACTTCACGCTCCGTTCCCCCATCCATCAGGTCGGGAAACTCACCCGTCGGACGAATCTTAAAGTTACTGTAATCATAGCTGACAACACCTGTGATCATTTCATTAAAATAATCCCCCGTTACAGCATCGATCCCAAGACCATCAACATCGATCAACAAACGCTCAGGATTATAATCGTCAGGTGTAATCAACAAACCCTCTGCACGCGTAAACTTTTGATCCTCACTTGCCTTACCATACACCGCAAGTTCCTCATATTTTACAGGGGCAGCAACCGTGGCATCTTCAATCCCAATCAACATCCCTTCAAGACTTTCGTAAAAGTCCAAGCCATCCTCTTTGGCATCGAAAGACTCCATCCCATCATTTTCAATCACTTCCGTTGGCTGCTGGCGGTCAACGCCCAACACAATCGGGTCCGGAAGTTCGATTCCATCCGCTAGAACGTTCACTTCTGATGCACTAATTTGTGTTGTCAATAAATCCTCTGCATCGTAGTAACCTTCTTCACGCCACTCTGTCACTTCACCGGCTACTTCAACATGGTCGCCCACTTTTACTGTCCCTGACCGATCGTACACATAAATCCCTTCAGATGTAGCTACATTGTCATCCGGCTGTAAGCTCTGCATGTAAAAGCCGTTCGTGCCATCAAGTTTTGTGACGACACCTTCCACATCTTCCACAACATTTCCTTCATATGGAGATGTATGGCTCGCCCCTTGAATGTCATGAATATCAACATCATCAAAAGGTTTCAACACAGTATAATCGAAGCTAGCTACTGGGCTTACTTCACCGCTTTCCTTAACGACCACTGCTTTAAGCGTTGTATCCTGCTCGATTGCGATCGGTTCTGTGTACTCTTCGCTGCTTCCATTGGGTTCAGACC
Source organism: Halobacillus amylolyticus (assembly GCF_022921115.1). NCBI lineage: Bacteria > Bacillati > Bacillota > Bacilli > Caryophanales > Bacillaceae > Halobacillus > Halobacillus amylolyticus. The sequence continues at coordinate 3,757,127 of NZ_CP095075.1, read as the reverse complement.
CATCTGTCGTATAGTGGATCGTCCCATTTGGCTGCGCAGTATAAAGCTCCACTTTTTCACCTATCACAAGGGAACCTGAGGTGGGATTCGCTTGAACAGCGAAAACCTCTTCAACGATATCACGATCGTTCCGCGGAACAAGCTTATATTCATTAAAGCTATAGTTAACGACACCAGAGATTTGCTCATACGTTTTTCCAACTTCTAAAGCATTCTCATCGTTTGGTGTAATGGTAAACGTTCCAGATTCATCCTGAACGGTAAAATCTCCGTAACTATTTTTGGAAAGGACTTCAACCTCTCCGACTTGAACAAATTCTCCTTCAATCGCTTCTCCGTTATCTTGGGAAAATTGCTGGGACGTCACTTTTTCAGGAGTAGGCACACCTGCATCTGGTGTCACAACATCAACATTGGCTGTAGAGGCCAAAATCTGCTGCATGCCGTAATAAGCGGAGAACTCTCCTGTTGCGCTCACCACATCTCCCACTTCAGCAGACAGCCCAGGGGCCCGTACGATGATGCCGCCTGTTTCATCCTGAATGTACAGGTTGGTCTGCCCTCCTGTGTTAAAAGCTGCTGTCGCCACACCTTGAACTTTAACGGTTGATCCAGGTTCACTTGCCCGGGCCTCTGCAATCGATTGCAGTTCAACCGGAGGTACGTCCGTCATTTGGTAGCTTCCCAGATACTCAGTTGTATCTTTAGCATAGCTATCCCATTCTTTTGTCGTATCGAACGTGTCTTCCGTGTTCGTATCGCCAGCGGTCACAGACTCTTTGCGAACGAGCGTAACGTCACCAGCAAATGATTCCTCACTGCCAATTTGGCCAATAGAATCTACGACTGCCCCATCTTTTTTCAATACAATAGGATCGTTTCCATTAAAATTAATCGCTGAATTATTGGTCGCATCCGCACTCGCTAAAATCTCTTCATTCGCACGACTGTTAGCCGCAACAAAAACTTCTCCACTGGCAAGTGTCCCGGATAGATCGAAAGTACCCGTTGGTTCTAATGAGCCATTCGCATACATCTCAATCGTATAGCCAGACAAATTCACCTCACCATCTGTGCCATTGTAAAGTTCAATTGCTTTGTTATAACTGCTGCCCTCTATGTATTCCGAGAAAAATAAATCACTTGGCACTTCGGCCGCATGACTTTGAGGGAGCCCGCTTGAAAATGGACTTAACGCCAATACAGCTGCTAACCCTGTGACGACCGTCTTTTTGAATCTCATTCAATTCCTCCTAAAATAGTGTTGTATAAATCTATCAATCTTCCCCAAGTATAAAAAAGATAATCTGATCATATCTATCCTTTTCATGTAAAAATTACAAATTGCATCAAAATACACAACATAAGACGTCTGACCACTAGAACCATTCCACCTCAGGTCATCCAGAAAATGGATGACCTGAGGTGGAATTCTTCCCCTAATCTGATAATGTTTAACTCGCTTCGATACCTTTCCTTTGAGCAAGGTACAATCAGATTAATGGCATTTCAAAGACTAGGCCCGTAAAATAATAAATGTGAGAGAATAACAATGAGGTGATAAATATGAAAATAGAAGTTTGGTCAGATTTTGTCTGCCCTTTTTGCTATATCGGAAAGCGTCGACTTGAAGAGGCACTTAACCAAGTAACAGACGGTGATCAAACAGAAGTCGTCTATAAGAGCTTTGAACTTGATCCGCAGGCACAGAAAAACACAGGAATCTCAAACGTCGAGAAGCTTGCTGCAAAGTATGGCAAAAGTATAGAAGAAGCACAAGAAATGAATAGAAATATGGAACAGCAAGCAGCCAGCGTTGGACTGACTTATAACCTTGATACAACAGTTCCTACCAATACCTTTGACGCTCATCGTTTGGCGAAATTTGCCGAGACGAAAGGACTGGGGAAAGAAGCAGCAGAACGGTTCTTTCGTGCTGTCCTCACTGAATCAAAGGATGCAGGAGACCACGAAACATTGCTTGAACTTGCTCAAGAAGTTGGTTTAAATGGCGATGAGGCAAAAGAGGTACTAGCGAGCGAACAATATGGTGAGGTTGTGCGTGCGGAGGAAGCTGAAGGAGTGGAGATCGGAGTCCAAGGTGTACCTTTCTTCGTCATCAACCGCAAGTATGCGATCTCAGGCGCTCAGCCTAAAGAGATTTTTGTGGAAAGCTTGCAAAAAGTAATCGATGAAGAAAAAGAAACACCCTCCATCCAAAGCCTAACTCCAGATGGTAAGGATGCAGCTTGCACAGACGAAAGCTGTGAAACCCCAAATAACAACAACTAAGAGGAAGCGTGGTGTTTCCTTCTTTTCTAAATCCTTCCACCCCAGGTCATCCATAATTTGGATGACCTGGGGTGGAATTTTCTGTAATTACCTCAAGGTGGAGCGGTTTTTACGGTGTTCTTTTCTCGCTGGAGCTGTTTCGTACAGTCTCACCTCTTCTTCTGTTTCAGGTATAACTTGGGGAACCGGAGTCGGCCTCCCATTTGAATCGACAGCTACCATTGTAAGAAACGATTCTGTCGTCATTACTTTTTCCCCTTGAAGCAAGTCGTCAGCAAACACTTTTACATACACTTCCATTGAAGAACTCCCTGTATATGTAACACACGCTTCAAGTGTCAAAGCATTCCCAACCTTCGCAGATGATAGAAAATCTACCGAATCTATCGACGCTGTTACAACAACACAGTTCGAGTGTTTCATTGCTGTCAAAGCAGCAATTTCATCAATATAAGCAAGTACCTTCCCGCCAAAAATGGTATCCAAATGATTAGTGTCTGGCGGAAGCACTAGCCGGGTCTGCATCATTTTTGAAGCTTGTACTGGTATAGCATTAGCCATGTTCCTCTCCCTCTCTACACAAAAAAATACACCTTCACTAAAGAAGATGTTTACTGATCTATGAGAATTCAAAAAATGGCACAGCTAGAAAAACTGAAATCTCATCACGTAACACCCTCCTATCTCCCGTAGGAAAAACATGTTCTTCTTTATGGCAGGTCTCCTGGCTCAGAATCAACAGCTCCTCCTCCTTCCCATTTCATTAATAGCGAAACAGTGGAAATTGAAAAGCTTCCTCTTCACAGTGGCGGGACCGCGTTGGAATTACACCAATCTTCCCTTTTCAGCTTCGAAACGAAGCCACCATAAAGCCTGTTAAATTATCGAGGATTACTCCCCTACTATAACTATCTACGAGAACAACCCTAAAGTCAAACATCACTCCATATTCTTCCACCTCAGGTCATCCAGATATTGGATGACCTGAGGTGGAAGAATATGGTTGTTTGTATGTGTAATTTTTAGTCAGCGAACCCATTTCACTATCATTTTGACAATGAAGTAAACCGTGCAAAAAGCTAGAAATCCTAACACACTTACAGCTGCATCATTAAATTCCATGGCACCTCTCCCTGTTATTTTTTGCTGAATCTCAACAGCGAGAACGAATACAAGCACCATGGAAAGTGTAAAGAAAAACGATATTGCCGTTACGCTCCATTTAGCAAGTGCATGAAATACTATATCTACAAAAATTAGCCCTATGATGCCAAGTAACCCAATAATCCAAAAGTGAAGCTCTTTATCAGAAAGATTCCAGCCTAAGGATTCGGAGAGGTTTAAAAATAAATCGTGAAACATATTTACAATCTCTGCCAACAACTGAATCATTTCTCTCATTCCATACCACCTATTTCTTCTTTCCTCAACCAACTTATTAAAAGACTATAGTTCATAGTAGCATATTCCACCTTCATATCGCCTATGAACATTAAATTATACTCTTTTCAATTATTTATAAGTTTCTGATAATGACTTTTACAATAATCACCATTAACAGTATAATAGATAAATAGTTCATGTATTTTACATAATCGAGGTGAATTATGGGACGTAAAGAAACGAAGAAAAAGGAGAGGAAGAAGGGCCGGTGGTGGAAAATTGCGCTGCTCGTCATCGCATTCCTGCTCATAGGCGGAGGGGTCTATGCATTCACGATCTTCAATAACGTCAAAAATACCGTCAATCATAAATTGCACGAAAATGTACCCTCCATAGACACAGCTGTAACAGATAAGAAATTAGACAGTAATGAACCAATCAACATCTTATTGCTCGGTGTAGATGAACGCGAGAACGACCAAGGTCGGTCTGACACAATGATTGTCATGACGCTTGATCCTAATAACGATCAAATGCAGCTCGTAAGCATCCCCAGGGATACAAAAGTAGAAATTGCCGGGGATGGGCGCATTACTCGAATTAATCATGCCTATGCATACGGCGGAAGTGACATGGCGGTTAAAACGGTCGAGAACTTTCTCGATATCAATATCGATTATTATGTAACCATGAACATGGAGGGATTGGCACAACTCGTAAATGCCGTGGATGGTGTCACAGTAAATAATGATATGGCGTTTACTCAAGACGGTTTTCAGTTCCCGAAAGGTCAACTACAACTTTCGGGCGAACAAGCCCTCTCTTATGTACGGATGCGTAAAGAGGATCCCGAGGGAGACTTGGGTCGTAATGAGCGGCAGCGACAGGTCATTCAAGGTATCATTGAAAAAGGGGCTAGCCTGAATATGCTCAGTCAGATTGATGAAGTCATGGGTGTGTTAGGTACTAATATGAAAACAAACATGGAGTTTAGCGATATGCGCCGCCTGGCAATGAATTATAGCAGTGCACGTAAAAACGTTTCCACCTATCAAATGTCAGGTAATGCCATTACAAGCTCAGGAATGTATTTGATTGAAATGCCTGAGCAGGAAGTTCAAAAAACCCATGATATGATCGTTAACTTCGGCTCATAGAACAAAAGAGTAAAATGCCCAGGAAGTGGGGAGACACTTAAGTTCGGAAGTGCACGTTCGGTTGAAACCGGCATGCCCTATGCACCCCGAACTTCTTATCCCGGTTGGGGGAGTGTCCTAAGATAGGCTTGCCCACATTCAGTGGCCGTGACAAGCCTATAACCTCTGAGCAGTTAAGTGCTTCCAGACGATGTGGCCACATGTCAAATTTATCAATAGAGAAGTGTCTTATCACTTAATGATCAACGAGAACACCGTCTACCTACAAAAGGAAACGGTGTTTTTGTTTTACAAAACCAGAGACAGCGCTAAATACCCAGCTCTTTAATAATGAGTGTTCCATTCAACCAGCCAGGGAATGAAAAGTCATTTTTCCCCTATTGTCATTTCGTCATTTTATATATAGAATCCACTACATAGGTTTTGTTTTAGTGAGGAGTAATATCGATGTCGCGTAACAGCCCCATTTTTAAACGTCATTTTATTGATCGTCTATCACCTTTTCAAATCATTGTTCTATTCTATGTTTCAGCTGTTTTCCTATCAACACTGCTTATAAGCCTCCCGTTTTTACATAGAGAGGGAGTCCACTTAAGCTTTATTGATAGTTTATTCACGGGTGTCAGTGCTGTGAGTGTGACTGGGTTATCTGTCGTATCAACAGCGGAAACGTTCAACACGGCTGGGTACTTTGTACTCATGTTCATTCTTCAATTCGGCGGAATTGGTGTAATGACATTAGGTACTTTTATATGGTTATTACTTGGCAAGAAAATTGGTCTTAAAAGCCGGCAGCTTATAAAAACAGATCAAAATCGCACCACTTTTTCTGGACTAGTAAAACTTATAAGACAAATCCTAATCATTATCGTTGTCATTGAACTAATCGGTGCTCTCCTACTGGGCATTTATTTTACGAACTATTTTCCAACTACAGGAGAGGCCTTTGTTCAAGGGTTGTTCGCATCAGTGAGCGCCACAACCAATGCCGGTTTTGATATAACCGGTTCATCACTTGTTATGTTTGAGAATGATTATTTTGTTCAATTCATAAATATGCTCTTGTTAACACTTGGTGCTATTGGGTTTCCTGTATTAATCGAAATGAAAGATTACCTTACTCGCCGCCATGACAACAGTGTTCAATTCTCGTTATTTACGAAATTGACTTCTGTAACCTTTGCAGCATTAGTTGTAGCAGGGGCTATCCTTATTTATTTGTTTGACCGTACCCACTTTTTCGCGGAAAAGACATGGCAGGAGTCTTTGTTCTTTTCTCTTTTTCAATCAGTGACGACTAGAAATGGTGGCCTTGCTACTATGGATGTTAGTGAATTTACTACACCTACGCTGCTAGTAATCTGTGTGCTTATGTTTATCGGGGCTTCTCCAAGCAGTGTCGGAGGAGGGATTCGCACAACAACCTTTGCGATTACTTTGTTAAGTGTGATTGCATATGCTCGTGGAAAAAGTAATGTTCGAATCTTTAGAAGAGAAATTGACCCACAGGACATTTTTCGCTCGTTTATCGTTATTAATACGGCTACAGTTATTTGTGGTCTGGCGATTGTGATGTTAAATTACTTCGAACCACAGTTCACTTTAGTAGAGATAATTTTTGAAGCAACCTCGGCATTCGGAACAACCGGGCTATCTATGGGGATCACTTCAGAACTTCAAACCGCAGGCAAACTGATCATCATTGCTCTTATGTTCATTGGCCGAATCGGAATCTTCTCCTTCCTATTTATCTTACGAGGAAAAGTCAGAAAAGATAATTACCACTACCCGAAAGAACCTATGATTATAGGATAAACCCATAAAAATTCCACCTCAGGTCATCCATTTTCTGGATGACCTGAGGTGGAAGGTAATGTAAATTATACAACCAAAACTTTACTTAAACAGCTTAATACCATATCCATCTAATACTCTTCTCGGTACAAAAAAGCGAGCTGTTTTCAATGGATCGACAATTTGACTCACCTGCACCTCACCTGCTGCACTCATTAACATCGTAAACTCCGCTAACGATAAATCTGTTTGCGGCTGAAGTACATCAATCATTTTTTCCACAGCAAGGTCTGATGCTTCATCCAAGCTTTCTCTTGAAACAAGCGAGGCTGCCCCCGCTTCATTTTCAATAAAAGGATAGTCAATCGAGTGCCCCTTAATCACATCCAGCGTAACCGTCACTTTTGCCGGAATCTCTACACCTGACACACATACCTCACCGTCACCCATTGCTGCATGCAAATCGCCCAAGGCAAATAATCCGCCTTCCTGAAAAACTGGAAGATAAAGTGTCGCCCCAGTAGTCACGAGCTTCGTATCCATATTACCTCCATGTGCACCTGGCGTCCCGCAAGACACTGCCTCATCTTCTGGGGCAACACCAATGACGCCTATCATGGGCTGTAAGGGAAGGGAGATGTTATCATTAAAGACTACTTCATTTCCTTTGATTTCAACCATTTTCACTTGAAAGTCTTCTATTCGATGCCCCATTACACCAAGCTTTGGCCCCGTAGCCATTACTCCTCGTTCTCCAAGCTCAATATGATCTATCTTTACTTTTAAAATGTCTCCTGTTTGTGCACCATCAACATAAACAGGACCTGTCGCTGGGTTAATTCGCTCCCAATCAATACTAGTAAACGAAGCATCCTCTGATTGGATCTGGTTTTCAAAACAATCGTACGTGTCAATCACCACCTGCTCTCCTGCAGTAACCTTTAATGCCGGCTTGTTCTCCTTACTCATTGCATAGACAAACGACTCTTTAGCTAATGTATGAACCATAGTATTTCACCCTTTCCTATTCATTAATTCTCATTCTACCAGAATTGTTAGACAATATTAGCTAGATTTGCCCTAAGTTCAATAATCCTATAAAAACCCACCTCAGGTCATCCAGAAAATGGATGACCTGAGGTGGGTATATTATCCAGAATTTGAGGATGAGATTACTTTGCATAAGGGACGAGTGTATAGAGTAGAATGACCTCAAGCCGGAATAAAAGGTTTCAAAATTTATCAACAAGCGAGAAGTCTAAAACTTAGGAGGGACCTACTGATGGGTTTAATAGTATATTTGATTGTTGGAGGCATATTAGGTTGGTCAGCCAAATTCATCATAGGTGAAAATATGCCAGGTGGAATTATTGGCAAAATTATCGCTGGAATTGGCGGCGCCTGGATTGGCGGAGAACTACTTGGTACTTTTGGTCCTAGTGTAGCTGGAATAGCCATTATTCCTGCGTTAATAGGAGCCATCATTTTTATTTTTATTCTGAGTTTAATCATGCGCAGCACTAGAAAATGATAGCACCGAAAAAGCCCACTAAACCTTAACTCGATTAGCGGGCTTTTTCGTGGATAATACTTCCACCTCAGGTCATCCAGGAAATTCCACATTAATTTCAGCTAGCTGCGTTTCTCCAGTTGAGTTGATTTAGTAGCTCCTCGCATGTTGTTAAGGAAGATAGCGACAATGATGAAAATAACCCCAAGCCATTGCAAAACTGTAATCGACTCTGAAAGGATAAGGTTGGCTGATATAAGTGCGACAGGTAATTCAATCGCACTAAGTACATTAGCCAATCCGTCTGATAATCCAGGTGAACCAAAAGCAAAGAACAGCGGTGGGATAACGGCTCCAAAGAAAGCCACTCCCCCTCCCACGACCCACAAGTCTAGATCTCCAAGTGGCAGCGAAGGAATATCCTTCATAAATGTAATGATGACTAAGATTAAAGATCCTGTTACCATCATTGGGCTGCGAATCCATGGCGTAACATCTACAGCCACTTGACCACTGAAGAAAATAAATCCAGCATACGTAAAAGCAGATAACATACCAAACATAAGACCGAGGGCCGGAAGTTCAATCACTCCATTACTTAAAATATTCGAAGCAAAAAATACACCGATCAGTGTAACAATCATTGAAGAAATCGTAACTAATGTCGGCTTTCTTTTGTTAAATACCCATTCAAAAAAAATCCCTATCCATACAAACTGGAATAATAAAATAATCGCTAAGGAAGCTGTCAGATGCTGAATCGCTCCATAATAAAAAATACTTGTTAACCCCACAAAGGTGCCCGTAGTCATAATCTTCAGCACCGTTTTTCGACGCAATCCAGTTACCTTTGCACGTACGACTAAAGCCATCCCCCAAAGCACAACAAATGCGATAAGCATTTGGATGATATTAATTTCTCCTAAAGAATAACCCTGTCTGAAGCCTAGTTTCACGAAAACAGGAGTGAACCCGAAACTTGCCGCACCTAACAGCACAAAAATAATCCCTTTTTTCCTACTCATCCACATCACCACGCTTCATAAAATTAGCCGCTTCAATTTTAACATACTTCATACAGCGAATTTGTAAATATAATCCACCTCAGGTCATCCATAAAATGGATGACCTGAGGTGGATTTTTTTCTCAGTTAATATGTTTAAGGCTTTTGGATTAGGGTATTATTATTGTACATCTTTTTGTGTGAATGTTTTGTAAAATCTAGCTACCGACTTACAAATAGATCCATACATATTCGACTAAGATTCCTGCTTCTCACAATCTGGCAATCATCATACATTGAGATTATGTAGTGACTACTTGTCTCTTACGTCTTAGCTAAGTGTTAACCTGTCCCTATGCCATGAGATTAATAAAGGAGGACTACGTATGGCAACAAATAACCGCGCAGTTGCATATAGCGGTAATGGTGATGTAGTTGTTAAGGACATTGATTTTCCAGAACTTGTACTAAGAGATGGACCAGGTGTAAATCCGGCAAACGTTGGCCGTAAATGCGAACATGGTGTGATTTTGAAAGTCGTTTCTACTAACATTTGTGGAAGTGACCAGCACATGGTTCGCGGGCGCACAACAGCACCGGAAGGGTTGGTCCTTGGCCATGAGATTACCGGTGAAGTGATTGAAACGGGAAGAGATGTTGAATTCGTAAACAAAGGCGATCTCGTTTCTGTTCCATTTAATATCGCCTGTGGACGGTGTGTAAACTGTATTGAAGGAAAAACACACATTTGCTTAAACGTAAACCCTGACCGCCCTGGTTCTGCTTACGGATATGTCGATATGGGCGGATGGGTAGGTGGACAAGCCGAATACGTCATGGTCCCATACGCTGATTTCCAGGTGCTTAAGTTTCCTGACAAAGATCAAGCGATGGATAAAATGCTCGACTTAACAATGCTTTCTGATATCTTTCCTACTGGATTTCACGGCGTTTATTCAGCAGGTGTCAAAATAGGTTCAACCGTATATATCGCAGGGGCTGGTCCGGTTGGGTTAGCAGCAGCACACTCTGCCCAGCTCCTTGGTGCATCCGTTGTCATTGTTGGTGATTTAATTGAAGAAAGACTTGAGCAGGCACGCAGCTTTGGTTGTGAAACCATTAATATAAGCAAGCATGATAATATTTCCGAACAAATTGAACAAATATTAGGTGTTCCCGAAGTAGATGCGGCCGTTGATTGTGTTGGCTTTGAAGCACACGGTCACAGTCATGAGGAAGCACCTGCTGTTGTATTAAACTCCATTATGGGGGCGACAAAGGCAGGCGGCGGACTCGGGATTCCCGGTCTTTATGTCACGGAAGATCCAGGTGCCTCTGATGAAGACGCCCGCCAAGGTGCATTGAAACTAAATTTTGGTTTAGGCTGGGCAAAAGCTCAAACCTTCGTCACCGGGCAAACTCCAGTCATGCAATATCATCGCGGACTGATGCAATCCATTTTGAGTGGTAAGGCTGATATTGCTAAAGCCGTAAACGCAACAGTAATCGGACTTGAAGATGCACCAAAAGGCTACAGCGAATTTGACAGTGGTGTTCCTAAGAAGTTTGTGCTCGACCCTCACGGATTACTCAAAAGCTAATCAGCAATAATAAAACCTCCCTCGCGTATAAAATAAGCGAGGGAGGTTTTTCCATTTTCCTCCACCTCAGGTCTTACATTCATTTCCATTACAAAATTGTCTCAAAGTGATGGAGGTGTGGCTTCCATAGGTGACCGTTACGGTGAACATAGGTGACAGCTTCCTCAAATGAACCAAGTGTAAACTGCTCAGGAAGCCTTTCTGGCATCGATTCCTTGCCAGTGAGCAGTGAATATACGAACCCATTTCTGGAATGAGCCATTTTTAATTGTGCCGTGATATCGTCGGCATCCATTTCTAACCGAATCATTAACAACGAAACCGCAAACAGCTTTTCCGCTGAAATTTCATCGGGGAACAGATCAAGTAATGACTGGAGATCCTTATATCTTTCTTCTTGAAAATAAAGTGGAATTAATCGAGAACGAATACCTTGATTATCATTTGGATTCAGTTCAATGAGATCCTCATAGGATTCGATCGCCTGTTCCATCTCTCCATTTTCCTCATATAATTCTCCCAAAAACTCTATAGCCCTTAACAGGGGACGTGCCTCCACGATTTGCCAAAGAGCGACATCTGTATCAGGCTGTTCAACACCCAAACGGCGATACCCCGAATTGATAGCCTTTAAGACAAAAAGCACCTTTTCCTCTATTGCACTCGTAAAATGGGCCCGTAGAGCGAGACCGTCCACATTCCCTTCATCCAATTCCAAAACTTCATCGACTAACCTTTTCTTTTTTTCCTCATCCTTCGTTTCATAAGCTTCAAACGCCTTTACTTGCGCACGCTGTTTATCATTAGAAGGGATAAAAGGGTCGTTCCTATGATGGTTCATATAATCATTAATCTCATCGGTTGAACTAAAATTCATCTGCTCCACCTTTTTATTCAATTCGTACGTATGCCTTTCGATGTCCTTGTGCGCACTCGTTTTCACATAGTATTGCAATTGAGGGTTACTATCACCATACTTTTTGCTCTGCAAGAGTTCAAAAAAGAATTCCTCTATTTCTTGATAACGTTTAGAAATGCTATTTGGACTAACCCCATATTTTTGGGCTACTTCTTTTTGCGTAACCGTTTGTTCCCCGCCTAAATAAGGCATTTCATGAAGAAAATATTCCAGCGTCGCTGCAAACACAGCTGGTTTTCTAATAATCGGTGCTTGTTCCTCACAAAACTTTATCCACAGGTTTTTCAGCAGTTCATACGTTTCATACCGTTGATCTTCAGCGTCTACGTGTTCGTCAAGAAGTTTTAATACTCCAAGCTGCTGTGGAGTTCCATTCCAAGCCAAATCCGATGAGTCTGGAGTTTCCATATAGAGCCATTTAGGAAACTGGTTTAAAAAGGTCTGATGTAAAAAGTCACCGATCGTGGCAGATTCTGACTGTGCTTTGAAATCCGTTTCTAATTTCGAGATATAATAATCATAGCCCGCTTGCGTGTTCGGCAGCGCTAAAGGAATAAAATTATGAAATGTACCCCAATTCATTACGATCCCAATATAATATGGAACCCTCTTCATGTCTTCATTATCAAGCGGAATTCTCTCTCTTCCCACTTTGTATTCGCCACCATTTAGCACATCCTCAACATGCACTAGTCCGCTAGTTTCCTCTTTTAAATAGTGGAAGATACTAGCATTTGAATTTCCCCATGACGCCAAAGCATCTGCAGTTGCCGGACGGACAATCGATTTCCCTTTTTGCTTAAAAAAGTGTTGAAACACGGTTTGACCATCAGCCTGTGGCATAAATAATCCCTTATATAAGAGTCGGATAAAATGCTCGACCTCTTCTTCTTGAGATGCAGCCTTATTTTGGGGAAATAATTGGGGGTAATTGTCGTACATATAATCTTGAAATTGCAGAAGATAACGATCTAGTTCCTCTTCGACCTTTCTCGAAGGGAATTCGATGACATTTGTCTTGCCGTGGCACTTCTTATACTTCTTTCCACTTCCACAAGGACATGGATCATTTCTACCGATCTTTTCCATATAAAATCTCCTCTCCTCTTATACTCCCTTAAGTTTATTATAAAGGTTTTAGAGGAAAAGGAAAAAAACAAGGCTCATTACCTTTCACCAAAAAACGAGCACACAAATTCGGAGGTCCCTATCATGAAAAAATCTGAAGAAAGCAAAGCACGAAAGCTCTTTGAGAAAACGAAGCAGCGGGCAGGAACACTCATTCAAAATCCTGCAAAAACGAAACAAATCATTGAACAGGCACAAGAAAAATCAGAGGAACGTCAAGGTCCGCTGTCGAAGGTGTGGAACGAGCTTCAGCTTATGTTTCAAATGGTACGAGACTGGGTCAAGGGCGATTATCAAAAAGCACCTAAAGGATCGATTGTTGCCATCTTTGGGGGAGTACTCTATTTCGTTATGCCGCTTGACGCGATCCCTGACTTCATTCCTGTAGCCGGGCTAATTGATGACGTCTACATTATTAATTTAGTCATTAAACAAGTCAACTCAGATCTGCAAACTTATAAACGCTGGCTCGCTAAAGAACCCAACAAAAAACACCAACCACTAAACAACTAAACATAGCGACTGGTGCTTACATTTATACGCACCTCAGGTCATCCATAATTTGGATGACCTGAGGTGGAACTTTATACCATCATCATCAGTTATTTGTAATATTTATAGAGGGCTTGGGTACCGCTGTTGGCGTATCCATCTGAGGAGATTTGATCGTATAATTGCTTGGCTAGTTTCAAGCCTGGAAGATCGAGTTCCATTTTCTCCGCTGACTCAATAGCAATTTTCATATCTTTAATAAAATGTTTTACATAAAACCCTGGTTCTAAATCCCCTTTAATTACCCGTGGAGTTAGATTACTCAATGACCAGCTCCCAGCTGCACCTCCACTAATACTCTCAAGGACGGTATTCGGATCAAGTCCAGCCGCTTCAGCGTAGACTAACGACTCGGAAACCCCCATCATATTAGAAGCAATCGCAATTTGGTTACACATTTTTGTAAATTGTCCTGAACCTGCTGGACCCTGTAGCACATTCTGGCTTCCTAGCAGATCAAACAGGAAGCGAACGTCATGAAAGACTGATTCTTCACCACCAACCATGATGGAAAGTGTTCCTTGTTTTGCTCCAATATCACCACCAGAAACTGGAGCATCCAAGACGTGTATACTACGTTTATTAGCTTCTTGATCTATTTTCACTGCTAGTTCCGGAGAAGACGTCGTCATATCAATGATATATGTACCCTCTGGAGCATTTTGCAAAAGTCCATCTTCGCCAAAATAAACCTCTTCAACATCGGATGGATAACCGACCATCGTGATGATCACATCAGACTCTTCTGCTAGACTCTTTACACTATTCTTCCACCCTGCCCCTAGTTCAAGCAGTTCTTGTGCTTTCGCAGAGGTACGTGTAAATACATTTACATTGTATTCGGCTTGTAGTAAACGTCCTGCCATGCTTTGCCCCATTACACCTGTACCAATCCAGCCGATTGTCGGACTTTTCAACTCTGCCATTTCATATCCTCTCCTCTATATGTAGTTAAAAAACAGGACTCCACCCTTTTGAGCCTTGCCTTCTATTCTAAAAGTTTATGATTTTTGATAGTTTAAATCCCAAGTCACGCCAAAGCAGTCTTTTACCTTAGCAAACGTCGCTCCCCAGAATGTGTCCTGAAGTTCCATATGCACCGTGCCACTTTCACTTAAACGATTGTAAATTTTGTTAATTTCATCTTCACTGTCCAACTCTAACGCCAAAGAAATCATGCTGCCCGCCTCAGAGGCACCTCCAGGGAACGTGTCTGAAACCATAAAGAAAAGGCCCTCTTTTGTAAAACGAGCATGCATAATTCTCTCATCTGCTTCCGGCGGTGTGTCAAAATCAGCTTCCCCAAAAGTCTGAATATCTGTTACTTCTCCATCAAACACACGCTTGTAAAAGTCCAGTGCCTCTCTTGCATATCCATTAAAGGTGAAATATGGATTGGCTTGCTTTTTCATCTGGTAGACTCTCCTTTATTGGTTTTCTATATTTTATCATGAAAAAAAAGGAAAGGCGAAGCCTCCCTTTTTCTTAAGAACTATATTCTTTGATCATATCATGTGTTTTCTGTACTTCCGATTCTGGTACTTGAAGATAATAAATATCATTGATCCGCGTGCCTCTTCCTGTCATCTGATAGGTTTCTATATTTTTTCTTGCATCACGGTAATTCATCGCTAAATTGCGCATATCTTCAAATCTCATATTCGTTGCTACATTTTCCCCAAGAACATCCATCACTGAACCAATATTATTCACAATATTAATGTTTGACCCCTTATCAATCACACCTTGGATAACTTGACGCTGACGTTCATTACGCCCAGCATCTCCTTGAGGATCATTATACCGCATACGAACCCAGGCAAGAGCTTCTTTTCCGCCAAGCTCAATCTGCCCTTTTGGAAAGTTATAACCTCCTTGTGAAAAAGCAAAGTCATTGTTCACTGTAATCCCGCCAACAGTATTTACCATTTGCGATAACCCATCCATATTCATGCGAACATAATAATCTAAACGAATATCGAGAAAATTCTCTACCGTATTGACAGACATGTCGCTGCCGCCAAATGCATAGGCGTGGTTGATCTTATCATCAATCCCTCTTCCAACAATTTCTGTTCTTGTATCTCTTGGAATACTGACCATTTGCATACGGTTATTTGCAGGATCAAGCGTCATGACAATCATTGTATCCGAGCGACCTTTATCATTCTCACGCTCATCTACTCCAAGCAGTAAAATATTGATAGGTTCCTGTGCTTTCATTTTCTTCTTCGTCACTTTATGGTCAATTCCAGAAACTTTCTTATGGATTTCATCATCAACGGTCGTTTTCACATTGTGATAAACGGAATATAAATAAGCAGCTCCACCGCCTGCTACAAGCAAGACAACTGCTAAGGATATCCATAGCCATTTTTTTTTCTTTTTACGCCTAGCTTTCCTCGTTGCCATTTTTGTACACTCCTTCCTACTCTTTCAATTTATATATAATCATACTCTCGTATTTTTAGACACATTTTTACAATCGATCTGACTCTTTATTTTTACACGTTTCTCTTTATTTTGCAAAAATTTATTTAAAAGAGATTAAGCTTGTAGGAGATGTAAAAAGGGGTCTTTTTAGGAAAGATGGATCAGTGACCTTTTTTATTACATAAAAGAGCCGCCCCTTGGGATACATCCTCACAAGGGACGGCCGTTTTTAGTAAAGAATTAGTTAACACCCTTCATTAACCTTGAAATCCTAGGTGCAAAAGTAAACAGGATGATTCCTAATAGCACAGAAACGCCACCAAGGATATCAAAATAAGCAACTTCCGTATCAATATTATAAAGCTTTACAAGCAGGGCGTTCATAGCCTGTCCCGCCGCATTAGATAGGAACCATAAACTCATGGTTTGTGAGGCGAAGGCTGCCGGTGTGCTAAAGAGTCGAGAATATTACGGTTTATGTAGCCAAAAAGATGATAAGGTTAAAAGGAAAATATTAGGCTTTTACAACTTCTAAAAAGGCTGCTTCAAAACTGAGATTTACGAATAATCGTGATCCTGACAATAAGTTCTTTGAGATGTGGTTTAAAAGATTATGTGATTTATAGATAATAGACAAAAGCCGAACAAAACAACAAATGTATATTGTTCGGCTTTATCTACTTAGGGAGGGCATTTTAACACCTAGCCACTCTTCAGTTGCACAGTCTAACTGGGAACTAATTCGTTACTTCTCTAATCGCTTCTGTATGAATTCGAATCCATAAAAGGAAACTATCTCCAAGGCACCTGTGAGGAGTGGCATTCAAATAAGCCTAGCCACTCTGAGAATGCACAGCCTGCCTGGAATCCAGTGCGTCCAGATTGCCAATCGCTTCCTAAGGAGGTTGATCCGATAATATTACCGGTTGACGAAGCCTCCACAGTATTTATGAAGTTAGATCCAACAAAACCTCCAAAGCTTAGCACGACTACCATTAATAAAGCAGCTGTAATTTGACCTAATTTTTTCATTTTTTGTCATCCTTTTCTAAAATCATTAAATTCTGTCTTATTTAAATTCTATTTACTTTTCCATTAACAAGGGTTACTTACTATGTAACAAAAAAACCTTAACTCAATTAACTAGCAACAAATCAAAACCACCCCTAAGATCCCAATAGTATAATAGCTTTTGATTTTTATGTAAATATAGAGGACTAAAATTACGACAACTAATACAAATGACCTAGGCAAAGCTACTAATGCCCTAACTAAATAAATCAGCAGCTTACTGTCACTAATCAAAGCCTTCAACAGTCAGGTAATGTGACTAATTGAAACTGGTATTAAAGAAGCTAAAGATATTACGAAAGCTATAGGGGAATCAAATTCGCTAAGCGAAACTGGCATATTCATCCCTGAAGGCACCCTTGATAACGAGGAATTCCAGCGATCGATCGTTATTCTTTTGCTAACCAGAAAGGAATTAAAATCGAGGTAATTCTATAGAACGATCCTTATTCAAAAGAAGCCATTGAATACTACTGAAACCGTCAAAGAAACTGTACAAGATCAAGCGAAAGGTACACCAAATGATGATGATATGTAAGGTATATCCAAAAACTACTTCACTAGAACGATGATCATTATCCTAATCGGATTATTCATTGTGCTTACGATTTTATTCCGTTCGATGATCATGCTGATTTACATGATAGGTTCTCTTTTGCTCACTTACTACACATCTGTTTCCATTGCAGAATTGACCTTCATCAATCTGCTAAACTATGGCGGGGTCAGCTGGGCCGTGCCATTTTTCGGATTTGAAAATATTGGATGACTCGAGATGGCTTTTATTGGTATTTTTTCACTTATAGTACTTTACTCGGGATTTCTTTGGTTCTTGGGTTATCTAGTTCACCGAATATTTTGTCGAGGTGTTTTCCTCCATCACAATTCCTTCATCCATGAAAATAACACGATCTCCTACCATGCGGGCAAACCCTATTTCGAGTGTAACAACAACCATCGTCATGCCTCACTTGCTAAATCTAAATCTCCTAAAGTTACTTCTTTCACTAAATTCAAACAAAATAAAAGTCATAAGAGAAACCGCCCATCAAGAGCGGTTTCTTCGTAAATTAACTATGCTAATTCTATGCTGGTAAAAGCTCTTAATTAACAACCTTTTCTAAATCTTGTTTTAACAGTTCAATACCTCTCGGGCTCAAAACAAGCCCATTTGCAAACTCACGATTATCATCGCTGATTTCTCCAGTAATAGCACATTCTTTACTCGCCTTATATTTCTTTAAAATAATTTTTTCATCTTCAACAAAAATTTCAAGCGGTGTCTTCTCTTCCACCTGTAACGTACGACGAAGTTCTTTCGGTATGACTATTCTTCCAAGTTCGTCTACCTTTCTTACTACACCTGTACTTTTCATACATTTCAACCCCTAACAGCTATTAATAGTTTTATAGTTTCTCAATGCTCTATTTTCTTTAGATCTCAGTCTAACATATCTTAAGCTGATGATGAATTAACACATCTTCTAACTCTATTTAGATCAGTCATTTTTTCAAAGTTCTCAATCCAAACTGGCTTATTGAATGGTTGCTTCTATGTAGTTTAGGGTGTAAACTATACATGTTAGTTTAGGGTGTAAACTAATTTCCATCGGGAGGTTTTATAGTGAACAAACGATTAGATGAGGCAGTAGATTTATTTAAAGATGTGATGATTTACGGTACAGAACGAATCATCAAATCGATTGAACATGAAATTTATGATCTTTATTCCCCTGAGCAAATTCATATGCTGCAAATTTTATCCAAAGTGGAAAAGGTTTCACCTGGAAGATTGGCAGAACTGCAAGGAGTCCATAAGAGTGCTGTTTCAAATAGGGTGAAGAAATTGAGCCAAAATGGTCTCGTAAAAGTCATTGATTCGAAGGAAGATCAGCGAGGTAAAACAATTTCGTTAACAGATAAAGGAAGAGATGTCATTCACCAATCGAATGAATTAATCTCACACCACATAGAAGATCTACTATCCGATGAACTTAAAGATTCCGAGATTGATGAGTTTATTCGCATATTCAATAAAGTGAGAACGATTTTGAAAGTTGAGGATGAGATGAAATGAAGGTTATATTAAGGTTAAAGTGGCTCATTGCTGTAGCCATGATTATAGTAACTACTGCTTTGTTCATTTTTTCACCTAATCTAACTGAACAAGCAGAAGAAGCAGGTACACTACAATTACCTAAAGATACCGATTCACAAAGAGCTGCAGCAATTTTAGCAGAAGCTGGTGCAAACGATGAAACGATTTCGCTTGTTTTTGCGCTAGATGAACCGGCAAATGAAGACACAAAGCAAACCATTACTTCCACTGTAGACCAGCTAAAGGAACTGGAAGGCCCGATTACAAATGTAGTTGCGCCTTATGAAAATAAAGAAACGAAGGGTCAACTCGTTTCAGAGGATGAGAAAACCATCTTGGTTCCTGTTACAGTTGATGGAACGAGTGAAGAAATAAATGAGCTTGCCGATCAAATTAATTCAGATCTAATACCGGAAAACATAACAGCTTATGTTACAGGTCAAGCCATCATCAACCAGGATGTAAACGAGAGTAGTCAAGAAGGCTTGGAACGAACTGAAATCATTACCGTTGTTCTTATTTTTGTCCTGCTGCTCGTTGTGTTCCGTTCGATCATCACGCCATTTATTCCACTTGTTGCTGTTGGGGTTACCTATTTATTAAGTCAGTCACTCGTATCCTTTTTCATCGACTGGTTCGGTTTCCCTGTTTCGAACTACACACAAATATTCCTGGTAGCTGTCTTGTTCGGAATCGGAACAGACTACTGTATTCTACTGCTAAGTCGGTATAAGGAAGAACTTTCTCAAGGTCATTCGACTGAAACAGCGATTATCAATACGTATAAAACGGCTGGACGCACATTGGTTATCAGTGGCGTTGCTGTTTTTATCGGTTTCCTGGCAATAGGATTTGCAGAATTTACGATCTTTAAATCAGCAGTGGGCGTAGCTGTTGGTATAGCCGTACTCATGATTGTGTTATACACACTTGTTCCATTTTTTATGGCTGTTTTGAAAGAAAAGTTATTTTGGCCATCCAAAAAGTCCGCCTCACATAAAGACAGTAAATTATGGACGTTGCTCGGCCGCTTCTCTGTCTATAGACCCATTTGGTCATTAGTTATTGTTGCCATCATTACGGTTCCATTTTTGCTCACTTATAATGGACAATTATCATTCAATACAGTTAATGAAATCGGTGATGGTTATGATTCTGTAAAAGGATTAAATGCAATAGAAGAAGGTTTTGGAAAAGGAGAATCTCTTCCACTAAACATCATTATTAAAAGTGATGAAGAACTCGTTACTAGAGATGTCATTCCTTATGTTGAAGAGTTGAGTTCGGAAATTGTGAAGAATGAAAATGTTGACTCGATTCGGACCATTACAAGGCCCGTAGGAGAAATTATCGATGATTTGTATGCCGACAGTCAATTAAAGCAAGTAGCAGATGGGCTAAAGCAATCACGTGAAGGCATTGAAGATACCCAATCCGGATTATCTGAAATTCAGGCAGGCCTAGAAAACATGTCCGCTCAGCTTCCTTCAGGGCCAAGCGCCAATACAGGCGGACTAGGTGAAGCTGCAAATGCTCTTGGGCAAATTAATGATCAGCTTGCTGTGATTAACCAAGGCCTCGGGCAGACAGGTAATATTGCTCAAGCTTCACAGCAATTAGCACGAGTTCAGCAGCAACTCGGGCAAGTCCAACAATCCCTGGCTGGAGCCTCTTCGAGTATCCAAGGGCAAGCTAGTCAAATTGGTGTGATGAAAGACGCACTGACAGAACTAGCTGGTGGAATCGATGCCGCAATGGAAGGGCTGAATCAAATTGAGTCGGGTCTAGGCGATGCAGAAGAAATTGTCAGAGCTATGGGAGAATCCGATTCTCTTCGTGAAACAGGTGTGTTTATTCCAGAGGGCACACTTGATAGTGAAGACTTCATGCCAGCCATTGACCGTTATTCTTTCGATAATAAACAGGGCATTATGCTTGAGGTTGTCTTAAACAACGATCCCTACTCAAAAGAAGCGATCCATACAACTGAAGCCATTAAAGAGACAGTAAAAGATCAAGTAGAAGGAACGCCTCTTGAAAATATGACCGTGGCCTATAGTGGCATTTCAAGTACAAACGAAGATCTATCAGAAATATCCCAAGCTGATTTTACTAGAACGATGGTTATTATGCTTGTCGGTTTATTCATCGTACTTTCCGTTCTATTCCGGTCGATGATTATGCCGCTCTATATGATTGGATCCTTATTGTTAACTTATTACACATCTGTTTCCATTGCAGAGAAAATATTCGTTAACCTATTAAACTATGATGGGATCACATGGGCAGTCCCTTTCTTCGGGTTTGTCATGCTCGTCGCATTAGGTGTCGACTATTCTATCTTCTTGCTCGACCGCTTCAATGAAGAGGCAAAAATAGATGTCAAAGAAGCCATGATGATTTCAATGGCAAAAATGGGTACGGTTGTTATTACAGCAGCAATTATACTCGCAGGTACATTTGGTGCCATGATGCCATCAGGCGTATTAAGCTTAATTCAAATTGCAACGATCGTTATTACAGGCCTGCTGCTATATGGATTAATTATCCTTCCATTGCTTATTCCAGCTATTACGGTTTCTTTTGGTAATGGTGTGTGGTGGCCGTTCAAACAGAAAAAACATTAGATGTAGGACTCACCACTGAAGTAACTCACTTCAGTGGTGAGTCTTTTATTCTTTTAATCCACGTACTTCTTTTCGCCTAACAAAGATAAAAATTATAGCAGTCCTGACATAGTTCCATCCATGACGTTCTTCCATCCGTCACAGCTATAATGTCATGTTCATCTACCTGTTCTTTACACTTCCAGCAAGGCACAGTGTAGTTAGTTAAAGATTCCTTTTCAAATCTGCTCATATTTTCATAATGACTCATAACATTTACTCCCCGTGATTTGATTCAATGTTTATAGCGTAAGTATAGCGCTCACTTCGTTTAATCTCGACTCGCCATTATTACATCTTCGCCTTAACCTAACCGTCAATTCCACGAAAAAATCCGGTGCATAACTTGTTTTTCAAACTACCTATCCGAACAATCAGCCAATTATTGTACTTTTTATCCAAGAAATTATGAAAGCCGCCCTCGCCCATACGAACTTAAGGAGCCTCCCGATTAGGAGGCTCCTTTTTACAATACAATTTTTTTATAATGTTCGAATAAACTTTATAAATGCCGCTCTCCCTTGTTCCGTTCTCTTAAACACCCCGGCATGTTCCAATACTTCAGCGAACCTTATCCCTATTTCATGATCTAATATCTTTCTACCATCCTCTTTCGTAACAGAGGGATACTTCGCAATGATTCCCTTAGCCCAATCCAGATGTTTAGCCGTCTTCTCATCTTCAGAGGCCACGTGTAAATCATTATTTACCATGTATTCTAATAACTGATCCATTTCTTCAATTAGACGGCCCGGAAGTACAGCCAATCCCATCACTTCTATCAAGCCGATATTCTCTTTCTTGATGTGATGAACATGTTCATGAGGGTGAAAAATCCCCATGGGGTGTTCTTCACTTGTTCTATTATTCCTTAACACCAGGTCCAATTCAAACAAACCGTCCCTGCTTCTTGCTATTGGTGTAATCGTTTGATGAGATTCGTCATTCGTAGCCGCAAGGACCTCAACAGCTGGATCGCTATAGGCTTTCCATTTCTTAAGGATATAGGCTGCAAACGACGCAATTTCAGATTTATCCGTACCCTGCAAGCGGATGACTGACATCGGCCAGTTAACTATGCCAAATTTTGTTCGAGAAAAGCCAGCGACTTCAAAAATCTCATCAAATTCAGCCTTTGCCATTGGGAATATGTGATGGCCAGCTTGAAAATGGTCATGGCTCAATATCGAACCGCCGACAATTGGCAAGTCAGCGTTAGATCCAATGAAGTAGTGTGGAAATTGATCAACGAAATCTAACAATCTGCTAAATCCATCGTGTGAAACTTTCATTGGCCGATGGTCGCTTGAGAAAACAATCGAATGCTCATTGTAATAGACATACGGAGAATATTGAAGGTACCACCGCTCCCCTTCAAGCATTATTGGAATTACTCTATGGTTTTGCCGCGCAGGATGATCCAACCGTCCTGCATACCCTTCGTTTTCCTTACAGAGCAGACATTTAGGGTAAGTAATGGCGGCATTTTTCTTAGAAGCGGCGATCACTTTTGGATCCTTTTCAGGTTTAGATAGATTGATGGTAATTTCTAAATCCCCATATTCCGTATGTGAATACCAGTGCAGATTTTTGGCAATCCGGTCTGTACGAATGTAATAGGATGCTTGTGATAAGTGATAATAGTAGTTAGTAGCAGCTTTAGGACTTCCTTCTTCATATAATTTATAAAAGTGCCTAATAATTTCCGAAGGCTTTGCTATCATTTGATCCATAATTTGCGGATCAAATAAGTCACGATCTGTGATAGTATTTTCCGGAATGACTCCTTTTTCAACGGCATAATCGAGCATATCGTTCAAAATCGGTACAGGATCTGTGATCGTTACATCCATTACAAAACTTTCATCAGGATCAAATTCAGCTAATTGAAATAAGTCGAGCCATTGATTCCGCACGTAATCTATATCCCAAACCTCTATTAAATTTTGATTCAGGCCATAATTAATCATTTTATTCATCGATTGGAAAATATTCATAACTATCCACCCCCTTAGGCTAAGTTGGTATATCCATTAGGATGGTCTTGAAACCATTTCCATGCACTTTCTATCATTTCATCAATGCTAGAGTGGGAAGGGTTCCAACCTAACTCTTCAATCGCTTTAGCCGGTGAAGCTACCAAATTTGCCGGATCTCCCGCACGCCGGGGTGCAATCCGCGCAGGTATTGATTTACCAGTCACACGTCGGGCGCTTTCAATTATCTCTTTTACAGAGAAACCACTACCGTTTCCTAGGTTATAAATCCTGCTTTGTTTATGCTTTTCTAGTGATTCCACAGCTAACAGATGAGCATCCACTAGGTCTTTGACGTGAATATAATCCCTTACGCAAGTCCCATCATGTGTATCGTAATCATCCCCATAAATGTCAATGTGATCTCTTTTACCTAAAGCCACTTGCAGAATGATTGGGATCAAATGGGTCTCAGGTTCATGATCCTCACCAAGCCTTCCTTTTAAATCGGCACCTGCTACATTAAAGTAGCGGAAAATCGTGTAACGAAGACCATAGGCTTGTTCAGCCCAATACAGTAACTTCTCTACAGCCAACTTTGATTCACCGTAAGGGTTCGTCGGATTTGTTAGTGATTCTTCGGGAATAGGTATTTGCTTTGGTTCGCCATAAGCAGCTGCGGTAGACGAGAATACTATATTCTTAACATCGTATTTGTTCATTGCTTTTAACAGTGAAATAGTTCCGTTCACATTATTATCAAAATACTTTAAGGGATCTTGAACACTTTCTCCTACAAGTGAATCTGCTGCAAAATGAATGACTGCCTCAACTGAATTTTGTTCAAAAACCTCATTAATAAAATTTTGATCCCTTAAATCGCCATGATAGAAATCCGCACCTTCTAACAGTGCCTCCTGATGACCTGTTTGTAAATTATCAACGACAATAACATCTTCACGCTTGGATAATAGCTCCGCCACTGCATGACTTCCAATATATCCAGCACCACCGCATACCATTATTGCCATACTTTTTCGCCTCCTTCCAGCTGTTTTGCTCCATCTCCGATTTCCACAACGTAGAAGTCTGCTGTTAACCCAACTTTATCTTTATAACGTTTTCCTACCTTTTGGATGAAGTGATCCTCTTCCGTCTTTTTCACAATATTAATGGTACAGCCTCCAAAACCTGCACCAGTCATTCGCGCACCAATGGCCCCTTCTTCCCATGCTGCCTCGACAAGGGCATCGAGCTCTTTTCCCGTGACTTCATAGTCATCCCGCAGAGATACGTGTGATTCATTCATAAGCTGGCCAAATCCAATCAAATCGCCATTGTTAAGCCTATGAACAGCTTCAATGGTTCTTTGATTTTCATAAACCGCATGCTTGGCTCTTTTGAGTTCTGTTGTATTTTTGATAAGGTGTTTGTTATTCTCAAATTCATCGATACTTAAGTCGCCGAGAGAATGAATATCAAGTGTTTCTTTCAAGTCGGCCAAGGCCTGTTCGCACTCTGCTCTTCGTTCATTATACTTTGAGTCAGCTAACCCTCGTCGTTTATTGGAATTAGCAATGATAAGTACTTCTTCATCTAATTGGATCGGCGTCTGTTGATAGTCAAGTGTTTGACAGTTCAACAAAATTGCATGATCCTGTTTCGCTAACCCAATAGAAAACTGATCCATAATCCCACAACTGACACCAATGAATTCATTCTCAGCTCGCTGGCAATATTTGACGAGATCCACCTGATCGATATTCAACTGAAATAGGTTATTAAGGGCAACTCCCATCACTAATTCAACTGAAGCGGATGATGATAGACCAGCGCCATTAGGGATATTTCCATTGAATAAGATATCCATTCCATGATCAATTCGATAGTTTTCTTTTTGTAAAATATCGATAACTCCTAATGGGTAATTTGCCCAGTCATTAGATTCTTCATATTGAATAGTTGATAGATCTGAACGAATCACCCCTATTTCGGAAAAGTTTTTTGAAAAGACTCTTATTTGTGAGTCTTTTCTTTTCCTGACGAGCGCATATGTACCCAGACTGAGAGCGCATGGGAATACATGGCCGCCATTGTAGTCAATATGTTCTCCTATTAAATTCACACGTCCAGGAGCAAAAAACGAGCAGACGTCTTCCTTACTGCCATAAACCTTCTTAAACTCACCAATTAAATTTTCTAGCATGGCAAAAATCCTTTCCCTTAAGGTCGCTTTTCCATGTAAAATCTATCTTTTTTGTCGTCATCTATTACTTATCAGATTCATTTATCTTTTTAATTTCTTCTAGGCTGCATTTTGGTTCACGATCATAGGTTAGTAGGCCATTGATTTCCTGTTCAACATCGGTTAACTGTGTATAACAGAACCCTTGAATAACAGACGACTCTAACAAAGCTGACGTTTGTTTACGATACTCTTCTACTAAATCTTCACCTGATTGAACAGAAGAATAACCCCAGCCTTCTGTTTCATCCATCTTATAAGCAATGCCACCGTACTCTGTTATGAGAATAGGTTCTCCCTTATAAGCGTATCCCTTCGCATAAATCGGACGATCCGCAGGTGTCGTGGTTATCGCATTTTCTACCGTAGCATAAGTCTTCGCCATCTTTTCAGCCGATCGATAATTGTGAATTCCGCAAATATCAGATACTGTATGCTCCCATCCATCATTCGATAAAGCAGGCCTTGTTGGATCAAGCGATTTTGTTAAATAATACATCCCAAGTGAGTGATATTGCTGCTGTTCTTCTCTCGCTACTCTCGAGATGCCCCAGCTTTCATTAAGGGGCAGCCATGCTACAATGCTTGGGTGACTGTAATCCCGCTTCACTACATCTGTCCACTCTTTAGTGATACGGCGGACAGCTTCCTCTGAAAATTCCGAAGCGTTGGCCATTTCCCCCCAAACCAGGAACCCTAGTTGATCTGCCCAATACAAATACCGTGGATCCTCTACCTTCTGATGCTTTCTTGCTCCGTTGAAGCCCATCTCTTTTGACAGTTCAATATCTTTTTTCAAATCAGTATCAGACGGAGCTGTTAGTAGGCCTTTTGGAAAATAACCCTGGTCCAATACAAGTTTTTGATAGTAAGTTTGATTATTCAATTTGAACACACCATCTTCAATACTCACTTTTCTCATCCCAAAGTAGCTTATTACTTCATCTTTAAGGTGATCATCCTTCACAATACGTAAAGTTACATCAAATAAATTTGGATGTTCGGGAGTCCAATACCACCCTGCCCCATGGATATTACTGCGATCAGTTATGCGGTTACGTAAATGAAAGGAGCGTTTCATATAACTGTTCGTAATATCGGACCTTTCTTTTACAATCATTTGGTCCCTATAAGTGATTTCGATTTCTGCCGTGGCTCCCTCATAATGACCATAAACATCAATCTCTACATCGATATCCCCACGATCTAATTGCGGCGTCCATCTTATTTGATCCATATGTAAAGGATCCAACGGTTCAAGCCACACGGTTTGCCAAATCCCTGTAGTCCTCGTATAAAAAATCGAGGCTGATTCTTCGTGCCAATACTGTTTTCCCCTAGGGATCGTTGCATCTGTTGAAGGGTCCTCTACACGCACCACAACATCATTTTTCTTGGCTGCGACATGGGTAATATCAATAGAAAATGTTGTGTTTCCCCCTTCATGCTCACCTACTAGCTCGCCATTCACATAAACCTTTGCCCAATAGTCGACGGCTCCGAAGTGAATCACCTTTAGCTGATCCTCCCACCCTTCAGGAATTTCAAATGTTCGGTGATACCAGACAACATCATGAAAAGAAGGATCATGGATCCCGCTCAATTCTGTTTGATAGGCAAAAGGAACTTGGATGGTCTGATTAATTCTCTCAGAATTCTTATACCATTGTTCTTGTAAGCCGACATTGTAATCATCAAAAGCAAAGTTCCATTTCCCGTTTAAGTTTTCCCAATCTTTCCTTCTAAATTGAGGCCGTGGGTATTCATTTCTTATTTCGTTCATATCCTATTCCTCCAAGCACTTGCTCTATTTTATTCCAGTTTGAGTAATCCCTTTAATGAGTTGTTTTTGTCCAATTAAGAAAATAATGAGGATGGGTACAGTTGCAATCGTTGTTAATGCCATTAGTTTTCCATAGGAGGAAACAAAACTTCCTTGCTGCATAATCGCAATCCCTGTGGTAATCGTCCTCATTTCCGGTGAGCTTGTGGCAACGAGCGGCCAAAGAAAGTCATTATAAATGGTCATAAAAGAGAAAATGCCTAATGTCCACATAATTGGTTTCGCACTAGGAACAACAACTTTCGTAAAAATCTGCCACTTGTTGGCACCATCCAGGTAAGCTGCTTCTTCTAGTTCTTTTGGAAAACCTTTGAAAAACTGATAGAGTAAGAACACACCAAATGCGTTGGCAGAGTATGGCAGAATAAGTGCTGCATACGTGTTCAATAAACCTAAATTGCTAAACTCCATGTAGAGCGGCAAGAATGTTATTACCCATGGGATCATTAACGTACTAATAAATAAGGTGAAAATAAACTTCTTAAAAGGAATGTCTAGACGGGCAAGACCATACGCTGCAAGGGCATCGATAAACACAATAAGCAGTGAGCCAGTAATCCCCACAAAGAGGGAGTTAAACATCCATTTCAATACAGGCACACTAACTCCTTCACCTAAAAGGGTGTACGCGTAATTCTCGAAGGTGAACTCCTTCGGCCACCAATTTAAACCACCTGCAATGGCTTCAAAGTCATTTTTAAAGGAGGTCGAGATCATCCAAAATAATGGAACGATAAATAGAATCGCAATGACTGAGGCTAAAACAATGAGTAGAAATCTTCGCTTTTTATTGTTCATTATTTACCCTCCTTTTTATCGCGCATATTGGAAATCTTGAATTGAAACACGGAAACGATAATCATAATTAATGCCATAACAATCGCCATAGCTGATGCTGAACCGAGCTGCCGCTGAGTAAAGGCTTCATCCACGATCCCCATCAGTAATACTTTCGTAGAATCCCCGGGCCCGCCCCAGTCATTAAGTATGGTTGACCATAAACATTAAATGAGGCAATTGTTGAAGTAATGACAACAAAAAGCATAATCGGACGTATCGACGGCAAGGTAATCTTAGTGAATTTTTGCCAAGCACCTGCACCGTCAATCGAAGCGGCCTCATAATATTCTTCAGGGACTTCATTTAAAGCGTTGATGAATATGATCATATTAAATCCAATCGTCCACCAAATCGTTGCTCCGACAATTGAAATCCAGGCATAAGGCTGGCTGGTTAGCCAAGGAATGGGGTCAAAGCCTAATTGAGTTAAATAATTATTAATAAGCCCAGAATTCGTATCTAGCAACCATAACCATAGTACAGAAATAACAGACACAGAAATGGCATATGGCATGAAATAAAACGTTCTAAATATCCCTCTGATTTTGGCAGGTAATGCATTCAATAATAGAGCTAACCCCAAGCCAATAAATACTAATAATGGCACTGAGAAAATGACAAACTTAAAGGTATTAAATAATCCAGTGAAAAAAATTTCATTAATATAGGAGTCTGGGTTAAATATGTTAGCGTAATTTTCAAATCCGATAAAAGGTCGTTCTGATGCTAATAATCCGTAATCATGGAAACTTATATAAAGCCCATACATTAATGGAATGAATAAAAATGCCATAAACATGATGAAATATGGAAGAACGAACAGAGAAGAAGTCAATTTCGATTTCCATTTCTTATTAGAAGGTTCATATTTGTATTCCTTTTTCGATCGATTATCTCTGACTTCTTCTTTTACTTCTGTAGCTACATCTGGCTGCTTCAAAGCCATATTCTCACCTCTCTTATGTACTCTATTGAAAACAAGAGCAGGTGAATAAAAGATCACCTGCTCCTTGTTCAATTATTGTTGTTCGTTTATTTGCTCTGCTTGTTTCTGTGCCTTCTTCAATGCATCTTCTGCCTCTGCTTCACCGAGAAGTACTAAGTTGATTGCTTCAAATAATGGGGTATTAATCTGTCCCCACCCTACTACATCCGGAGAGAAGACAACATTATCAAATTGCTTGGCTACTTGCGGCTGTTGCTTCATCTCTTGGAACTCCTCACTTTGATAAACAGCTTTAGAGGCAGGAGCTTGCCCTGATTC
The DNA here is from genome assembly GCF_022921115.1 of Halobacillus amylolyticus. Lineage (NCBI taxonomy): Bacteria > Bacillati > Bacillota > Bacilli > Caryophanales > Bacillaceae > Halobacillus > Halobacillus amylolyticus. Next base: position 3,727,351 of record NZ_CP095075.1, on the reverse strand, counting down.
TGCCCAAGCCATTCCGTTATCTCCAACATATTTCAGGAAGTTTGTAATGCCTTCCACTTTCGCATCGTCTACACCTTTAGGAATCACGAAGTTGTGTGAGTTTGCGAAAACGGCCTGTTGTTCCGTTCCAAGCTGTGGTACAGGAGCAACACCATAGTTAATTCCAGCATCTTCCCACTGTTTCATCATCCATGGACCATTTAAGTGCATCGCATTTTTACCTTGTAAGAAAAGTGTAACTTCTCCATCTTGTTGTACGTCAGCAGGAGATACTCCATGCTCTTCAATTAAAGATTCCTGAAACTTAAGAGCTTCTACAACTGGATCTGAAGTAAAGTTAACTTGCCCGTCTTTATAAAGTTCGCCGCCATTTTGAGCGACAATTGTAGGGAAAATGAATTGCTGCGGCCAAAGTGTTGGCACAACAAATCCATACTGGTTCTTTTCTTTGTTCGTTAACTTTTTAGCATATTCCAAAAACTCCTCGCGATTTTTAGGAGGTGTATTTGGATCTAACCCAGCCGCTTCGAACAAATCTTTATTCCAATAGAGCATAAGAGGGTGGATATCAAGCGGTACACCATAAAGGCTGCCATCTACCATCGCGCCTTCCCAGCCTTTTTCATGATATTGTTCTTTCTTCACTGTTTCCCCTACCACTTCATCAAGGTTCATTAATACGTCCTTTTTGGCGTATGTAATGATTTGATCGCCATGCATAATCATGACGTCTGGCATGTTCTGTTCACCGTTTACAGCAAGGTCAACTGTTTTGTAATATTCAGTTTGCGGTACAATTTGAAAATCTACCGTATATTCATCTTGGGATTCATTATATTGATCGACAATTTCTTTCATTTTTGGTCCATCTGGTCCAGAGAATGGCCCCCATAACGTAATTGTTTCTCCACTTCCACTACTCCCGCCATCTCCTGAGGAGTTGCTGGAACAAGCTGTTAATATACCAATAAATAAGACCACCATTGCAACTAAAAACCATTTTGTCTTCATAATAATTCCCCCTCTTTTAATTTCAGTAACCGCTTTCACGAACTTCAAAAAGATAGTTAATTAAATAAATTAATTAACTTAAGTTGTAGTTTACACATCTTTCTGAAAAGTGTCAACAGTTATCGAATTAAAATATCTGGTCGTTTAAATACTTGCCCATTTATTTCGATATCTTTGTACACCCAGTCTCCTGTGTACGTTAAAAATTCCGTCCCATTCTCAGTGACAGCGATCGTATCTTCAGATTTCACTCCCGGTAATGCCGGATTCCAAGTAAAGGTTTGATTCACTTGAACGTTTTCTGTTGAAGTAGGAGTTGCTAGGAATTCTCTTGATGAATAGCCAGTCAGTCCTCCCTGGTGAAGCTTCTTCCAATCTTCGGGGTAGCCAGTTTCCTTGTACGCTTCTATCCCTTTGCTAACGATACTGCCTATAGTTACACCTGGTTTAGTTGATTGATTATAAACAGCGTCGATATAAGCTACCTTTTCCGCTCTTTCTTTTAAATCACGATCCATTTCTCCAAAATGAACCACCCGAGTTACATTAGCAACAAGTCCTCCTCTTTCGGCACATAAAACGAGCAAAGCATGCTTTTCTAACTTTTTCCCCGTGGCTATTGGATGACGATACTTGTAAATACGCTCATCGGTTGCGACTAAGGCAACATCGATATTCATCCCCTTAGATACACTTTTCTTCATAAGTTGTGCAGCTATTTCATATTCCGTTTGTCCAGGTTGAACTTCCATGGCTGTACTTTCTAATGCCTGTGCAGCTTCAAAGCAAAGCGTTCGATATCGAGATAGCTCCGATTCAGAAAGAACAGATCGGATCAATGCCAACTTGTGATCAACGACCTCAAAGTTAAGAAAAGGGGTATCTGCCGCCACGCTCATTCCTTTTGTATAATTCCCTATCACCTGATCCAAATCGTCATACCAATTAACACTCACAACTTCTGCCGGGAAATCACTTAGTTCCTCGTCTACAATGCGATCTTTTTCCATATTTGCCGTAAAGACAACCACTTTGTCCCTTAAAACTAATAAGTCAGCTACACCTAAGGAGGTCTGTAAAACAATATGGTTCCTCTTTCCCTCCGTTAACCAAGAAAAGTTATTTTTCTGTCTTAATAAAATACCTTCATAATTATGGTCGCTCAAGAATTGTTTTACTTTATTCATTGGTTTCATCCATCTTCTCTCCCTTTAATTGAATTGAGGGCTTTCTATATCATTTTCACTTGGCGTTTTTCGTTGTACAGTCGGCCACCCTTCTTCCCAAATAATCGGATCAAGCATGAGGGGCCTCCGTGACGCACCTGTCCATAGCAGAGGATCAGTACGGTCAATGGCATGATACAAAATCCAGTCCCTTCCTTCGTCATCTTGAATAATGGCGTTGTGGCCAGGGCCAACAAATTTTGAATCTTCATATCCTGCTAATATCTCTGTGCCTCCATTATTTAATAAGTCTTTACCATCTTTATCGACATAGTGGCCTTTGAGCTCGTCTGATCTTGCAACAGCCACATTGTATGTACTATTTTCACCTTCGCAGCAGGATCCCCGTGAACCAAAGAAATAAAAAGCACCCTCCTTTTCAATAATATAAGGGGCTTCATAGGCATCTCCTGCAATTTGAAACTTTTCCCCCTGGGTTTGAAGTCCATCTTGGCTCATTTCAATTCCATAAATTCCGTGAAAGCTGCCCCAAAATAAGTAATTCCTGCCTTCATCATCTTTATAGAAAAACGGGTCTATAGAATTGTTCACACCTATTTCCTTACTGTCGAAAATCTTTCCCTTGTCCTTGAATGGGCCTTGAGGTGATTCAGCTGTGGCTACACCAATTCCCGGATTGGGGTCCCCCATACTGAATAGGAGTAATATAAATAGTATTGATTGTTGATTTTTGTAATATCTGGAGCCCATAATCCTCCAGTCTGTTTCCAGTCAGGTTTTTGTTCAAAGGCTTCCCCCACATATTCCCAATCTGTTAAATTTTGCGAACGGACAATGGGAATAAGTTTAGTGTCTGTTTCTTCTCCCCATGCGTCTTCAGTTCCATAAGCATAGAAAGATCCATCATCGGCTTTTATTACTGTCGGGTCTGCTAATACAGGTTCAAATACTGGATTTGTGTAATTTTTTTCTTGAATGCACCCACTAATCAACAGAACCACTCCCAACCCTAAAAAAATGATGACACTTTTTCTTAACATACGTTTCCCCCTCCTTTTTGTAAAAGTTAGTTAATTAAATTAATTATGTAATATGTTATACTATTATTACCAAAACATTCAAGACATTTATTTAGCTTTGGAGGGAAACACATGAACACCCAAATCAGAGGCAGCTTCCAGTGGATGAAATCGTTAAATAAATCAATTATTTTAAATAAAGTTCGTCTGGAGGGTCCAATCAGCAGAGCAAAGATCGCTAAACAAACACAGCTCACGCCGCCAACTGTAAGTAATATAGTTAAAGAATTACTGGAAAGTCAGCTGGTCATCGAAAGCACACAGGGTGAATCCAGCGGCGGGCGAAAGCCTACGATGCTTGAAATTAATGCCCAAAACTTTTACGTAATAGGTCTTGATGTAGGACCTAAGTTTTTGCGATCAATCTTATCTGATTTAAATGGGACCATTCTTTCATCCGATATTGTAAAGATTCCTGAACAAGTTACTATTACAAAGCTTGTTGAGATGATGAAAGAGGCTGTTCACTCTATTACCGAATCAAATCAAGATAGCAAGGAGAAGTTCATTGGCATTGGTATTGGGATGCATGGTGTAGTTGACGTAGATAAGGGCATTTCCTTATATGCTCCCTCCCTCCAACTAAGAAACATCTCTCTAAAAGAAATATTTGAAGAGGAATTCAACCTGTTAGTGAAAGTAGAAAATGATGCACGTGCACTTGCTTTAGGAGAATCATGGTTTGGGAACGGGAACGGCACCCAGAATGTAATTACTGTTAATGTGGGAAGAGGTATAGGTGCAGGAATTGTCATTGATGGCAAGTTGTTTCGAGGTAAAAATCAAATCGCTGGTGAGGTCGGTCATATGACCGTCGATATTGCAGGACCGCAATGTGACTGTGGAAATCACGGCTGTCTACAGACACTTGCTGCCGGACCTGCTTTAGTAAAAAGGGCTTTAAGAGGGATGTCTATGGGAACCTCTACTACGATACCCGACTTTATTGAAAATATTGATTTAGAAGAGTTATCGGGCAATGATATTTTTCAAGCTGCTAAAGCAGGGGACATCTTTAGCAAAGATATCCTTTATGAGACAGGTGTTTACTTAGGTATTGGGCTTACAAATATTATCCATACTCTTAATCCCGATCGTATTGTGGTAGGGGGAGGAGTTTCAAATGCCGGAGATTTTATTCTCAACCCTATAAAAGAAACAATACAAAAGAGATCGTTAACCAAAGAGGCCAAAGAAACAGAAATTGCCTTATCCATGCTTGGTGATTATGGCACAGCCTTAGGCGCCGTTTCCTTAGTGTTAGTTGAACTATTTACCAAATAAGAAAAAGGACTGCAGACCAACTGATCTGCAGTCCTTTTCCCGGCTTATAACATCCTAAATACTGGATGACCTGAGGTGGTAATTATTCACAAAGACTAGAGCGAGTGTTTATTTACATACATATCAGGATCTTCGTAGGTTACTGGGGTGTCAGGGATTTCCACATTATTTCATGGTCAAGGATGTAAATCATGTCTGGGTGATTGTCGAGCAGTGGAGCAGTGAAGCGTAAAATTGAAGTTGCTCATGAATTGGACTATCGTTAGCTGGCTTTTGGAATCTATCAAAAATACTTCTTAACAACCCATAGTTTTCTTACTGTTTACTCTTATTCGCCATGACATCATTCCTCCTACGACATAGAATTAAAAGATGTAAATGTTTGATATAATTACAATATAAAACCATGGAAATAAAACAATATGTGTCAAAAATTTCTTAATAGATAAATTCTATTTTAGGAAACAATATACTATTAAAAACAAAAAAAGGTCCCAAATCGGGACCTTTTTATCATGCTTATTTATAAATAAGCACTTTACCTACTGTACCATCCTTACTTTGCCCTGCAACACGGAACTTAAGACCATGCTCTGGGACATCACGTCCAGCATCAACCATACCTTCGTTCAGGTAGTTCGCGCTATCATCAAATAACGGTGTACGTTTCGTAAAGTTGTCTTTCATTGTTCTGCCGAGAAGATCACTGTAGTCAATGAACATTTTCTCTGTCTTATCTAGACTAAAGGCAGCATCATGGATCTGGTAACGAGTGGAAGCCACTGTACCGTCACTCCAGTTAAGTGTGTGCTGATCAGCATCTACTACACCAAGGAAACCGTCACCTGGATGGATACCTGTCCAGTTTTCAGTATACTTATCATCAACATACCATACAACTAAACCTGGATCATATTCCATTAGACTGTTTCCACGGCGAAGATTAGCAAGTCCTCGATCGACACCGTTGTGGCTACGCCATTCTAGTAAATAATAATGTTCAGAAGTTTTCGCACCGTCAGATTTAGTAAAGCCGTTTAATTCGAAGCTGCTTTCGCTTTCTGCATCATCAAACACAACTTCTTCCCCATCAGCTTGAATACTGATATCGTCTGCGTAGAATCCTGGCAAAATAGCTGCCGCATCTGTTTTGTACTTAAAGCCTACTTCCACTTCTTGTCCTACATAGGCGGAAAGGTCGAAGCTAACTTCTATCCATCCCTCAGAAGATCCGGTAATTCCATTTCCAAGATTATTTCCGTGTGGATTTTCAGTAGTTGTGATAGCACCTTTAATTGGCTCACCATCCACTGTCACATAAGCATAATCCCAGTTGTTCTCAATGTCATACCACGCTTGAAATGTCAACTCTGCGTTTGAAGCATTTGTAAGATCAACAGTTTTTGTCATCGTGTTTTCCAAACTGTTGTCACTGCCACTAAAGTATTCATACTGACCACTAAACGGTTCATTCACGACTGTTTTCTTATCTGGTAATGTTACTTTCACGGCGTCACTATTTGTTCCTTTGGTAACACCTTCATCAAGTAATACTTCAACACCTTGCTCGGAAACCTCATCTAAACTGATTTCAGTACCGGTCAACCAGTTCCCGCCAGCAGTACCTTGAAGCATTTCTTTTGCATAAGGACTAAAACCTGTTGGCATTGTTCCAGGAATATCGCCTGCCCAGCTGCCGCTTGCCATAATAGACCAGTAGGCTACTGGTTCACCAGTACCTGAATACTGCGTGTCATACTCATCTGGGAGACCAAGGTCGTGACCAAATTCATGCGCCATTACCCCAACTGCACCATCCTCAGGCTCAATTGTGTAATCAAATGCAGCCATCTGTCCGCCCCATCTATTTACAGTTGACTCTGTACCTTCAATTGGAGTAGGCTTTGCAAGACTCCAGCGGTGAGACCAAATGGCATCTGAACCTAGTGATCCGCCACCCGCTTCTTCACCAACACCTGAGTGGATAACCATAAGATGGTCGACTAGTCCGTCTGGTTCCAGATAGTTTCCATCACCATCAAGGTCATAACGATCCCATTCATCAAAATCACTCAAATCTACTTTAGGGTCTTGAGCCGCAGCATTCAATGCTTCTTTAACAAGACCACGGGGGTTTACATCACTTCCATCTGGATCCGGATCATTTGCACCGTAATAAGCAGCCTCGTGTTCAGCTGTGTACCATCCTGCAACGGTTCCCTCAACAGAATAACTTCCGCCAGACTGCTGTTCATAGTATTGCTGCATAGATACATAGTTTTTTCCGTCTGGACCTGTCCAGCCGCCATCACCAAACAACATATCCTCGTAATGCTCTTTAGAATAGGCGTTCTCACCATCATAATACATGTCTGTTTCACTTGCTGACATAGAATTATGAGGCTTGTCCGGATATTCGACTAGTAAAACTAAAACATTATCCGTACGTTTTTCACCGTTCCAAGCTTCTTCTTCTACTGAATCTACTTTGTTCTTCTTCGCTTGTCCCAGCTTATTACCTTTGCCATTCGTCATACTATTATTCTTCGCATTGTCTTGTAGCTTGGCACGATTCTCCTGCTTCTCTTTGTACATTTTTCCTTTATTGTCTTTTTTGGCTTTTTCAGAGGCTGCATCCGCTTTAGATTTTAAGTAGCTATTCAACACTTCTTTTGCTTCAGCTGGTGAAGCATTTTTTGATAGTTGACCGCTTTCTTTCAACATCTCTATTAATCGCTCATCATTGGCGATCGCGACGTCAAAAGGTGAACCTCCCTTATTATGAGCGTGGGACTTATGTACATCTGACTGAACTTTGCCAGGGCTTTCAAGGGCACTTGCGCTTAATGGACCAAACGCTAATGTCAGAGCCAGGGCTGAGGTAACAATTTTACTAGACTTCTTCAAAATTATTTCTCCCCTTTCTAGACTTAATGATATGAAATCACTATATACAAATATAGCAATTTATTCAGAATAATCAATCGCTTGAATAGAAATAATTTACAAATAATTAATATTACCTAAATACCAATTTAAAGTATTAAAGTAATTTATAGGTAAATAGAATTATGTAATAAACTTCCACCTCAGGTCATCCATAAAATGGATGACCTGAGGTGGAAGTTATTGGATTATCTGAAAATATGAAAAGCCTGCTATTTGAGCTACAATAGCTCGGATAGCAGGCTTTTTTCAGGATGTCTTACTCGACACCTTTAAATGCAGTCGGTAAAATGCTGAAAATGATAAGAAGGAAACGAGTGATCCCGTAAATAGTGGGATCATTAAGGGAAAAACATAGAGACTGATATACAGTATAATCCCCGAGCTGATCGCAACCGCAATAAACAGCAGTGGACTTCCTATCGTAATCAAGAATGAATGTTTGAACATGGCACCTAGATTCATATCATAATGAACAATTACCGAAAAAAGATTCAACGTCCATACGAAGACGAGAATACCCATAATCATAAACAGATTCATTAATAATTCATTTCGGCTGGAAAAATAATAGATATCAGCAATCAGTACTCCCCATACAATGACCAAAATCAAACCGCCGACGAAACTAGTCTTGTAATTTTCTTTATAGTAGCTGAGGAATGCTCGTGTATGACCCGCGTCCTCTTCTTTTCTCACCCATTCACGAGCTTTCGCAAATAGCGCTGTAGTAGCAGGGAAAAACAAAAATGGCAGCAGCACAATCAACGGGACCATTAAATACAGCGTCCCAGCATTATTTTCTAAGTATAATAAACTGAGAAGGAGAAGTCCGATCGGTAAATTGTACAGCGCCCACAGCAAGTTTGACAGTGAAAATCGCATGATCCATTCACTGATCACATAAAACCCGCCCATTACACCAGTATTGCTTTTCACGATCAACCTCCTCCTTCCTATACCAGCTAAATTATGCCCACCACATATCGGCAGGTGGTTCTTCAATATTAACAGCCTTCAAGTTTTTCACTGCTTGATTGAACCCTTCACTGATCGACATGATCGGATCTTCATGTTCGATACTGATTACATGATCGTAACCATATGTGCGAAGCGCACTTACAATGTTAGACCATTCCTGTATTCCGTGTCCATAACCGACCGAACGGAAACTCCATGCACGCGTTTTGACTTTAGAATATGGCTGCATGTCTGTCAATCCGTACATATTAACGTTCTCCTGATCAATGTACGTATCTTTTGCATGAAAATGGTGGATCGCCCCAGCATTCCCTAATATTTTAATAGCAGCAACAGGATCGATACCTTGCCACCACAGATGACTCGGGTCAAGGTTGGCACCTATCGTATCATTCGTAGCTTCGCGTAGTTTCAACATTGTGTACGGTGTATGCACAAGGAACCCCGCATGCAGTTCAAGTCCTACCTTAACACCATGTTCTTCAGCAAATTTACCTTGTTCCTTCCAATAGGGAATCAATTTCTCATTCCACTGCCACTCTAACACCTCAGAATACTCAGCGGGCCATGGAGTGACGGGCCAGTTCGGCGACCTGTCCGCTTCAGACCCTCCTGGTGTTCCCGAAAACGTATTGACGACTGGTACATCAAGTAGATTAGCTAATTTGATCGACTTAACAAAAGAATCGTGTGACTCCTGAGCAAATTTTTCATCTGGAGAAATCGGGTTTCCATGACAGCTGAACGCACTGATCGTCAGCCCACGAGAGTGAACCTTTTCCAGGAATTCGGAGCGTTTGTCTTCGCTTTCAAGCAGTTCATCTACGTTACAATGGACTGTCCCAGGATAACCTCCTGTCCCGATTTCAACGGCTTTCAGGCCGGAATCTTTCACATGATCGAGCATGTCTTCAAATGATTTATCGGCAAAAAGCACAGTAAATACGCCTAGTTTCATGACAATCTCCTCCATTCGAAATTATGCTAGTTTAATACTTGAACTTGTTGCACTGCTTTTATAAATCGCTTCCATCAGTTGGGTCACCCTTAGTGCCTGTTCAGGTTTGACGATTAATTCTGACTCCCCTAAACAGCTATCAACAAAATTCTTCGCTTGTAAAAATCCCGGACTGAGGTTATCTTCAGGCAGCTTGGCTTCGGTATTCCAAACCGTTCCGTACTTCGTCTGATAAAGTGCAAACGGGTAGACATCCATGCCGCCATCGACACCAGAAATGCTTAATGTTGTGTGATCTTCCCGGATATTGGCTGCCCATGAACATTCAAATTGCATCGACAGGCCGTTTTCAAAAGTAATGTAGCCTGTTACATGGTCATCGACATTGAATGTTTCATGATCGAAAACGCCCCAATCGTTCACCTGGCCAGGTGTTTTGCTTAAACGATCATATGTTTTCCCGATGACTTCAACAGGTTTAGGATCGTCAAGCAGCCATAACGCTAAATCAAGCAAGTGGCAGCCAAAATCGATTAAGCTACCGCCGCCTTGCAAGTCTTTATTCGTAAATACGCCCCAACCCGGCACTTTACGGCGGCGCATCGCTTGTACGCGTGTCACTAATGGATCACCGATTTCACCGTTAAAAATCGCTTCCTTTGCTAACTTCGCCTCTGGTGTGTAGCGGTAGTGGTAGGCGATCGATAGCAGACGATTATTTTTCTCTGCTGCTTCAATCATGGCTTCACATTCTTTTGTCGTCATTGCCATTGGCTTTTCACACAGGACGTGAATGCCTGCATTAAGCGCAGCTACAGCAATTTCCGCATGAAACTTGTTTGGTGTACAGATTGTCACGGCATCGACCACTTCAAAAAGCTGCTCATATTTTTCAAAAACGTGCGGGATATCAAACATCGTCGCCACTGATTCAGCCCGATCGATATTTATATCCTGGATCGCTGTCAGCTCTACTGTCTCCGTCATTTCGGCAAAAGCAGGAATATGCCGCTGCTGGGCAATCCCACCGACACCGATCACTCCCATTTTCAATTTATTCATACGACATCACTTCTCTAACTTTGAAATTTTGCGTGTTTCACCTGATTCAAGTGCAGCCAAAATTACTTCTAGCGAACGTTTTCCTTCATGTCCATCGATCAGCGGCTGCTTATTATTCAAAACACAATCAACAAAATGATCGATCACATGTGTATTCGTCTGACCACCTTCCTCATTTGACTGAATTTGACCAAGCTCATATTTTACGATCTCACCAGTAGCATACTGAGCAACAAGTGAATGAACGGCATCGTCCTCTAAACGTAATGTAGCTTTTTCTCCATAAATAATTGTTGAGTTATCCTCTTCAGGCTTGTATGCCCAGCTGGCTGTAAGCGTTCCAATTACACCAGATTCGGTACGCAATATACAAACCGCGTTATCATCGACTGAAATTCCTTCCTTAGCGTTATTTTCAATAAACCCAGCGACATTAACGAATTCTTCTCCCAGCAGGTAGCGAAGCAAATCGGCTTTATGTACACCAAGATCGCCCATCGCACCGATAAAGGCCTGATCTTTTTTGAAGAACCAGCTATCCGTCCCATCTGCACTCCAGCCTTCAGGGCCGCCGTGTCCAAACGTAGTTCGGAAGCTATAAACTTTCCCGACCTCTCCTGATTCAATCAACTGACGAGCTTTTTCATGGGAAGCCACAAACCGCTGGTTATGTGCGATCATTAGTTTCTTGTCATTACGCTCAGCCGCAGCAATCATCTCTTCCGCTTCTTCACGTGACGTCGCCATCGGCTTTTCACACAAGACATGTGCTCCTGCGTTCAATGCCGCAATTGATACCGGTGCATGTAAGTAGTTTGGCAAGCATACGCTAACGGCATCTACATCTTCCTTTTGCAAAAGATCCTCGTAATTCGTGTAAGAACGGGCACCAAACGCTTCCGCAGTTACCATGGCACGCTCTTCTACAATGTCACAAACCGCTATGATCTCCACTTGATCATTCGCTTCATACTCCATCAAATGACGATTTTGTGCGATACTTCCACACCCGATAATTGCTACTTTCAAATTAGCCATTGATTCTCCTCCTACTTTTCAGAAATATCCTCTAAAGGTTGGGAATTGCCATATACATTCTTCGGTGTGCCTTCATTATTGGCCCACTTCACACCATTTTGAATTACTTTTTGTACATCTTTATGATAGTAAGTCGGATACGTTTCGTGCCCTGGGCGGAAGTAGAAGACCTTGCCGCGGCCACGCTTGAACGTTGCTCCGCTGCGGAATACTTCGCCACCCTCAAACCAGCTTAAAAAGACAAGTTCATCAGGTGCCGGAATATCAAAGTGTTCCCCGTACATTTCTTCCTTCTCGATTTCGATATATTCGCCAAGCCCCTCTGTGATCGGATGTGTTGGGTCAACCACCCACATACGCTCACGGTCATCAGCCTCACGCCATTTCAGATCACATGACGTCCCCATCAGCTTTTTGAATACTTTGGAAAAATGGCCAGAGTGCAACACAACGAGTCCCATCCCATCTAAGACGCGTTGTTTCACTTTTTCAGCGACTTCATCTTTCACCTCGTCATGAGCTTTATGTCCCCACCAGACTAGTACGTCCGTATTGGCAAGTACCTCATCCGTCAGACCGTGTTCTTCTTCATCAAGTGTCGCGGTTTTAACGACATGGTCATCTCCTTCAAGGAATTCTGCTATACATGTATGAATCCCTTCAGGATAAATGTCTGTAACGACTGGATTTTCTTTTTCATGGCGATATTCGTTCCATACTGTAATATTCATTGTATTCGCTCCTTTTTCATTACTAAAGTGGCAAACGTTTGCATCTTTCCCCATAGGAAAAAGCGTATGTACTCAAAAGTTAACAAGGTCTTTTTTAATACAAGATTCTCTTTCTACAATTGTTGTTGGCACAATTACGCTTCGTTTTAGCATCTTAGGATCATGCAGCAATTGAATCAAACTATGACAGGACTCGTATCCTAACTGGTAAGAGTTCGTATCTACCGTCGTTAATGGCGGATTAGACAATTTGGCAATCACCGTATTATTAAACCCGATTATGCTTACCTCTTCTGGCATCTTAATGTTCCGCTCTTGCAATGTCGCCATAACTTTCAAGGCATTAAAATCGTCTGTAATCACTAACCCAGTAGGCGGTTCAGGCAAGTCCATCAATTCATTGATGATCTGTTTGCTATCTCCATTTTCAATTTCTATATTTTTTAAATAGCTGTCAGGTAAATTCAAATTGTGTTCATTTATTGCATACTTGAATCCTTCCAATCGGGCATTCGCAACTTCAAAGTGGGAATCCCCCCGATAAGACCAATTTTCTCATGACCAAGATTAATTAAGAAGTTGGTCGCGTCTCGACAGGCCTGGACGTTGTCATTATCTACATACATCACATTGGATGAATCGACAAGTGGCTTCCCAATCAACACAAACGGGAAATCATGTTCCATTAAATAAGGAACTACTTTATCATCCTTTTTAGAATAAAGGACAATAACTCCATCTACCCTCTTTCCCTGGACCATTTTGACCACATCATTATAAATCGCTTCCTCTGACTCACCTGTTGTTAGATTGATACTGTAATCTTTTTCATGACAAGCCCTGCTGATCCCTCGCAGTAATTCTGAGAAAAAGGGATTCTCAAATGAATGACTCGCTGAATTCTTCATAACAATACCAATTGTCTGGGTGGATTGGCTGACGAGCACACGAGCATTCAAATTAAGATGATATCCCATCTCTTCCATAACCTTGCGTACTTTACGTTTCGTTTTCTCACTAATTCTCGGATTATTTGAAATGACACGAGAGACCGTGGACGGAGCCACGTTCGCCTGTTTTGCAACATCTTTAATTGTGACCGACACGTTCTATCTACTCCTTAATCATATTTGCCTTAAGCCTACTTGACAGCCCTTCAGAAACCCCTTTGATAATTTGCTTCTGTGCAAAGAAGTAACCGATGATGACTGGGATGATCGCGATCGTCAGCCCTGCCAATGCCAAATGCCACTGCTTCGTATACTGGCCGAAGAAATAAAACATTTTCAAAGGAATCGTGGCATTGGCTTCACTAAGAACAAGAGAAGGCAACAGATAGTCGTTCCAGATCCAGATTGTATTTAAGATCCCCACCGTCACGGAAATTGGTTTCAGTAGAGGGAAAATGATATACCAAAACAATTGAAAACGGTTGGCCCCATCAATGATCGCCGCTTCATCCATCGTTTTAGAAACACCTGTCATCGCCCCATGGTAAAGGAAGATCGATAAACTGCACCCAAAGCCAAGGTACATGAAAACTAACCCACCCGCATTCAACATATTCGCTTGACCAAAAATCGATACAAGCGGAATCATCACCGATTGGAAGGGAATCAACATCGCAGCTACAAAGGTGAAAAAGATGATGCCACTAAGCTTACTTTTGTTACGAGCCAAGGCATATCCTGCCATCGAAGAGAACAAGATGATGACGGCAATACTCAATCCTGTGATCAACACCGAGTTGAAGAGAGATTTTAGGAACTCCAAATCAATAAACGCTTGCACAAAGTTTTCAAGTGCCAACGAGTCTGGGATGCCTAGAACCCCTTCGAAAATTTCCCGCTTCGTTTTAAACGCATTGACAATCATCAGATAGAACGGCGCAATCCACAGTAACCCTAAGGCAATACCGAGGATTTCGATTGAGAATAAATTCCGTTTTTCTTTGTTCTTCTTCATTACATCTCAACCTCCCGTTTCTTGTTGTAGTACACCTGGGTCAGCGCAATAACGGCAACGATTAAGAAGAAAATCACCGCTTTGGCTTGGGCATAGGCCATCTGATTGTCTGAAAAGGCTGTGCGAACAATTTCCATCGCAACCATTTGCGTGGAGTTGAACGGCCCGCCATTGGTCAGGGATAAGTTTTGGTCATAAATCTTGAAAGCCATCGACAATGTCAGGAACATACTGACGGTAAAGGCTGGGGCTACAAGCGGGAAGGTAATACTCTTAAACCGCTGCAATCCATTGGCCCCATCGATTTTTGCCGCTTCGATCAAGTCCTTTGGAATATTTTCTAAGTAAGCAATGTAAATGATCATAATGTAACCTGCCATCTGCCAGGCTGTCAGGATCACAAGCCCCCAGAACCCTGTACTCGTCGTCGAAAGCCAGCCTTGCAAATTCTCGATGCCGAACATTGTGCCGATATCGTCGAACACACTGACGAAAATAAACTGCCAGATGAATCCGAGGATCAGACCGCCGATCAAGTTTGGCATAAAGAATACCGTCCGAAGTAAGTTATTGGTTTTAATATTGCGGGTTACGAGTAGCGCAAGTCCAAGCCCCATGATATTCAGCAGAATGACCGTAACAACGGCAAACTTAACGGTAAACCAAATCGAGCTCATGAATTCGTCTTCTTGAAATAGATTGATATAATGTTCAAATCCTAAAAACTTGGTGGCCGTCAGCCCATTCCAGTCGGTAAAGGAAAAGATGAAGCCGTAGATGAATGGAATGACAACAACAAGACCCAACCCGAGAATAACCGGGGTGAGAAAAAGCCAAAACCAAATATTGCGATTATGCATGTGCACGCCCTCCAATGCTGATACAATAGTGTTGCTAACTAAGTTTATGCATGTGGATATGATATCGATTTCAGTCATCTAGTAAAATAAAACATCTCATCTATCAGGCTACGATCCTATCTAATAGAGGAGATACTTTTTTAGCTGACAAGCATGTCTTTAAACACCCTTGTCAGCTGTTATCATTTCTTACTGACGAGCTTCTTCCCAAGCTTCCTTCGATTGCTGGATTACTTCTTCCCAAGTGATATTACCAGCAATATACTCCTGGACGGCTACACCAAATGCGCCTTCAGTCCAAGCAATTGGCGCTCCTAAGAATACCCATCCCATTGTATTTCCTTCTTTTACATATTCATAAATTTCCTTGGAAATAGGGTCAGCGATTTCAAGGTCCTCGTAACCTTCATACGCGGGGATGAATTTGAATTTTTCTGTTACAAATTTCTTGCCTGTTTCAGAAGTGTACATCCAATCTAAGAACTCTTTACTAGCTTGTACCACTTCATCTCCTGACTCTTTATTAACGACCCAATAGTTTGGAACACCAACCGGAATACTTCCCTCATACCCTTCTACAGGTATTGGAAGAAGTCCCACATTATTTTGAGCGAATTCTTCATCCATTGATGCAATAGTGTTATATACCCAGTTCCCTTGTTGGATCATGGCTACTTTGCCAAGTGAGAAATATTCTTCCACTTGTTGAGAATAGTCAAGGCTCAATGTCGGTTGAACAGAGTAATTATTTTGTAGATCTAAGAAACGCTTCAGTTGGTCACCCATTGTGAATTCAACAGTGTCTGCATTATAAGCTTCCATTACATCGTGATTAAATTCATCAGCCAAGTAGGCATTAGCCATATGATTACCAATTACCCACTTTTCTTTAGCCGGAAAAGCGAATGGTGCTTTAATGCCAAGCTCGTCCTTTTTACTATCAAGCGTTTCAACGGCCTTTTTCAATTCTTCAAATGTTTTAATCTCATCAGGATTGATTCCTGCTTCTTCAAAAACTTTCTTATTGTAAAGCAATCCGTAACCTTCTTGGTTAAACGGAAGCCCTAAGATTTTACCATCTCTTTTGACACTTGTAAGCGTACCATCAAGTGCAGCATCAGCAGCCTTCGTATCTGAAAGATCAGCTAAATACTTTTCATACTCATCAACATCTGTCGGACCACCGATATTGAAAATGTCTGGCTCTTCACCGGAAGAGAAAGATGTTTTCAAGGAAGCACCGTAATCATTTCCCCCGCCAACTGTTTTAACGTTGATATTTACATCCGGATTTTCTTCCTCATACATGGCAACTAATTCCTCAAACTGCTCTTTAAATTCCACTTTAAACTGGAATACATCTACCGTTACTGCATCTTCGGACGAACCACTTGCTTCCTCATCACCAGAAGAAAACGAACACCCTGTTAACGCAACGCTGGATGCTAACAAAGCAGTAGCAATTCCTGAATAAAACTTCTTCTTATTCATTTGATCCACTCCCTAGTATGATTTTAATCAATGAATGAATGCGCTTCCATAATTCACTAAAAATTTTTGCTGTTGCTGATGTACTAAGGTGCATACGTTTGCACTTTGATGCAAACAACGTCCTTTATGTACCATGAGAACGTCTTTTAGAGAATAAATAATATATCAATTGCATTCGTGAATACGTTTGCACAAAATTCATTAAACAAATCATATCACGGGGATTATGGTATGGCAACCTAATTTTTCAGAATTTTATTTATCCGAATGATGTTCTCTTACGTAAGGGTTGATTTTTATATACAGTTTGATTGATAGCATTAAGCACGAGGAGGCGCATCCCTCGATAATAGATTTCGAGACGTAAAACTATACATCAAACAAATTTTCTCTTTATAGATCGTTTTTCCAAAACGATTGTTCCTTAACGTTCTGTCATTGGTCCCTATCTTCTAGGATTGTTCGCTAACGCGCTGTCATTGGTCCCTATCTCGGCATCATTGTTCCCTATCTCACCGGGATTGTTCTTTAACGTTTTTTCACAATAAAATAGAGTCCATTGCCAGTTTATGGACTCTATATATCTAGTCAAACTCAGCTTACTGAAAATGGCTACGGGGCAGTCGTTCCCTCCCCGTTGAAGTTGAAGATAATAACGCAACTACAAGATATTAGTAAACTCTTGCATACGTTCGATGAAATCAAGCGCAAATGTACGAACGATGAAATAGGTGATTAACATAATTACAGCACTTGTACCCACGCCCCAGTAGATATTTCTTGATTTATGGGGACTATTCATTCCGTAATGATAGACCATAATTGCTGGCAAAATAAAGACGGTGAATACAAGGGATGCGTTTAGGGATACCAGAGTGAATCCAATTGAACCGCTGTACCCAAAGACGATAGCTGCTATATTTAATGTAGTAAAGGGGATGATTAATCCTCCATATTGGGCAACAGCTTTTTGAAAAGAGAAGTTTATGTTCATCATTTTGATCGCCACAAAAATGGTAACTGTTGCTGCTGCAAGGAAGAGTAAGACAAAGAGAAAAATCGGCGATACTACTTTGAAGAAGGGAAGAGATTGCTGCGTACTGGATTCTCCCATTAGGGAACTGAATCCTCCCATGGTCAATTTGTAAAATTTATTCGCTAAAAGATAAAGACTCAACGTAAAGGCTGTAATATAGATGGCCATCGTAACAAGCCCTGAAACGAAATGGTTTTCTGTCGATGTAAAAGCGATGGACGGCCGTTTAAGCAGTTGCAGGGCATTTTTGCCAAATTGGCTGGAAGCTTGTTTCGCCTTTGCCATACTATCAGATTGCGGCTGCACTTCTGTTGCTGCAGATTGGAATTGTTGTTGCTGCTGTTGTTGGTCGGCCGATTTATCTAATTGATGTACCGGCTGTTCCGTTGAAATCTCTGTGCCGCAGACGCCGCAAAACCTCCCTGACTCTTGTTCGTGATTACAGTTGGGACAGATCATGTAGAACGACTTCCTTTCCTCATTAAAGTTCATTTCGATTCGTTTCATTGATGTCAATTTTCCTAATCTGTAAGCCACTTCCGTGCGTAACGACTGTGTAGATTTTTTCGCGGTCGTAATCGATTTGATCACCAAGATGGTTTGTAAACAGAAACTTTTCATTGGTAAAAATTTTAAATATGCCCTCCTTCACTTGCTCCGCTCCTGTAATGAGATTTTCGTTAAATTCATAAGTATAATTTTCATCTTTTAAATCTCCAACATATTTGGACAATCCAGCATCTGCGTCACTGCCATCTAATAAGTAATCTTCAATATAAGAATAATCACGGTTATTCAAGGCGACCTCATAGGCATCCCTAAAATCCAAGACAAATTCTTCTACGTCGTCTAAGGGAGCTTCCCTATTTGTTTCTACTGGTTCCTCCTTGTTTTCCATAACAGGAAGTTCAAATGCGAAATGATAATTTCCAAAATCATCTCCATCTTGTGTGATGGGGTCCGATTTTATCATTTCGCCGTCCGGTGTCTTCCACTCAGCGTGCATGGATACTTCTTTGTCTTCAGGGAAGGGTCCAAGTGTTTCAAACTCTTCTACCGTTTTCCCTGTACTTTCCCCATTAATAAATAAAATGGCTCCTTCGACATCAGACGTAGGCCAAGCATTGGCCACAGCAAAATTCAATTGGTAGTTTCCTTCTGAAGAGTCAACCGTAATGTCTTCTGACAAAGTCACTTCGCCAAAAGCATTTTTCATTAAACCAGTCACATGGTACGTGCCTGGGTAGGCTTCAATGGACTTGCTTGGCTCATTTGCCTTTTCAACATGAAGCTTGACATCCTCAATAGCAAAGTCAGATTGATCATAATTTGATGTAATCGAAACACGGAAAGGAAGAGCCTCAATTTCATATGTAGTATAAAGGCCTAAAGCGATATCGTTTTTCTTCACTATAAAACGGTCCTGTCCATCATTGCCCGTAACGGTTTGATCAAAATCTCCCGCTTCGTCTTCCATATAGACTGTAAACTGTTCCCGCATCGACTCCCAGCCGGCATTCGCAAGGGAACTCACATATTCGTCAGGGTTCATAAGTGCCTCTTCATCAATATTGACATGCTGTAAGAAAGCCTCGCTATTTTGCTCAGATACCGCACGATCCATCGCTTGAATTTGTTTAACGGGATCTAAGAAAGATGAAAGGGCAACATGCGCTCCAAATATTAATAAGGCTAATCCAACAAAGCTGCCGATCAAAACCTTTGACCTTTTCGACATTGTCTTTCTTGAAACAGGCTTCTCTCGAGTGGTGACCTTATGGCTGTTCGTCTCAGCTTCCTTTGTTGGGCCCGGCTGCTTTGTTCCACAAGATGTACAATACTGTTCTTCTTCTGCTAAAGAGTTTCCACATTGTTGACAGTAGGACAAACGATTCATCTCCCATCTTTTTGACCATTTGAAAGTTTGATGCATAGTACTTATATATGTTTAGGCATCCAATGTTATAGCATTTTTTTAAGAAAAAAGTAATGCATGTGTTTTTTGAGATTTTATCCTATCCCCTACTTTCATCAAACATGAAAAACCCCATACTTGGAGTTTAAGTATGAGGTACGAGTATTATGTTCTTTTTTAGAATGTCATTTTCCCTGGATGAAGTTATCCGAATTTAGGTTTGAGGCGCTGAAGGCTCATATAAAGCAAATAAGATACAATAAACAGATAAGGTGTAAACAAAAGTCCCCACAATAAATGCTCACGTATAACACTTAATCCAGCAAAATTGACCAAACGATTGGTTAGATCCAAAATAACCGTGTGAATGACATAAATCCCTACAGTGTTTTTCCCAATTTTATTAATGAGGGTTTCCTCTCCAATGTTAGGCATGCTGAATATAAACATAAATAATGCGGCCGCGACAAGAATCGTTGAAATAAAATAATTTCCGCTATCCCCACCGAGAGCATGGGCTGTGATTTCCCTTTCGATCATTTGTAATAAGGAAAACCCAATAAACACCAATACCCATACCCACGGCTTAAATCGTCGTGAAATTTGAGTGAATGGGGATTGATATTTTCCAAACATCCCGCCTAACGTTATATAAAATATACCAAAAAATGCCCCCTCACGGGATTCGAAGCTAAGATCATAAATCCCTGAATAGGATTGATCAAAGAGCCCAACTACGTATAAAACAAAACTGATCACTAACAGAAGCTCAATTTTTCCAAAGTAATAAAACAGAGCAAATAAGATCATAGCCCAGGTCGCAGCCAGCAAATACCAAAGATGGTACTGGGTATGGCCTGCACCGTAATAGAAGATATCAAAGGTCAAAAATGTACTGATATACTCAATGATGGGTTCACTTTTAAACCCTTTATCGAGAATGACCATCACTAAATCATAAAGGAAGAAAAATAAGAACCAGGCTACATACAAGTTAATCAACGTTCCCACATACTTTGGGAAATAGCCCCCGCCTTTACGTTCCACCTGTTTGACAACAAGGTAACCAGAGACCATAAAGAAAAAAGGGACTCCAAACCGGGCAAAGGTATCGATTAGGAAATCTATCCTACCGCCCTCAATACCGAAGAGGTCGACCTCTTTAAATGAATGCGAATGAATATATACAATAAAAAACATGGCTATAAATTTCACAAAATCGATGGAAGAGATTCGTTTCATCATTCATACCTCACTCACTAGCGTTTTCATGAGATATCTATTCGCTCTAAATCTTTATCAACCGGGGGGAGTAAAGCAATTGAAATAGAATTGACATACAAAAACCCCTTACGTTAGATCAATGGGCGACCTGGCCTGGCGTGAGGGGTTCCTGCTACTTTCCTGTTTCATAAAATTTTGATAAAGAAAAACCTCGTCCAAGAATTTCAGAAGCGTTAAGGAAGACAATGAAAGAAGTCGGTTCTTTTTCCTGTAGTGCTTTTTTTAAATAAATCGCTTCCTCCTGCTCAACAACACAAAGAATCATTGTCTTTTCGGTATTTGAATGACCTCCGACTGTACGGATTTTCGTCAGACCTCGATCAATTTCATCTTTAATGATCGACTGAATTAGTTCTTCCTTTTCAGAAATAATCAGGACAAGTTTCGATGGCGATGTTTGTAGTTGAACAAAGTCGATCACTTTACTTGTCACATAAATGGACATCATCGCAAATAAAGCAAGCTCCAGGTTAAACACGATCGCAGAAGTAATCACGACAAATCCATCTACGATTAATTGGGAAAAACCACTCGAAAAACCTGTATACTTTTTCAATGCCTGAGCAATCATCGCTGTGCCTCCGGTTGATCCTTTTCCTCGATAAACTGTTCCGAGACCAACCCCTAACAGAATTCCACCATAAATCGCAGCCAGCAAAGGATTGTCCACTTTAAAGGGGAGATCAGCCGTAAGCCAGATGACAAATGGTACAAATAATGTTCCCACTAACGTTTTTAAGCTAAAGTCTTTCCCAAGAAGAAGAATTCCCAAAATAAACAGTGGAATATTAATCGCCCACTGGACAAAAGCCGGATTAAACTTGTACAACTCATATAAAATGGTACTTATCCCAGAAACACCGCCTGAAGCTAATTTAGCTGGCAGTAAAAACATGTTAAATGATAAACCAACAAAAGCCGAACCGATCATAATATAACAGTATTCAATAATTAGTTTGATTTGAGGTGATCGCTGGGTCATGTTCATCCCATCCTTTCTCACACGAACTCCATTATTCTAACATATATCTCGACAAAACTCTTATTTCCTTAACCTCAGCGAATTTCGACTTAACTCACGGTGATAAGGACGGATCTCTAGTAGATAACGACCTAGCTCATGGGAATAGCGTCCTAGCTCCGAGAAATAGCGACTTAACCGGAAAATGTTTTTTGTAAAATAAAGAAGCCACCCAAACAGGATAGCTTCAATTTTACTACATTAAAGGATGACCGCTGCAATAACCCCGAATATGAACAGTGGGATATTATAATGCAAGAATGTTGGCACACATGTTTCCCAAATATGATGGTGTTTACCGTCTGCATTTAATCCCGATGTTGGTCCAAGTGTACTGTCTGAAGCGGGAGAACCTGCGTCCCCGAGCGCACCAGCTGTTCCAATTAAGGCAGCAGTAGCCATCGGTGAAAATCCGGCTGTTAGACAAATAGGAACATAAAGTGCCGCAATCACTGGTATCGTACCAAATGAAGAGCCAATCCCCATGGTGATCAGCAAACCGACTAGGAGCATAACAATCGCGATCAGTAAGTGAGATCCACCTAAAAGCCCTTCAGTTTGATCAACAAGTGCTTGAACGGATCCCGTTTCTTTTAAAATCGTAGCGTAACCAGAAGCAATCAGCATGACAAAGGCGATCATACCCATCATCCCGATCCCCTCCTGAACAACTTGCTCACCTTGATAGAATTTAACAACTCTAGTTAGAAACATAACGATGATACCGGCCAAGGCACCGATCACGAGGGAGTCCGTATAAAGCTGCAGAGCAAGAGCCACCACAATGGCCAGGATCGTCATCCAGTGCTCCATTCCCCACTTAATGTCTTTTCGATGGAAAACATCTTCAGGAACATTCTCATCATCAGATATTTTGGGATCAGGCTTTCCATTTTGACTAACCCGATCTTTTCGATAAGAAATGAGCAGGGCAATAAATAATCCAACAATCATTCCTGCACCAGGAAACAGCATCGCAAGCGTCACCTTATTTAAAGCAATTTCCATTCCATTTGCCTTCATCTCATCACGAATAATCCCCTGAAATATCAGCCCAAACCCTGCAGGTATCATAATATAAGGTGCTTTCAATCCGAACGTCAGGGCAGACGCTACGGCTCTTCTGTCCAATTTAATTCGGTCAAATAATGAGAGCAATGGCGGGATTAAGATCGGAATAAAAGCGATATGGACAGGAATGACGTTTTGTGAAAGACAAGCTAGTCCCGCAATGGTAAAAACGAGGACAAGTTTCCGATCACCTATCACCTTGAGCATTTTATTCACCAAGATGCTCGTTATCCCTGATAAGCCAATCATGACTGCAAATATTCCGAGTAGTATATAACTAAGCGCCGTATTCGATTGACCGCCCATCCCCGAAACGATGACTGACACGGATTCCGAAACATTCATTCCTGAAACTACCCCTGCTGTAATGGCCGCGATCAATATGGCAAAAATGACATTGACGCGAACCAGGCTCAATATGACCATGACTAACACACTTATGATCACAGCATTTGTGAACATCTAATTCCCCCCTCTTTTTCTTTTCTTAACTAGATATGGTCTTCCGTTGTATTGTCCAATCAAATTGATCACAGCTCAACCATTTCGAAAGGGTTTCGATATCTTTTGAAAAAATACGATCCTCCGTTATCGATGGCACCACTTCTCTCCCTTTTGCAAAAAGTCTTTGAATGGAAGATGACGCTAACGAGATACCGCGATATTCAAGAGCCTGCATAGCACAAATCATTTCAATGGAAACTACTTTTTGCGCATTCACAATGATTTGATACGCATGGCGAGCCCCGATGGTTCCCATACTGACATGGTCCTCCTGGTTTGCAGAGGATGGGATCGAGTCCACACTGGCTGGATGGGCCAACGTTTTATTTTCCGAAACGAGGGAGGCAGCAACATATTGCATGATCATCGCCCCAGATTGTAGACCAGGATCCGGACTTAAGAAGCCTGGCAGGTCATTTAACTGCGGGTTAACGAGCCGCTCCACCCGACGTTCTGAGATATTAGCTATTTCCGCTACTGCGATTTTCAAGAAGTCCATGGCAAGGGCAATCGGCTGTCCGTGGAAGTTCCCGCCTGATACCACAGTCTCCCCATCGTCAAAAATAAGTGGGTTATCTGTTGCCGCATTCATTTCAATCTCAAGCTTTTCTTTGACATAAGCAAGGCTCTGCCTTGAAGCACCGTGGACCTGCGGGATACATCGGAGGGAATAGGCGTCTTGCACCCTTTTTTCCCCTTGGTGTGTGATCAGTTTACTGTCACTCGTAATCGTACGAACTCTTTCTGCCACTTCCATTTGTTCAGGATAGCCTCGTGCTTCATGAATAGCTGGATGGAAGGCATCAATAATTCCTTCAAGTGATTCTAACGTCATGGATGAAACCCAGTCACTTTGGTCGACTAGACGTTCTGCTTCAATATAATTGATCACCCCCATAGCTGTCATCGCCTGTGTCCCATTAATAAGAGCAAGGCCTTCTTTGGCTTTCAGTGTAAGAGATTCATAGCCAAGCTTTTGATAAGCTTCCTGTGTTGGCCTGATTTTGCCACGATAATGGACTTCTCCTTCCCCCACTAGTACTAAAGCAAGGTGTGAAAGCGGTGCAAGATCACCTGAAGCGCCAAGTGAGCCTTGACTAGGAATGACTGGAAAAATATTCTCATTAACCATGTCACGCAAACGTTCCA
Source organism: Halobacillus amylolyticus (assembly GCF_022921115.1). Lineage (NCBI taxonomy): Bacteria > Bacillati > Bacillota > Bacilli > Caryophanales > Bacillaceae > Halobacillus > Halobacillus amylolyticus. The sequence goes on along the minus strand of NZ_CP095075.1, from coordinate 3,702,778 downwards.
CCACACATGGACGTACGCCTGAGAATCCTTTGAGTAACGCATTGAGCCTTAGTACCACCATTGCTTTGCTGACAACTGCAGGGAAATTCTCCCCCACACCACAAGCATGAGAGCGAATCAAATGAAGCTGTAAGTTATCGACATCTTCATCTTTAATACGAACATCACTAAATTTTCCGAACCCCGTGTTAATGCCATAAACCGTTTCCCCATTTGAAACAATCCTCTCTACGGCAGCCCTGCTTTTCCGCACCTTTTTCATACTCTCTGGGTTAATGGCGATGATTTCTTTACCATAAATAATGCTTTTCATTTGCTTTAATGTTAAGTCCGAACCATTTAATTGAATCATAAAAATTTCTCCTCTCCATAATAAAAAAAGAGACGACAATGGCATACGAAATACCATTGCCGCCTCCTCAAAACTTTTGACTATAGGCAGCTGTTACCCTATATGATTAATTCCAAGCCCGAACGTTTCATGTTCAAGCCCTTTCACTGGCGCGCCAATCGTTCCATAAAAAGCGACTGCCAGCCACTCACCTTCATCAAACTGCTCATATGGAGATCCTCGAACAATAGCAAAACGCAATCCTACCGTCCGCATCATGTCTCCCGCACCAATTTGACCGCGCATCACGCCTTCTAACGCTTCTAGAATGGCATGATACAAAGCGTGTGTTTCACGATACAACACTTCAGAAATAATATGGTTTCTCTTCCCGGCAGTTTCTACCGCTGAAATCACTTTCTGCATATTCATGGAACCTGCTTTACCCTGACAATACTCCACATCTTTTAACTGTGCAGAAAATGGTTCCAACTCTACCGGTGTTAATGAGGCCACTAGCATAGCTAACTTCCCAATTGGAATCTTCTGCGTCATTTACTTCACCTAATTCAGCTTATAATCAACTATTCACTACTAACTAAATAAATTGTAAACGTTTTCTTAATTGTCTGTCAATGGTTATATGGAAAATTTTAGTCTTTTATTACACTAATTAAGTAATACACTAAATTCAAATCCAATTTTTGGATGACCTGAGGTGGTAATATATGGTCTAAAAAAGGTCGTCTCTCACAAGTACGAGAGACGACCTTTTTTTCATTCTTGTCCTGCTTTGAATATATCTTCTTCGATTTGCTGTTGGGCAATATAATCACCCAATTGTTTTGTAGCTAAACTAACAGCAACATAGGCAATAAACGAGAGGATAATCGGTAAGACGACACTATGCATACCAAAAGGTGTCGTGAAGAATTGCTCTATAATAATGTAGGACCCGACACCAACAACCATCGAGGATAGTGCGCCATATTTGTTTCCCCTTTTCCAGTAAAGCCCCATCACAACAGGCCAAATAAACGTTGCTTCCAAGCCGCCAAATGCAAATAAATTAAGCCAGATTAGTAGATCTGGTGGATTGATGGCCATTAAAAATACTAGTATCCCAAGGACAGCTGTCACTCCAAAGCTTAACGTTTTTATCCTTTGGTACGAAGCGTCTGGTTTAACATAGTTGACGTAAACATCTTTCACAACAGAAGAGCTGACTAAAAGCAATAATGAGTCTACTGTTGACATGATCGCGGCCATGGGAGCAGCTAACACGACACCAGCGAGCCATGCAGGCAACACTTCTAAGGCTATTAGCGGCATCACCTTATCCCCTACTTCAATCCCGGGTAAGATCGGTCGGGCAAACACTCCTATCAAATGCATATTTAACATGATGAATCCAACAACAACTGTTCCAATAATCAAAGCCCGGTGCATCGCCTTCGAACTTTTATAAGACATCGCCCGCACTGTTATTTGGGGAAGCCCGACAACAGCTACACCAACGAGGATCCAAAAGGAGGAAACATAGGCAGGGGTCAGGCTGCCATCTGCACCAAACGGGGTTATTAAATTGGGATTCTCTGCTGCCAATCCATCCATAATGTTAGAAATGCCCCGCCCGCAATAATTGTTGCTATGAGAAGGATGAGTGTCCCACCAAACATAACTACACCCTGGACAGCATCCGTTAACGCGACTGCCTTAAACCCCCAATAATTACATAGATAAGTACTGAGATTGCAAAAATAAATAAAGCTGTATGATAAGGTAATCCAGTTAATGACTCTATTAATCTAGCCCCTCCAACCCACTGGGCTGCCATCGCTGAAAATAGAAAGATAATGATACTAAAAGCTGCCATCAAGACAACCCATTTACTTTGGTAACGACCTCTTAAAAAGTCGGTTAACGTAACAGCATTATATCTTCTTGACATAATGGCAAACTTTTTACCTAAAATCATGAGAACAAAATAACCGGTAACCACTTGAGACATGGATAGTAAAACCCAGCCTAATCCCTCTGTATAAGCAACCCCGGGGCCGCCTACAAAACTGCTAGCACTTCCGTAAGTAGCGATCATCGTCATAGCTAAAATAAATCCACCTAGCTGACGCCCGCCAAGGAAATATTCCTCTAGGAAATCATGATTGGCCTTTTTTAATGAGCCACTTGCTACAAACCCTACAATGAAAATAACAACTAGAAAAATCAACAATGGTACAATGACAGCCAAATTCATGATTGATTACCGCTCCGTTCCTCCTCAAACGATACCTCCACAAATAAAAACCTCACAACAAAAAAGACTAGCGCTGCCATTAGAATAAATCCAACTACACAACTATAAAAAAACCACGCTGGCAGCCCAAAGACATAACTATATTCTTCTGGTGGTTTACTCCCTAATCCATATGCAAAGGCGAACCACCAAACAAAATTGACCACGGCCAAAGTAACGCCAATTAAGGCTTCACGGTTTGCTATGGTAAAGCGATGGTCTTGTTCCTTTGCAGCCATTTTTTTCATCCCCCCATTATTGTAAGAACTTAAGCATCACACCTGATGTTTTCCTTAGTGTACCAAATTTAAGAATAGAGCTACCATGTAAAGAACTACTTTTTATCATTTTTTGACGATCTATATTTTTCTAAAAAGAACCTAGTCAATCACCCACACATGATTTTTGCATACCTTAAGTAACAGGATTGACAATTGTTTTAGGGAGAGTGATAAAATGGCGGGGAAAGTACATCATTTTTTTGCGGGAGATCATACAGCAAAAGGCTTTTATCCTTTGTATGCTTTCAATTATCAGGGACTTGAGCGTGTATTTATACTGCAAGGTTTACCTTATACAGGTAAATCAAGTCTTATGGAGAAGCTGGCAGATGAATGGAAAGGTGAGGGTTTCGATATAGAAGTGATTCATTCCTCTTCAGATAATCAAGCAATAGACGGAGTAATTATCCAGCAGTTGAAGCTTGGTATTTATGGCGGGGACACCCCGTTATATGTTTTTAATGATGAAAACTTGGAATACATCAATATGGATACTACCGTAAATTTTGACAGTTTAAACGGTAAAAAAGATACCATTATTCAACTGAAAGAGAAAATAAAAAATGCATACCAGGAAGCACAGAACTCATTTAAAGCTGGTCTTGAGATCCATGATGACCTTGAGGATATTTACATTAATCAGATGAATTTTACCAAAGCAAATCAGTTAACCACTCAATTGATACATCAGTTATTTAACAATCGAAAAGCTGCAAGTAATGATGCTGTAGTCAAACGTCGCTTCTTCGGTGCTTCTACACCACAGGGAGTGGTTGATTATATTCCGAATTTAACAGAAGACTTAGATAAACGCTATTTCATAAAAGGGCGCGCAGGAACAGGGAAGTCTACTATCCTCAAGCAAATAGCTGCAGCTGGTGAAAGTCTTGGCTTTGATGTAGAGATTTACCATTGTGGGTTTGATCCCTTGAGTCTAGATATGGTAATCGTCCGCGAATTAGGATTTTGCGTTTTTGACAGCACAGACCCGCATGAGTATTTCCCGGATCGAGAAGGCGATGAAATCGTTGATGTCTATGCCGAAGCCGTCACTCCTGGTACAGACGAAAAGTATGCAGATGAAATTGATAATCTCACCCGTGGTTATAAATCTTACATGAAAGAAGGCGTCGCTTATTTAAAAGAAGCAAAACAACATGATGATGAGCTCCAATCAATCTATAAGGATGCTGTAGATAACTCAGTAACTGATAAAATTTTTGAAAAGCTTCATCTGGAGGTAGGAAAGAAAGCGAGTAGCCTGGAGTAATTTTTCCGGGAATTAGTTGGCAGGAATGACGCCAAACGTTAAGCGACCTCTACCCTCCTTGAGAGGAATCGAATCACCTATTTCTTTTAAGTGCACTTTGTTAATAGAGCATAATTACAAGCTACCTTCTTTTATAAAATAAGACGGCCGAGTGGGGGACACTCGGCCTAAATTCATCTCAAACATTTACGCTCTTGCAAGCATGCGGTCGAGAGCCTGCTTCGCATCGATCGCAATCTCTTTATTTACCTCTATCAGATTGACAGTTTTTCCCTGTGCGAGCGATTCAAGTGACCATGCAAGATGAGGCAGGTCGATTCGGTTCATTGTCAAACATGGGCACATATTTGGATTCAGGGAAACGATCTGCTTATCCGGATGATCCTGTATGATTCGATTGACAAGATTCATTTCTGTACCGATCGCCCATGAGCTGCCAGGTGGAGCCTGCTCGATCGTTTTTATAATATGGTTTGTGGATCCTGCTTCATCAGACAAGGCGACCACTTCTCTTCGGCATTCAGGGTGGACAATGATTTTCATATATGGATGTTTTTCCCGTATTTGAAGGACGTTTGATACGGTGAAATTTTCATGCACTGAACAATGCCCTTTCCATAAGATTACTTTTACATCCTCAACATCCCCCACATACATAAGCTCTTCTTTAATAGGATCCCAGACAGCCATGTCATCCAGAGAGATACCAAGGTCGTAAGCGGTATTACGACCAAGATGTTGATCAGGCAAAAATAGAATCCGCTCTTTTTGAGTAAGAGCCCACTGGATCATTTCCGCAGCGTTCGATGAGGTGACCGTTGCCCCTCCATGTTTTCCGACAAATGCTTTAATGGCAGCTGTTGAGTTGACATAAGTCAATGGTAAAATGGTGTCCCCGAAATCAGACATCAACTGTTCCCATGCTTTTTCTGTTTGGGTGAAGTTGGCCATATCGGCCATCGTACAGCCTGCTCGCATATCCGGGAGGTAAACTTTTTGATCATCTCTTGTCAGGATATCCGCTGTTTCGGCCATAAAATGGACACCGCAAAAGACAATCGCTTCTGCTTCATGCTGCGACGCTGAAATTTGGGCAAGCTTCAACGAATCCCCGCGTGCATCCGCAAATTCAATGACTTCATCTTTTTGATAGTGATGGCCGGGTAAAAAAAGTCTAGTTCCCATTTGATCCTTTACCTTCCGGACACGCTTAGTAAGCTCGCTGCTTTCCATTTGCATATATTTTTCCGGAATCGTTGGTGAAGAACTTTTCATTGTTTCTAAGATGTTCATCTTAATCCCTCCTCTCATTCATATGTACGTTGGCACTGATGTCAAGCGAGGGCGTAGAGTGGGTCAAACATCCTAAGGAAATGTAATCAACACCGCAATCGCTGTATTTTGAAAGGTCCTTTAATGTAATCCCTCCAGATGCTTCGGTCATAATATGTGGTGGGACAAGCTTTACGAATCTCTGAATTTCCTCAACACTGCGATTATCGAACATAATACAATCCGCCCCCGCTTCGACTGTCTCAAGCACCTGTTCTTCAGTTTCTGTTTCGACTTCAACCTTCACCATATGACCGACTCGCTTCCGCACTTGCCTAACTGCTTCCTTAATAGATCCGGCAAAAGTAATGTGGTTATCTTTAATCATGACAGCATCATACAACCCATTCCGATGATTAAAGCCGCCGCCTGTCCTGACAGCATACTTTTCAAACATCCGAAGTCCCGGGATCGTCTTTCTAGTATCGCATATCCTTGTGTGTGCACTATTTAAACTTGTAACAGCCTTATTTGTCATTGTCGCAATTCCACTCATTCGCTGAACGAGATTTAAGATCACACGCTCTCCTTTTAACAAACTCGCCCATTCCCCATTAGCGATAGCAATTGTCTCCCCTTGAGAAATCACATCACCATCCTTTTTCAGTAATTGAACGCTAATCGATGGATCAAGCATTTGAAAACCGATTACGATCACGGCTGTTCCACTTAAAACTCCCGATTGCTTCGCCTCAAAAACAACTTCCCCTCCATGAACTCCTGCAAATAAATAATCACTAGTTACATCGATATCACCAATGTCTTCAATGAAAAAATGCTCCAGAGCCTGTTTAAGCTTTAACTGATTCAAGTGATCTCCTCTTTTCTGAACATCTAATTTCTGTTGTATGCTTCCCTTGCCATTCATCTCTTTCATATGGAAAATCGCTTCGGAAATGACCTCCGCGGCTTTCTGTTCGTTTCAAAGCTGCGTTTGTGATCAGCCAGGATGTTTGTAGCATTGACAAAATGGACCATTGCTTTATTGTAAGCTGGCTAAAGTCTGTTCTCACCCATTTTTCAAGCTTAAACGATTCAATCCATTTGAGTTGGGTAAGCAGTGATTTTTCCTCTCGAACAATCCCTGCCCGATCCATCATATGGCATTGAATTTCTTCTACTGTCGGCAGCGTTAGGCCAGATACATTCTCATGATGATTACAACTTGGCGGCTCTTGGAAAAAGGGCGTTAAAGCCTGTTCTGCAATATGCTTAGCAAGTTTTTTACCGTAGACTAATCCTTCAAGTAAAGAGTTGCTGGCGAGTCGATTTGCTCCGTGAACATCTGTACAAGCGGCCTCCCCAACCGCGTAAAGACCAGGAACATTCGTCCTCCCCACATCATCGACTTCAATTCCTCCCATAAGAAAATGACAACCTGGGGCAACAGGAATGCTCCCACTCACTTGATTTCGTTGACATAGCTGGGCGGCTGTTGGAAATCTTTTTTTAAATTCGGGGATCGATGAGATATCTAAATACACAGGTCGGCCCTTTTGTATCGAGTTAAAAATCGTTTGAGCGACAACATGTCTTGGTGCTAAATCGCGCATTGGGTGAACGCCAGCCATTATCTGCTTCCCTTTGTCATCCACGAGCTGTGCCCCTTCCCCACGAATGGCTTCTGATACAAGTCCTTCCGTTTTTCCATTGCAAAAAAGTAACGTCGGATGAAATTGTACAAACTCCATATTTTTCACTCTCGCTCCAGCCCAGTAAGCTAGCGCGATCCCGTCCCCGGTTACTTCCTTTGCATTTGAGGTAAACGAATAAAGCTGTCCGCAGCCGCCTGTGGCCAAAACAACGTGAGGAGCAAAGATGCTATGGGACAATTCATCTCCTGTTTTACTTTTGACCCCATAACAACGGCCCTCTTTCTCCATGTGTAGATCATACACACATTGATTCTCATAAATATGTACGTTTGAACCCAACTTTTCTACTAAACAATCAATCATCATGCGGCCAGTCTGATCTCCTCCGCTATGCACGATTCTTGAGTGGCTATGTGCTCCTTCCCTTCCAAGCTGAAGGCTGCCGTTTTGGTCACGATCAAATGGACATTGATCATTGACAAGCTCTTGAATAGTCTCCGGCGCCTTGTCCGTTAACCGATGAACAGCCAGTTGATTATTCACATTCCTGCCCGCTTCCATCGTATCTTTATAGTGAAAAGTAGGATCATCCTCAGCCCCAATCGCAGCAGCAATTCCCCCTTGAGCCAATGATGAATTGCTCTTTTTCATCTGTGACTTTGTGAGAACAATCACATGAAAATTTCTGGGAAGATGAACGGCAAGCTGTAATGCAGCGATCCCGCTTCCCACAATAATTACGTCCGCTCTATTCAAAATGAACCCCACCTTATATTTACATGTGTATTGACAACTATATTTACATATATTTTAATTGAATACAAGGTCTTTTTATAAAAAATGGGAGGATCACCTATGAAATACTTTGATTATGCAGCAACTTGTCCGATTAGTGAGAAGGCTTTACAAACTTACATACAGGCATCTAAGGAGTACTTTGGTAATACTCGCAGCGTTCATGATATTGGCACAAAAGCTGATTCACTAGCAGAGCATTGCAGAGATAGATTGGCAAATCATTTCCAAGTGGATGCTGCAGGAATCACCTTTACGAGTGGAGGTACCGAAAGCAATATGCTAGCTTTATACGCACTAACTAATGCGGCGGCTCCAGGCAAGCATATTGTTATTTCCGCAGGTGAACATTCATCGATACATAATATAACGACGAAGCTTGTTGAAGAAAAGGGATTTAAAGTAAGTGAAGTGTCGTTGACTGAAGAAGGAATAGTTGACTTAGAAGAGTTAGAGGTTCTGATGCGCGAAGATACCGTACTCGTTTCGATCCAGCATGTCAATTCCGATATCGGAACCATTCAACCGATTGAAAAAATTTATGAGCTATGCAGAGCGGGTGGGATTTTGCTCCATAGTGATTGCGTTCAATCTTTTGGAAAAATTGATCTTAGTCGAATCGCTTCCTTGGTTGACAGTTTCTCAATTTCAAGCCACAAAATTTACGGACCAAAAGGGGTCGGTGCGTTGTATATTCGTCCATCGCTTTCCTTCTCCCCCTTTTTTCCTAACGGTTCCCACGAAAGCGGTATCCGTCAAGGTACCTTGAACACACCAGGAATTGCTGCCTTTACCACAGCTGCGGAAACAAGTTTGACGAAGCTTGCTCCACATCAACAGTACATCAAATCGTTAAAAGGAGAATTTTTGAATGCCTTAGAAGATATGGACGACTTCATTAAAGTGGCAGGCTCAGGCTCCGACTCTTGCATTCCTGTACTCGGGCTCTGCATTCACGAAACTGACGGCCAGCACATGATGCTTGAAGGAAACCGTAGAGGCTACTTTTTTTCAACCGGAAGTGCGTGTCAAGTCAGAAGCGGGGGGCCTCCAAAAACCTTGCTAGCGATGGGGATTTCAGAAGCGGAGGCAAAAACATTCATCCGGATTTCGTTTGGCTTTGATCGAACTTTGGAAGATGTTCGGGGATTGGCGGATTGTATTAAAGAAGTAATTCGGGAGCGGAAGAGAACTGTTTAATAGAGGTGACGGCAACCTAGCTAACACGAGGACACACCTCTCTAACAGCCACATTTGGGTCACACTAAAATAGCATTAAAAGTCTTGGATTGTTCCCGTTCTCAAGGTGAATGTAGAGTTAGTATAAAAAGTGGACACTAGTATTGAACCATGTTTTAATCATCACAAAGCATTAAAGGACGTGTTCACATTGACCCAAAAGTACAGAAATTATGACCCTGAGTTTAAGCTTTATGTTGTGAAGTTAATGGAATTGGACGGACACAAAATGACGGACCTTAGTCAGAAACTCGATATTCCCTACGGTAACCTTAAAAGATGGAAGACGGAGTATCGTGACCAAAAAAAGAAGGAAGAAAAAGAAGCACAGAATCAACTGTTGACCGCCTCTGAGTACAAGGAAATGTATGAAAAAGAGAAAAAAAGTAACGTAGAGCTCCAGGAGGAAGTCGACATTTTAAAAAAGGCCATGCACATCTTCAATCAGGAAAAGTAGTGAAGTTCAAGTTCATTCATGAACACCGACACGAACACACCATTTCGAGGATGTGCCAAGTTCTTGGTGTGTCTAAATCTGGTTATTATGATTATTTGAATCGTCTGGACAGAGAAGAAACGGAAAGAGAGGCTTGGAACCGTTATATCGATGAACGGATCCTCTTCCATTATCATGATAATTATGGGTGTTACGGCAGCCCTCGCATCCACTTTATGCTTCGAGAAGTGGATCAGGTGGAGGTTTCTCAAAAGAAAGTGACGAATCGAATGAGAGAACTGGACCTTTATGCCACACCACCTAAAAAGTTCATCAATACGACAGACTCTGATCACGATGAAACCATTCACTCAAACCATTTAAACCGTGACTTTCTTCCAGAGGCCCCAGACCAGGTTTGGGCTACTGATATTACTTATATTCACACAGGAGAAGGCTTTTTATATCTGAATCCTGTTATTGATCTTGCTTCCCGACGGATCATAAGTTATCAGTTAGACGATCATATGGATCACACCCTGTGCTTAAAAGCTTTAGAAAAGGCTTTGGCCATTCGTAACCCTAAGTCGGGTTGGATTCACCATTCAGATCGTGGCTCTCAGTACTGTTCTAAGGCTTATTTAGATACACTTAAGGAGGCAGGAGCGACCATAAGTATGAGTCGGAAGGGAAACCCCTACGACAATGCATGTGCAGAGAGTTTCTTTGCCTCTCTGAAAAAAGAATACCTGTACAAACATGTTTATGAGACAAAAGCAGAAGCCAAACTAGCCATTCAGTTTTACATCAATTTTTATAACCAAAAACGAATCCATTCTACATTGGACTATTTAACTCCGTTAGAAAAAGAAAAGAGCTATAAAATGAACCATGATAAAAAGCTCAAAAAGAACCAAATGTCCTCTGCCTAAAGGAATGAATTGGTTTTTGATTCTTTCCTTTAGGCGGAGGCATCCAAGCGTCTCGAAAGAGGACGCGCGGAAGAAAAAGAATGGTTCAAATACCGGTCTATGAATGTCCACTATATTGACAGATCTCCAAATGTTCCCTACTGATATAAGATTGTTCCTTAACTGATCTGATTGTTCCCTAAGTCACAAGGATTGTTCCTTATCTATAACAGATTGTTCCCTAACTCATAAACTGCCTATTCTTCCTGTTAGAATCGGGCAGTTTCTTCTTGACCTTTCATACCTTCATGAATTTTCTATCAAATTAATAATATTGAGGATTTTCCTGAGTATAAAACACTTTACTATATAATATATATCATAGGGGGACAACTCCCCTTTTGTAGGTGTTAGCAAAACAGTTAAGGGGGAATAAATTACCGTGTTGCGATCGATGACTTTGTTCTTTAATCGTTTAGTTCAGCGTTATTTACCTGATGCCTTCTTATTCGCTATTATTTTAACTTTAATCGTTTTTGGTCTAGGTATAGGCTTTACAGGCAGTTCACCGGCTAAAATGGTCCAGTATTGGGGAGATGGATTCTGGGATCTCCTCGCTTTCGCCATGCAGATGTCCTTGATTGTGGTTACAGGGTATATTTTGGCAAACAGTCCGATCATAAAATCATTATTAACGAGGCTCAGCAAGTTAGCCACTACCCCAGGTCAAGCCATCGTGTTGGTCACGTTTACAGCAGCCGTCGCTTGTTTAATCAATTACGGTTTCGGTTTAGTTGTCGGAGCACTACTCGCCATTCATGTAGCCAAGCGAGTTCCTTCCGTCGATTACCGGCTCTTAATGGCTAGTGCCTATAGCGGTTTCCTGCTTTGGCATGGGGGATTATCTGGTTCCATTCCTTTAACTATTGCGACTGAGGGCCATTTTATGGCGGATTCAATAGGGATCATCCCCATTACAGAAACGATCTTCAGTGGGATGAACCTGTTCATTGTAGGGATTTTGCTAGTGAGTCTTCCCCTGTTAAACCGCTTATTGATGAATTCTACCGATGACTTAGCCAAAAATAACCCCGATTTATTGAAGAGTGAGACTTACACACAGGAACCGGAAACTACACCCGTACAAGAAAATATGACACCTGCTGAACGACTAGAAAATAGTAAACTCCTTTCCCTAGTTATTGGATTGTTGGGCTTAGCTTTCGTTATCTACCATTTCGCTAAAAATGGTCTCGACTTAAATATTAATATCGTCAACTTCATCTTCCTATTTCTCGGCATTATTTTTCATCAAACTCCAAGACAGTTCCTTGATAGTGTTTCGGATGCCGTAAAAAATGCAGGAGGAATCATCATACAGTTCCCATTCTACGCTGGGATTATGGGCATGATGGTTGCTTCGGGATTATCTGAACAGATGTCCTTATGGTTTGTCAGTATCTCAAGCGACTTCACTTTCCCGTTATTTACGTTTATCAGTGCCGGCATCGTTAATTTCTTTGTTCCTTCAGGCGGTGGACAGTGGGCGGTACAAGCACCGATTATGATCCCCGCAGCCCTTGATCTTGGAGTGGATACAGCGAAAACGGCGATGGCCGTAGCTTGGGGGGACGCGTGGACGAACATGATTCAGCCGTTTTGGGCGCTCCCGCTTCTTGCCATAGCAGGGCTAAAGGTAAAAGATATTATGGGTTTTTGCGTGATCGTCTTGCTATGGAGTTTTATCCCTATTTCTATCGGTCTATTGTTCTTTTAAAATAAACAAAGCTCCCGCAAAAATTGAAGCGGGAGCTTTGTTTATTTCTATATTAGATGATTTTACTATGTTTAGAGACATGGGTTGTATAGGTGATACGGGCGGCATAATGCAATGCTTTAACACCTCAAGATAAAAGTGTTTAGAAAAATGGGCACTCATTAAATTGTGCCGTGCACACTAACCAGCCAATATGTTTTACAAAAAAATCTGCAGAAAAACGAATCTTATTAAACCGTCACTCTTTCGCGATCAAAATTCGGCAGCATCTCCCCATGTGCTTCAATAAGGTCATCACAAAGAGATACAATGTCGTCAATCGATAATTCTGCAGCTGTATGAGGATCAAGCATCGCAGCGTGGTAGATATGTTCCCGCTTTCCCGTCATAGCCGCTTCAATGGTTAACAGCTGAGTGTTAATATTGGTACGATTTAAGGCAGCCAATTGCTCCGGAAGATCACCTACATGGCATGGATTTACCCCATTTCTATCTACAAGACATGGAACTTCAACCACAGCATTCGTTGGTAAATTACTAATTAATCCCCCCGTGTTAAGGACGTTCCCGTGAATTCTGTATGGTTGATCCATCTCCATAGCTTCGATAATATAAGATGCATATTCATGGGTGCGTTCATGTGTAAGGTTCTGATTATTAACAACATCTTCACGCATTTTCTCCCAATCCTCAATCTGCTCTACACAGCGTCGTGGATATTCATCAAGCGGAATATTGAATCTGCTAATCAGTTCTGGATAATTGCTCTTAATAAAATAGGGATGGTATTCTGCATTGTGCTCTGATGATTCTGTCACATAGTAACCAAAACGGTTCATCAATTCAAAGCGAACCATGTCGTCATGTTTTCCCTGCTGTTTGACTGCAGCTCGTTTCTTAATTTCAGGATACAAATCCTTTCCGTCTTTGGTTACTTCTAACAGCCATGCCAGGTGGTTAATGCCAGCAATTTTCCATTGAACACCTTTTGTATCCATTTCAAGGAATTTGAACAAATCTGGAACCGCCCCTTGCACACTGTGGCATAGTCCGACCGTTTTTATTCCTGTATAACGCAGCATGGCGCCAGTCAGTGAAGCCATTGGATTTGTATAATTCAAGAACCAGGCATCCGGGCATACTTCCTTCATATCTTTTGCAAAATCAAGCATAACAGGAATGGTTCTAAGCGTTCTGAAGATTCCTCCGATCCCTATTGTATCGCCTATCGTTTGACGAAGTCCGTATTTTTTCGGAATTTCAAAGTCGATTACAGTACTCGGTTTATAGCCGCCGACCTGAATCGCATTAACGATGTATTTCGCATCCCTTAACGCCTCTTTTCGATCTGTATAAGCTTTAACTGTGACGTTACTACCGAGACTTTTTTTCAGGTTGTTTAACATATTTTCAGAGTCTTTTAATCTTTGAAGATCAATATCATAGAGAGCAAATTCGAACTCTTGAATACTTGGTGTTAACATGCAATCTCCTAGAACATTTTTCGCGAAAATTGTACTGCCTGCACCTAGAAATGTAATTTTTGACATAAACACTCTCCTATCGATATAAAAGTTTATTATCCTTTAACAGACCCGGAAGAAAGACCTGCCACAAAGTATTTTTGTAAAAAGAGAAACAAAATCGTCATTGGCAGCATTGACATAATGGCAGCTGATGCAACTAAATTCAAGTTGCTTTGATTTTGTCCGAAGAAGCCCGCCAATGCCACCGTTAATGTTTGAACACTTTCATCCTGTAGGAAGAAAATTGCAAATTGATAATCATTCCAGATAAATACACAAGAAATAATCAGCACGGTTGCTGTGATCGGCTTCAGTAATGGAAAAACGATTTTGAAGAAAATCCTTAACGTACTTGCTCCATCAATTTTTGCCGCTTCCTCAAGCTCTTTCGGAATAGTTGAGCGAATAAAGCCGGCATAGAGGAAAATCGTTAAAGGTAAAAATGCAGCCATATTGTTTAGAATCGCAATCTCATGTGTATTCATCATTCCCATATCAACAACCATTTTGTACAAAGGAACGAGAGCAGTCAGCGGAGGAATAATCATAATCGCTATAAACAAAAAGTAGACGAATTTGTTCAACCTTGTATTCATCCTTGCTAACGGATAGGCAGCAAGTGATCCGAATACAATCAATAACAAAGCTGCACCAGCCGTAATGATGGCAGTGTTGATAAACGCATTTCCTAAACTTGCTTGTTCCCATGCCTTCATGAAGTTTTCAAAATGGACCGAGCTTGGCAGGGCCCATTTTGAACTAAAATCATTATTTGCTTTTAATGAGGTGGTAATTAAAATATAGAAAGGGATTAAATGAAACAATGTCACGACAATAGCTACGGTGGTGAAAAATCTCCTCGATCTCCTTTCCTTATTCTTCATTAAGCATCGACCTCCTTGCGTTTAAAGTAAGCAAGTGCAAGCAGACTGAAAACCAATGTGATGAAAGCCATCAACACACCTTGAGTGGCTGCATAACCAGCATCCTGTCTACTAAAATAAAGAGAGTACATAAACGTTGACATCGACTGTGAAGCATTTCCTGGTCCTCCACCGGTGAGTGCGAGAATGACATCAAACAGCTTTAATCCTCCAATGATGTTCAACACAACATTAATTGTAATCGCAGGCATCAATAAAGGCAGTGTGATATTTTTGAATTTTTGGAATACAGAAGCCCCATCGATATCCGCTGCTTCATAGAAATCTTTTGAAATACTTTGCAAGCCTGCTAAATAAATAATCATGGCAATACCAACAAATTGATAGGTATTAACAAAAACAATGATCCATGGGTTCACATCAGGGTTGCCTAAAGCATTGATTTTATTTAGACCGAACAGCATTAAAACGTCATTTAATGCCCCTCCCTGGTAGGCAAAAAAGAAATACCAAATATAGCCCATGACGAGCGGGCTGATAATAACAGGAAGATAAATAATCGTTCGTGTTAACGACTTCAGCCGGATGCTTTTATTGAGCAGTAAAGCATAAAGCAACCCGATCACATTTTGAAAAATTGTACTTCCAATCCCATAAAGCAGCGTATTTTTTACAACTAACCATGTATTAGAGTCCTGGAACATTCGCTTATATTGCTCCAGGCCTACCCAATTTTTCGTTTGCGAAAATCCATTCCAATCAGTAAAAGACACTCGAATACCATTTAAAAAAGGGTAAATAATAAACACACTGACAACAATTAATGCCGGAAGATACATCCACCATAAAGATTTTTGCTTTTTCACCTTACGCGGCTTGACCACTCCCTTGTGAGCAATGGCGCGCTGTGATTTATTAACCAATTCACTCATATTAGAAACCACTCCTATAAGCTTGGTCTGTTAGAATATGGAAAGGGCAGTGATTCTAACTACCGCCCCTCTCATTTAATTCAACTATTGTTCTCTTAACCTCTCATATTCTTCGGCCATTTTTTCAGAAACTTCTTCTGGTGTCATCTTACCTGAAAGCAATTGTTGTCCAGTTGATCCCATAACATTCCACATTCCACTCGGCAAGTAAATGCGATCAAAATATGGCTGGACCTTCACATCTTCATACCTCTTATAGTATTCGGAGTAGTAATTTTCAGCTTCAATACTTTTCAACCCAGCTGGAAGAGACGTCCCTTCCGCAATTTTCTTTGCAATTTCTGGTTGAGCTAAAAACTCAATAAACTTCTTCGCTTCTTCCATGTACTCTGTGTCTTTCCAGATCGCCACAGTATGGCGTTCACCACCGATCCAGCTCGGCTCATCTCCTTCGTGAATAACTGGCATCGGAACAACTCCGACCTGCACCTCAGGATTTAGCTCTTCCACTGCAGGACCAAGTGAGCCGCTGGCCAAGGTGAATCCAATTTTACTCTGTGCCATTAACTGGGCTTGCTGTTGAATTTGTGCCGTTAATACGTCCTTATTAAGTAGCCCTTTTTCCTGCATTTCTTTTAGCTTTTCAGGGAGGAATGTGTAGTGGGACCAATCAAATCTCCCGTTCAACAGTTCTTCTTCATAATTATGTTCCTTATCTGTCACTAGCAGAGGTGTTGCAAATTGATCGAAATACTGCCCAAAAGCTGACTTGTCCGAACCATTGAACCAAAAAGGTGTGACTGTGCCATCACTTTTTTCTTTTATTTCTATTAGTGCTTTCATAAAACCTTCAAATGTTGTAGGAGGTTCAATACCGTATTCCTTTAATAAGGTAGCATTATAAGATATTCCATCTTTGGCCTGATTTAGAGGATAAGCGTAAACCTTTCCTTCATCATCTTTAAGAATTGTGTCAAGGGCAGGATCCAAGTTTTTCACCCAATCCATCCCACTCAGGTCAGCTACGTACTCTCCATACCGCTGTTTTGCCCATCCATGGGTATCAAACAGGTCAGGCAAATCATTAGCTGCCATCTTTACGCGCAGCATGTCTTCATACCCATCTCCTGGGTAATTGTCTTCTATATTAATTTCGGGGTACTCCTCTTCAAATGCTGCAACAGCTTCCGACATAACCTTTTTATCTTCTTCAGAAGTAGCTGTTGAATAAAATGTCAAAGTCGTACCACCTCCATCACCTGAAGTTTCATTACTGGAACATCCAGCCGTAACCACACCGACAACTATAACAAGTAATAGGACCAACCATCTTTTTCTCATCAAAATCCTCCTTAAACTTGTTCATGTATAATCTCAAATAATTGTAGTCATAAGTCAGTTCAGTTATAATTTTACATGCTGAAAGAGTTTATTTTCGCAGAATAAACCTTCAGCAGACTTCCTTGTGCACCTGCCATCCTTTCAAACCGTGAGGCAGGTGTACAGCCTTATCCCTTTTACAAGAACTACCCTATACACTTCAACTTCGCTCTTCTCTATTCGACATCACCTCCTTTATTTCCCGGGAAATTTTAGTTATGATACCACCCCTTTCTTTCGTTCGACGTCATTCGATATATGAGGTGCACCGCAACTATCACGGACAACTAATGCTGTTGGAACGGTCACTTTTAACGGAATCTCCCTTCCCTTTAACCGATCAACCATCAATTTAACACCTAACCTCCCCATCTCTTCTGTTTGTACTTTTACTGTGGTTAAGGGGGTACTGGCAAATTGAGCTAATTCAATATCATTGAAACTCACAATGGCTACATCTTCTGGGACCCTATATTGATTCTCTTGTAAGGCCCGCATTGCTCCGATCGCCATTGCATCACTAGCTATAAACAACGCCTCAGGTAAATCTCCTTGTTGAATCGCCGACTTCATCAGTTCATAGCCGTCAGCCATCGTAAACTCCCCAACGAAAAATAACTTCGGATTGAACAACCCTCTATCTATCATTGTTTTTTTGAAGGTAGACTTTCTTTCATCTTCAAAATCTACTTTGCTATCATTTAAATGCTCTCTTTCCTTGCCGCCAATAAACCCTACCTTTTTATAACCAAGATCAAGCAAATGGTCTATTGCTCGATTCGTGGCCTTTTCAAAATCAATAACTACTGAATCATACTTGTCCTCATCCACTGTATGGTTGATGTAGACAATGTTTTGTAATTGGTCACTAATTTGATTAAGAATATCCGCATTGATTCTCCCTACTACAATCAAGTTATTAATATCACTGCTAATTCCATTAGAATTCAAATTGGTAAGTCGAAGCAACTCTGTTGTAGTAAGACCTCTCTCAAGACATTCATGCTCAACCCCTTGTCTTATTGATAAGAAATAAGCATCATTTAATTCCTCTTCCACGGAGTGACAGAGTAAAATTCCAATTTTGGATGCAGAAATATCTTCAGAGGCTTGTCTCTCCTTCCTACGTTCTTGTAACGTTTTATATCCCATTTCTTTGGCCACATCTAATATTTTTTGACGTGTCTCTGTCCCCACTGAAAAAGTTTTATCATTGTTTAGAACTCTGGATACTGTTGTATTTGAAAAATTAGCCCTTGCTGCTATCTCTTTTATAGTTGCCATAAAGGAACCCCTTCTTTGGTTAAACCTAAATATTTTAGTAAAATTAACTACCCTTAAATGAATGCTACCAAATTCATTAAGCGCTTTCAATATAAAATACAAAATTTTTAGAAAAATAAACACTTTATTTTAAATCCTTTATATATACGATAATACTTGTGTATAGTTACTCTCAAGGAAAGTAATCTTAATAAATAACAAGGTTTCATCCCGCTTTATATTTAGTAAATATCACTAAAATAAAAATCATCTTTAAGCAGTTATTGAGAAATACACCCATTAACCTAATAGAGCATAGTCTACATTGTAGAACGCCGCGCAGGTGAGGCGAATCGAGGAGGCTTTGTCCCGTGGAATTAACACTTTCCCATTGGTTATATGGATTGTTCACGTTGCTGATTATCATTACCATGGTATTCCGCAAAGGTGTTGTACTACCTACCTTACTTGGTACCTTTATTGTCGCATGGGTTTATAATGGCAGTTTAATCAGTGGCTTCATGGGTATTTTTAATGCGAATTTAGTGGCTGCTAAAGAATTATTCAATATATTCCTTATCATTACATTCATGGTGGCTCTTTTGCATTCATTAAAGGATCTTGGTGCAGACAAACGGATGATTGAGCCGGTTCAAAAGGTTATGGTCAATAGTCACGTGTCTTTTTTTGTTTTGATAGGGGTCACATATGTAATTTCCCTATTCTTTTGGCCAACGCCGGCAGTACCGCTTATTTGTGCGTTACTTGTGCCTGCCGCGATCAGATCTGGTCTTCCGGCAATGATGGCAGCTGTGGCTGTAGCACTTGCCGGGCAGGGGATGGCTTTATCATCAGACTATGTCGTGCAAGTTGCACCTGGCTTATCAGCAAAGTCTGCCGGAGTAGATATAACTGCGGTCATGGATAAAGCATTAGTTTTATCTTTGATTACAGGTTTTCTGGCAATTGGTCTTGCTTATATTTTGAACAAAAAGTCTTTCCGCTCCAAGTTTGATCCGCAAAACGAACTTGAGATAAGGGCTATGCAAGGTTTAAAAGAAGGGCACAAAAATCAAAATAAAAATATGAACAGATGGAGTAAAATTTTTGCGGTAATCGTACCACTTTCCATGCTTGCCGTCATGATTTATATGGTTTCGACAAAACTTGGCTCTGGTAGGATGGGAGGATTTGAAGGTGGTAATGGAGCTGCATTTATCGGTGGTGTTGCTGTAGTCCTTCTCCTGCTTTCAACGGTAGCGTTTGGAAGACATCGGGCGCTTGATTATATTAGTGATCATATCACGGACGGATTCGTTTTTGCTTTTAAAGCGATGGGGCCAGTCATTCCGATCGCGGGATTCTTCTTTTTAGGAAGTCCGGATTTTGCAGGTGATATCCTTTCCGTTTCCGCAGATACTGCCCCAGCTCTGTTGTTTGATTTAGTTGAATCCACACAAGACTTTCTGCCGCAAAGTGCTTTTTTAGCAGCCTTTAGTGTTTTACTCATTGGGATTATTACAGGACTGGACGGATCAGGATTCTCAGGCCTGCCACTAACTGGGGCTCTATCAGCGTCCCTGGCCAATTCCCATATTGATCCAGCCACTTTAGCAGCTATTGGACAAATGGGATCGATCTGGACGGGTGGAGGAACGATCATTGCCTGGTCTTCGATGATTGCGATCGCCGGTTTCTGTGGTATATCCGTCATGGATCTTGTGAGGAAGAACTTCATTCCGGTCATATTAGGATTAATTTTATCAACAACAGTTGCTTTGTTCATTTTTTAACAGCGATTAAAAAAGTTCCCTAGCGCTTAACTCAAAAGGTCTATGCCCCAGCTAAACATTTAACTGGGGCATTTCTTTTTCACTTTTATAATGATTGATTGTTCTCTAACGAATCGGGATTGGTCCTTAACTTCGCATGATTTAGAGTTAGTATAAAAAGTGGACACAAGTATTGAACCATGTTTTAATCATCACAAAGCATTAAAGGACGTGTTCACATTGACCCAAAAGTACAGAAATTATGACCCTGAGTTTAAGCTTTATGTTGTGAAGTTAATGGAATTGGACGGACACAAAATGACGGACCTTAGTCAGAAACTCGATATTCCCTACGGTAACCTTAAAAGATGGAAGACGGAGTATCGTGACCAAAAAAAGAAGGAAGAAAAAGAAGCACAGAATCAACTGTTGACCGCCTCTGAGTACAAGGAAATGTATGAAAAAGAGAAAAAAAGTAACGTAGAGCTCCAGGAGGAAGTCGACATTTTAAAAAAGGCCATGCACATCTTCAATCAGGAAAAGTAGTGAAGTTCGAGTTCATTCATGAACACCGACACGAACACACCATTTCGAGGATGTGCCAAGTTCTTGGTGTGTCTAAATCTGGTTATTATGATTATTTGAATCGCCTGGACAGAGAAGAAACGAAAAGAGAGGCTTGGAACCGTTATATCGATGAACGGATCCTCTTCCATTATCATGATAATTATGGGTGTTACGGCAGCCCTCGCATCCACTTTATGCTTCGAGAAGTGGATCAGGTGGAGGTTTCTCAAAAGAAAGTGACGAATCGAATGAGAGAACTGGACCTTTATGCCACACCACCTAAAAAGTTCATCAATACGACAGACTCTGATCACGATGAAACCATTCACTCAAACCATTTAAACCGTGACTTTCTTCCAGAGGCCCCAGACCAGGTTTGGGCTACTGATATTACTTATATTCACACAGGAGAAGGCTTTTTATATCTGAATCCTGTCATTGATCTTGCTTCCCGACGGATCATAAGTTATCAGTTAGACGATCATATGGATCACACCCTGTGCTTAAAAGCTTTAGAAAAGGCTTTGGCCATTCGTAACCCTAAGTCGGGTTGGATTCACCATTCAGATCGTGGCTCTCAGTACTGTTCTAAGGCTTATTTAGATACACTTAAGGAGGCAGGAGCGACCATAAGTATGAGTCGGAAGGGAAACCCCTACGACAATGCATGTGCAGAGAGTTTCTTTGCCTCTCTGAAAAAAGAATACCTGTACAAACATGTTTATGAGACAAAAGCAGAAGCCAAACTAGCCATTCAGTTTTACATCAATTTTTATAACCAAAAACGAATCCATTCTACATTGGACTATTTAACTCCGTTAGAAAAAGAAAAGAGCTATAAAATGAACCATGATAAAAAGCTCAAAAAGAACCGAATGTCCTCTGCCTAAAGGAATGAATTGGTTTTTGATTCTTTCCTTTAGGCGGAGGCATCCAAGCGTCTCGAAAGAGGACGCGCGGAAGAAAAAGAATGGTTCAAATACCGGTCTATGAATGTCCACTATATTGACAGATCTCCAGATTGTTCCTCAAGCGCCAAGGATTGTTCCCGTCCTCAACTAATTGTTCCCTAACTAGGAAAGATTGTTCTCTAACTAAAATATGTTTTAGGATGAGAATTCCAAATTAGAGTAGTCGCATAATAATAATTAGAATTCTAAATTCTAGTCCAGCGTACATAGTTCATTCTAATCAAGGGCCCCACACAACGAGCCCGAACCTTAAAGATCTTCCTCATTCCTTTTTACCATCTACAAATCTTCCGTGTTCAGGTATCGCAATCCGGTCGAAATCACTACTCAGTTTGGCCAAGTTATTTGTTAATTCTTCTCCAGCCATCGGGAACCCATGCCCTGTGATCGCTACATTTGGTTTTAAAGCTTCAAGTTTTCTTACCGATTCCCAAGCGGCTTCCCAATCAGGTGTTAAATAGCGCGGAGGGCCGCTGATTTCCTGTTGTTGGGTCAGTACTTTGAACAAGTATTCTTGTTTGACTGTGACAAACGCATCGCCAGCGATCAATATGCGGTCTGTTTCACGAAAAAGGGAGATGTGACCTTCCGTATGCCCAGGGGTGTGGATCCATTTCCATTCAGACAAATGTGGAATCGTCCCGTCTTGCGGCAAGGGTTGGACACGCTCCCCTAAATCAATTCCTTCGTTAGGGAACATGCGTGACATTTTTGACACCATACCGCCTTCAACTGTAGTATCTGGTTCTGGGTAATCTTTTTGTCCAGTCAAATACGGCATTTCTGATGTATGGGCATAAACGGGAACGTCCCAATAATCTGCAAGCTCTTCCACCGCTCCGACGTGATCAAAGTGTCCGTGTGTAAGAATAATGGCCTTTGGATTATACCTTTTGCCAAAAAGTCCTCCTGCTACATCAATGATATCGTCGGCAGACTTCGGCATGCCCGTATCGACCAACACCCAATCTCCCGGTCGTTCCGGATTTCCGATTAAACAGACGTTTACTACTTGAATTGGCAAGCAATGAATATCATTCGCTACCGACTGCTCGAGTCCGCTTGCAATTGAGGTAACGGGAATTAATCGATCTTTCATTGAATGTGCCTCCTTCCCACCTTCTTATTCTGTTCTAAAAGTGTAATTTATTATACGTTTACTTTTCTGAGGATGAGTGAATTAAGTATAGGCACACCAATTTTGAAAGAAGGGGTCGCATGGTAAACATCCTCATCAATCACATTCCCTCTACACTCTTGCATCTACTGGCGGGATCACTGATTATGTACAGTTTTTTCGGAAAAAAAACCTCCCCCTTTCGAGAGCGTGTGAAGATTTTCAGCCTGGGAATTCTGGTCTTAATCCCGGATATTCCAAAATTGACTGGTGGTACAATTGGACATTCTCTTTTTGTCTTGCCTCTCTTAGCTTTCGGTTTAGCTTTTCTTGTAAAAAAGATCACTAAAGAGCCCTTACTGAAATCGTGGGTTGCAACTATGATTACTCTCGGATTAGGAGCATTGTTTATTGATCTTATCGGTAACGGAGCACGACCTCTATCCCCATTTAACGGGCGAATCGTTTCATTCACGATCATCCAAAAAGAGCTCTGGCTGATCTTCTTGCTGCTTGTTATCTTTTTCGTAACTTTACTTTATAACAACAAGCTTTTACTGATTATCAGTTTATTGATAACAGGCGTGCTATTGGCCGGCAAAGCTTATTCAAAAATTGAGCTTGAGAATCGTCTTCAAGCCAAATATGAGGAAGAAACTATACACTTATTAGTAACTAAGCCCGAAGCGAACTTAGGTTTGTACTGGAACTTTTCCGTAGTCACCGATCAAGAATTGATCAAAGGCACATCTCCAATATGGCTAAACGATATAGAAATCAACCATATACTTGACCATTAGCACATTCCAAAAACCCCCACCTCAGGTCATCCAATTTCTGGATGACCTGAGGTGGGGGTTTTTGGCAGGAGTATTTTTTTGTGTAAGGTTTAAACTATCTATTCAGTTACAGTCAAGATGGGTGGGCCTTAAGATCATGAATAAGCAAACAAAGAAAGATAAAAAACTTCAATGGTGGCAGCTTTCACTTATTGGTGTGGGATGCACGATTGGTACAGGCTTTTTCCTGGGATCCTCACTTGCAATCGAGAGTAGTGGACCTGCTGTTGTCTTTGTTTTTATATTAGCAGCCATCGGTACTTATATCGTGTTTCAAGCTTTAGCGAAAATGACGGCTGAGCATCCTGAAAAAGGATCTTTTCGTTCATATGCGAAAAAGGCTTATGGAAGATGGGCTGGCTTCAGTAATGGATGGGTCTATTGGTCATCTGAATTATTAATTATGGGCAGTCAATTGACGGCCCTTGCCATCTTCTCACAGTATTGGTTTCCAAACCTTCCTTTATGGCTGTTGTCGACGATATTTGGTGTGCTGGGAATCGGTGTCATCTTTACAGGAGTATCAGGTTTTGAACGAGTTGAGAATATTTTCGCTGTCATTAAAACGGCTGCCATCTTCATGTTTATCGTAATTGCCGTCCTAGCATTATCGGGAGTCATCGATGGAAGCCCTCCCGAGCGAACCGTGCGTATGAGCTTTGATGGTTTGTTTCCTGAAGGTTTAACAGGAGTTTGGGCTGCCTTGCTATACGCCTTTTATGCGTTTGGCGGGATTGAAGTCATGGGCATTATGGCAAACGAATTAAAAAATCCTAAAGATGCATCAAAGTCTGGGAGAGTCATGCTCATCCTTCTCGGCATCATTTATGTCGTTTCATTAGGACTAGCCTTATTTCTCATAACATGGGATAAGTTCAATGCGGACGAAAGTCCTTTCATTACAGCGTTAAGTCAATCTGATTTGGCATTTGTTCCACACGTATTTAACGGGGCATTGATCATTGCAGGCTTCTCCACAATGGTCGCATCACTTTATGCAATCACTACAATCTTAGCTACCTTGTCGGAAGACGGAGATGCACCAGCTTTTTTTGCTGCTAAAGGTAAAAGAGATGTGCCTATTCACTCTCTTTATCTAACGATTGGCGGCTTAGGCTTATCCATCCTTGTAGCTCTGCTGCTACCTGAAAAGATTTTCGAATATTTAACGACTGCAGCAGGACTAATGCTTTTATATAACTGGTTATTTATCCTTTTCTCTTATAAAAAATTAATGGAGCTGACAAAAGCTGACCGTGTAAAGCGGTTTGTAGGAATCTTGCTTATTGCTGCCGCCGTTAGTGGAACGCTTTTTGATTCCACAAGCAGAATCGGCTTTTTTATCAGCCTAGTGTTTCTGTTAGTGATTGGTACAATTACCTTTTTGATGGGAAAAAGGTGGCGGCAAGCTTCAGGTTAGGCCTGTCCCTTTTATAAATGAAAAAGTAACTTAACTGCTTGGTAGCCAAAATAACCTGCAAAGCCAAACATACAAAATCCGGACAAAACAGAAATTCCTTTTAACGTACGAGTGTTTAGAAATCTCCTAAACCCGCTCGATACAAACGCCATCGTAACGTCCCATATCATCAAGCCGATGATAATCGCTGCACCGTACAATACTAAATGGAACTGGTCATAGCGGGTAATTGTATTGGCTAGCACAGAGCCGTAAATGCCGAGCCAAAACAAAATCGAAAGTGGGTTAGAAATTGATAGTAAAAAGCCGGATACGAACGTTTTCTTTAAGGGGTCTTTGTTTCGGCTATGATTGATTTCCAATTTCTGCGAACTGGCAATACTCTCAAAGCCTGTGTAGATTAGGACGAAGGCACCGAACGACCATAGAAAAGTTTTCATGAATGGGATTTCCAAAAAGTGAATGACGCCAAAGAAAACGGCCAGGATATAAAGCAGTTCTGCAACCAGAGAACCTAGTCCAATAATCCACGAATGGAAAAAGCCATTTTTAATGCCCTGATCTATTTGGGCCGCATTGATCGGGCCTAGTGGTGCTGCTAGTGATAATCCAAGGAAAATATAACTCAAGAATACACCCAATACTTTTCACTCCTCTATTAGTAGGACTAGCTTGTACCAAGTGTATTCATTAGCAGTGAACAATATTACTTTACCGTATTTTCAAAGGAGATAGGCCCTCCTTGTCCCGTTTTACGCGCACCAAAAAACACATTGCCAGCTTCACAATGTGTTCTTTTCGTCTATCGATTATTAGCCTGGTTAGTCTCTTCAATCAATCTTAATAAATCAGTGGCACGTTGAATTTGCTGAGCATTTTCCTCCGTATTGACCGACGGATCGTGTTTCGCTTTGGCCAGTTCCTCTTCGGCGAGTTTTACCTGGGCTTGAGCTTCTACAAACCCTGCTCGATCTTCCTGGGCTCTCTCTACGGCTCGCTTGGCATTGGACAATTGATTGTTGACATGGTCAAAATTCATTTCTTTCCCTCCTGTCTTACTCATACTTTTGTTTTTTCTGCTCATTTTATACATTCGGGTAAGAAATAATTTTGATCGAAGGACGAGACGACGGCAATCATAAGACGAACTCCTTTTTGCATAGACCATTACAAAGGAGGAGATCAAACTGGTTTACATCCGTGTTCAGTCAGAACAAATTGTGGAAACATTCTATGATTATGAATACAGCAATAGAGGAGCCATGAGGTTACATCGGTTTTATGATTATTTTGGTTTTATGGAAGGCGATCCAATTATCGAGGAAATAGGGATCGGGGAATACCGGCTGATTACATGTAAGGAAAACCTGGAGCTTTACAGAACACATTATAAAAACGAATCATTCATCTGCGCGCTGAAATCTTTTTCGAATGATACAGAACGCTACTTGGAAGTTTTTAAACATTTGATCGATGGCAAAGCGAACTCATCATTTAATGATAAATATTACATTATGGATAAACTCCGCCTAAGCCATCTAACGCTCATCACCATTTCGAATCAGATCAACATCCCTGTAAGTGAGTTGCTTAAATTTAATTACCGGGAGGATAAGTATAAACCCTATCTTGATTTAGCTAGAAAGAAAAGAGCGAGAACCTCTATGGAAGATGCAGTTATGTTCATGAGGAAAAATCATTTTTTAAAAGGGAAAACTGAATTATATATTCTTCAGCTTATTCTTGGAGATAGTGAATTACCTAAGCCTTTTACTCATCAAACATGGCTCTTAACTAAAAAAGTACTAGAAGAGATTAACCATCTTTTTGATCAGCTTAATTGGGTAAATCAATGCAAAATCATCGATGAGATTTGTATAGAAGGGGTGAGTGTTGCCCTTGAAGCCTTTGAGGCAAGAAGTAAGGAGTTAGTAGAAAAACAGGAGCGTATCAATGACAGCTTTCCAATGATCACTATAAAATCACGAAAGCAGACACCTTCACAAAATAATGCCCGCTCCCCACGCATTTACACATAGGAAGCGAGGCGCCTTCTCAAACACTATACCCCATTCACGCGGATCTAGCCCGTCTTCTTCCAACAATGTACTCAAACGCCCCCGTCCCAATCAGCACACCGCAAACAATCAGCAGAAGACCCGCGATATGACTGGCCATAATCCTTTCATTCAGGAATAATGCAGCACCTACAAGAGCAAAAAATGTATTGAAGTTAATAAATATCGCAGACTCAGCCGGACCGACCTGTTGAATAGCAAAATTGTAAACCATGTGCCCGAAAGCCGTGCAAATGAGAGCACTAAATAAAAAGATCAGCATCAGTTTCACATCGAACAGCTGGGTGATCTGCCCTGGATCCGTTTCCACCATCATGCTGATGACGAAAATGAATATCGAACCAAGAACCATCATGTACCCTGTCAACAACCTCGGATCAAGTTCAGGATTCATTTTACTGATTAGAATAAAGCTGAAGGCCTGGACAGCAATAGAAATGAACACCATCACATCTCCTATCGACACAGCTGTCATTCCACCTGCTCCCGTAAGTGTCGTGGCAATCACCCCGATAAACCCTAATAAGAAACCGAAACTTTTAAAAAATGTCACCTTTTTACTTAACAAAATTGTAGATAGCACCATAGTGAGCAGTGGCCCCATACCGACAATTAATCCAGCATTTACGCCTGACGTATATAGGAGACCAAGGGCCATGAAACTGTGATGAGCGATCACATTAAAGATGGAGATGTAAAAGATGATCCAGGCTTCCTTCTTCGTAGGCAGCCTTAACATTTTCATGAACGCAAGAATGGCCAACACTGCTATTCCAGCTGTGAAGATCCTTACTGAAGTTAACAGGATCGGGTCAATATTTGAGACGAGAATTTTGATGGCGGAGACATTGAACCCCCACATCATCATAACGATCATTAGCAGAAAGTAGATTCTTTTCAATTTTATCACCAAGATTCTTCAGTTTTACCTTCTTTAACTTACCAATTGGAAGGTTACCATCGGGGGGCAGATCCATCCCGCCAACTAAACAGATTTCACCTTTTCATCCGAATGATCGACAGATGCTGTTTTCTTCAGAAATTCAGTTACCTTTACAAAAGAGAACTGGAAGATCGGGCTTTGAATCAACGTATAAATCAAAGTAAAGATAAAGACGGGGCCACCTATCAATAGCCCAATAACAAGCACAAGACTCTCGACAGCAATTCGCGTCCTGCTGATGGAATATCCTAGTTTATCTGATAGCGACAGCATGAAGCCATCCCGTGGACCTGCACCAAAACCGGCAGCTGAGTACATGCCCCCTCCTATCCCCATGAATACAATCCCTAATAATAGGACAGCAATATCCATCACAGTTGAGGAGGACTCTGGAAAGACATCGATGAATAAGAAGAGATCAATCAACGGTCCGATAGACATGGCGTTAATCAAGGTGCCTATCCTTATGTACTTGCGATCCACGATCAATGAAACGAGCACCAACAGTAAGCCAATAGCCAAATTCCACACACCAATCGTAACGCCGAACTTGTCGAATAGTGCAACATTCAGTACATCCCAGGGATGAATGCCGAGATACTGAACTTGGATGGCCACTGAGATTCCGTAACTAAATAAAATGAGGCCTGATGCAAAGAAGAGTAAGTTGAACCTCATAACACTCCTTCTTTCTAAAAAAGATTACGTCTTCTCAGCTTATCCTAAAACCAAAACATTGGAAATTAAAAAGTTTCAAAAGTGAAAAAATGAACCTAAGGTCATCGTTTGGGAATGATTGGGAGGGGATAGGACAAAAGGTGGATTGAGTTAAATAGATGATGATGAATGTGATCCGATCAAATTATTGAAAGAACGAACCACTTCAATTTATAACTCAAGATGCAAAAAACGGTCCATCCTACGAGAGAGCACTGAAAAAGTCTGTTTATAGCGAAAAAGAAGATGACCACCTACTATATATAGGTGGTCATCTTCTTTTATTTGTCAATATGTCGAGTGGATTCCTTATTAGAATTTTTCAGCGGCCTCTCCTACGATAGACCGTTTTTTAACTCTCATGTACTTAAGAATGCGGAAATATTCATTTTTCTACCAACGTATCAGCTATCTCTTTAGCAAGTCTTTCAGCAGATAAAGGGCCGGCAAACGTACCCATATCGCCTGGCAATTTATATGTTCGGTTTTCTTTTACAAAACCGAGGTTTGTCCAAGCAGGATTATCTGCAAATTGATTACTGAAGATGTTATCATCCTCTTGAACGAGGTAGAAAAAGTGGGCATTTTGATAATTTTGCAGAGCCTCAACTGTAGTTGAAATGAATCCGTAGACTTCTGGCTGCTCACTTTCAACTGCATTTCCAACATCCATTTTTTCTAATACCCCTGCAACTACAGAGTTATCCGTGAAAAGTCTCATGATCGGTGTGTTTTGTGATGTGAAAGCTTGAGTAACCACGACCTTGATATTTTTATACCCAGCTTCTTTTATGCGTGTGCCCTGCTGTTTGAAGGTTTGTTCCAGATTCTTCTTCACTTCTGCCGCTTGCTCTTGTTTATTAAAAATTTTAGCGACGGTGTTAAATTCGCCAAGCAAATGTTGATATTGGTTACCGGCACCTTCTTCTGAGTATGGAGCAAATAAGACTGTCGGAGCAATCGACTCTAATTCGGCTATAATTCCTTCATGACGATATTTTGCACCTATAATGATATCTGGCTTAAGTCTAGCAATCGCTTCTAAATTAGGTTCCGCTCGTGTGCCAACGTCCACAGTGGAATCCAATAGTGGTTCACCTACATTCACCCATTTATTATAGCCTTCAACGTCTGATACACCTACAGGTTTAATTCCTAACGGCAGCAAATGTTCTACATAAGTCCACTCCAGAACAACGACTCTTTTTGGAACTCCTTCAATCGTTTGTTCACCGATTCCATCTTCAATCGTTACGGTATGTGTTTCCTGTGCGCCTAGCTCCCCTGAAGCATTTGATGTTTGGCCTTTACTAGACTCCTCGTTACAAGCAGCTAAAACCATTAGTAAACTAATAAACACAACGATTCTGAACTTTTTCATCTCCGTATCCCCATCCCTATTTTACTTATTCAATTAAAATCACAGGAAGAGACTGTGTATGTACTCCCCAGATCACAATTGATAAAGATTATCATTATCAATTGTGATCATATCCTTATACAGATGCTTTGTCAATTAGTAAAAAGACAAACCCTTAAGTTTGCTCATCAAACTTAAGGGTTCCTCATTTTACAAAGTCATTAAAGTGCTTTCACTAGTCCGCCATCTACGACCAGTGATTGCCCCGTCAAATATGTGTTGCCTTCAGAGGCCAGAAAAACAACTGCTCTAGCAAACTCTTCAGGTTCACCATAACGTCCGATGGGAATTGATTGCTCAGCTTTTTTTCTAATTTCTTCGGAAGTCATGCCTAATTTCTCAGCATTTTTTTCATCAAGAGAAGCGACGCGGTCCGTTGCAATTCTTCCCGGTCCGACCGTGTTAATTAGGATGTTATCTCGAGCCAGCTCTTGAGATAAACTTTTGGACAGCCCCACTATTCCGGCACGAAAAGTATTAGACAGAATCAGATTATCCAGTGTTTGTTTAATCGAAGAAGAGGCAATATTTATAATTCGTCCGCTTTGTTGTTTTTTCATCGAGGGCAGCACTTCTCGGATCGTGCGAACAAAGCTTAATAGATTCAGTTCAAATGCACGACTCCAGTCCTCATCCTCAAAGTCTTCAAAGGTCCCCGCTGGAGGACCGCCCGCGTTATTAACCAACACATCAATTGTGCCGTTCAAGCTGACAGCCTTCCTAGCCAATTGTTGGATCTCTTCAGCATTCATCACGTCACAAACGGTATACTCAATATGAGGATTTCCGCTGATTTTCTTGATCTCAGCTTGCGTTTTTTGAAGTTCCGTTTCATCTCTGCTTGAAATTAAAATGTGCGCACCTTCTTTTGCAAATTCTAACGCAGTTGCTTTTCCTAACCCTTTACTTGCAGCTGTTATCACGGCTGATTTACCTTTTAGTCCTAAATCCATTCTAGTTCATTCCCTTCTAGTTGATGTCGAAAGCATTTAACCGCTGATTCAACATTTCTAATTTTTGTACACTCTCTTGTTTCCATTATATCTCTAAGTTATATAATTTTCAGTTGACTAACTTCATCACATTAATGTGAAAAAAGAAGAATGGGCCTGTATATTAGATTATAAGCTAACTGCAAACGCTTAAATGGACAATGTTAACGCTTTTATCGAGTTTGATATTCTATCTTTTTTCCCCAATAATCAGAATAGTCTAATTATTGAAAAGGAGTGATGGATTATCAGCATTACAATCACAAAGGAAAAGAAAGTTTATTCAGTTTCTGGAAATGAAGTCCTTGGTGCCCTTCCATTGATGTCACAGGAAGAAGTAGATCAGTCCATTCAGAAAGCAAATCAAGCTCAAACTGATTGGGCGGGAACAGAAATATATAAGCGTGCAGATGTATTGCATGAGTGGGCTGATCATTTAGTAGAAAAACAGGAACAAATCGGTGAAATGATCTCTAAAGAAGTAGGCAAAAATAGATCTTCCGCCATGAAAGAGGTCGTCCGTACGGCGGATTTAATTCGTTATACGGCAGAGGAAGGCTGCCGCATTCATGGTGATATGCTGCGCGGGGATTCTTTCCGTGGAGGCAGTTCCAGCAAGATGGCCATGGTCGAACGCGAACCACTTGGTGTTGTCCTGGCGATTTCACCCTTTAACTATCCCGTGAACTTAGCTGCTTCAAAAATCGCCCCTGCTTTAATGGCTGGAAATGCGGTCGTTTTCAAGCCTGCCTCCCAAGGAGCTTTAAGTGGTCAATTAATGATTGAAGCCCTGCTTGAGACAGACCTGCCCGAGGATACCGTACAATGTGTCACCGGAAAGGGTTCTGAAATTGGCGACTTTCTTGTCACCCACCCCCAAATTAATATGATTACATTCACAGGAAGTACGGCTACAGGTCAATCTATTTCGAAGAAGGCGAAAATGATTCCTGTCGTTCTTGAATTAGGCGGCAAAGATCCAGCCATTGTACTTAACGATGCCGACCTCGACTTAGCTGCAGGACAAATCGTAAGTGGTGCTTTTTCCTATTCAGGGCAGCGCTGTACAGCGATTAAACGCGTGTTGGTCGATGACGTGGTGGCTGATGCACTCACCGAGAAAATCAAGCAAAAGGTTAATGACCTTACTGTTGGGAAGCCGGAAGACGATGCAACCATCACCCCTTTGATTGATGAAGGTGCAGCCGACTTTGTTCAAGAGTTAATCGATGATGCCTTACAAAACGGTGCTGAACTCATTACAGGAAATAAACGTAAAAACAACTTGATTTACCCAACACTACTCGATCATGTAACGCCAAACATGAAGGTCGCCTGGGAAGAGCCTTTTGGTCCTGTACTCCCTATCATTCGCGTTAAAAATGAAACTGAATTTGTATCACTGGCGAATGAATCAGACTATGGCTTGCAAGCAAGTATCTTTACTGCCGACGTTCAAAAAGCAATGGATATTGGCGCAAAGCTAAGCGTTGGATCTGTACAGTTCAATGCAAAAACAGAGCGCGGCCCAGACCATTTCCCTTTCATAGGTGCAAAGAACTCAGGTCTTGGTTCACAAGGAATACGCCGCAGTATCGAATCCATGACACAAGATAAATTATTCATCCTGAATATGTAACTATAAAATGCCACCTCAGGTCATCCAAATATTGGATGACCTGAGGTGGCATTATTTACCTTGATTATGGTTGCTATATTTTTGTGTTCTATAATTCTAGGTTATTGGTGGAATTATCTATTAACGTATGTGAATGCCCTTACGGACGAAAGAAACAAACATATAGTAAATAGAAAACTATTATAGAAAGGATGAATTCAGTTGACTCTAACAAATCGCCAGACAGAACTTTTAAGGCTGGCTAACCAATTGTCCCAGAGTTTAATTTCTGGTAGTGGGCTAAGCTCAAATAATTCACTTGATTTACCAGGGTTAGATGTCGATGTCGATCTCGATGTCGATTTAGGAGGAGATGATACAGTGGACCCTGTACCAGGGACTCCAACACCCCCTACAACCCCTACAACCCCTACAACACTTAGGGAAGTATTGTTGACTTTAGTCAACGAACAAGTAGAAGTCACTACCCCTTTTGGTGTAGTAACTGGAACACTGTTGGTCGTAGAAAGCGATTATGTCGTGATTGTTGAAAGTTCTGGAGCTCAAGTCCTAGTCCGTATTGAAAAAATTGAACTTGTCAGTGAAATGTAAAGGAGGGTTTTAGATGTTTGCAGAAACTTTTGCTGCCGAACTAGCCACACGTATTGGTTCAAGAGTTGAAGTAGCTACAAATAATAATTTGATCGAAGGGCTTCTCTCAACCGTTACAGCAGATTTAGTGCTAGTTGTTGAGGTTGATAGTGGTTATGGATCAAATAACAAACAATTTATCTCGGTAGATGCTATCAACTTTGTTCGTTTTCTTGTAGCAGCATAGAACAAAAGATGTATTTAAACAGAATAGTTTTGGTAAATACCCTGGTCTTTACGAAGCCAGGGTATTTTTGTATAGCGTAACTTCGTGTTTTTGGAAAAGTAAATTTTGAAAATAATTATCCGTTTATCGACATATAAATAACAGCGAAGCTAATTATAGCTCTAAATCCTGCCTGTTTAATACACAAAACGTGTACTCAAAAGTTACAGCAATGGTTTATTATCCTATAGTCATCGCGTCACAAGCTGTTTGAAGGGATTCGACAGTAACTTATCCTTGACTAGCACCATATAAATAGGGCATCCTCTCCTTTAAGGATGCCCTGCCTCTTTACTGTCTTCATCTAGTGCACGTCATCGTTAGCTTTTAAATTACTAATGGCCTCACTAATTTTATTGGTAATCATTAGTGTTCTCATACCATCTTCACCTGAAACGGAAGGCTCTTTTTCAAATTTAATACAATTTATGAAATCCACTAATTCAATGCTTAGTGGTTGTATAGAATCGTCAACTTGAATATTCTGAGTTAGCGTTACTGGAGAATTACTTTTATCCTCTAATACAGAACGTGTTAGCTTGATTTCTCTATTTAAGATATCAACTTCAATAAAAGCGTCCTCGGTAAGAATTTGAATATTTCTAGCCTTTCGTTTTGATTTAAAACTGGCCGTCAGTTGTGCTGTAACCCCTTGTGAAAACCTGGCGATGGCAACGGCGTGCTTTGGAGTATCCTCAATGATGTTCCCAAGTGCATAAAATTCCGTTATCTTATCTTTGAGAAGGGCTTTTAAAATATAAAGGTCATGAATCATTAAATCCTTCACAACATCAACGTTTTTAATCCTTTCATCATACGGACTCATTCTGTGGAAGACAACTCCAATAATATCTTCATTTTCTAATTCTTTTGTGAGAACTTGGATTAATGGGTTAAAAAGCTCAATGTGTCCCACTTGAACTTTAACATCTGCCTTAAGGGCTTTGTCGAGCAAAGCTTCAGCCTGAGCGACTGTACTAGTAATTGGCTTTTCCATTAACATGTGTACGTTGTGTTCGATACATGTTAGACCGATATCATAATGAAATTCAGTCGGCACAGCAATGCTCACAGCGTCCACCGATTTGAGAAGGTCGCTCATTGATTGAAACTGTTTCACCTTATACTTCTCAGCAATCTGATGACCTTTCTTCTCATCATTGTCGAATATACCGACAAGCTGGCAATGCTCATGCAGTGATAAGTACGTGCGCACATGATTTTCTCCCATATTCCCTGTTCCAATTACACCGACTTTCATAAAAATTCTCCTCACTCTTATAAACTACTAGATTATTCTATGCGCCAGTTTTGAAACGAAATAGACTGCCATAACAGAGAAAGTAAAATTGGCGTTTGTCCGACTTCTCATAGAGTAAACGTTTAAAAGAAGGGAGATTGCATTTTGATTAATCTTTTGTTTATAGCAGAGGATACATCAAGGTTGTTAAATAAAAATTTTTATTATTTAGAGCAGGAACTTTCAAAGGTAGTCAACTTAACGATATGGAGAAAACCTGGTCATATTAGCTATATTTTGAAACAACTCCCCACGCGACCCGATTTTATATTGCTGTTAAATGATATTGACCACCAAATGACACCCATGATTAAAGGTCTCGCTAATATAGATATCCCCACGGGACTATTTGTGAATGATGTTCATCGGTTTACGAGTCTTAGAAGAAACTATATAGCTAAACACGATATCCCTTATTTATTCACTGTTGTTCGAGACAAATTTATAGAAACTTATCCGGAATTTAAAAAGAAAATGGAATGGTTCCCCCACTTTGTTAATACAGAATTATGTAGGGACTATGGGTTAAAAAAGGATATCAATTTGCTAATGATGGGGGCTGTTAACGACTCCTATCCGTTAAGACAGAAAATATTGAAGACGTATGAAGGGGATGCAGACTTCGTCTATCACAACCACCCCGGTTATCGGGAATTTAGTAAAGAAGAGGAAAACCAAAAATTTATTGGCCAAATTTATGGAAAGGAAATTAACCGGGCCAATATTTTCTTCACCTGTCCATCGGTTTTAAACTACCCTGTTATAAAGTATTTTGAAGCGCTTGCTTGCAAGACCCTTCTGCTAGCACCAACCTTCAAAGAATTGGAGGATCTTGGTTTCATTCCAGGGGTTCATTTTGTGCCGATAGACGAAGGGAATTTTCAGGAAAAAGCAGTAGCTTATTTAGCGAATGATTCGGCCCGCCTGAAGATAGTGAAGCAGGGGTACCATTTCATCCATCAAAAACACTCAGTTGAACGACGAACCCAGCAACTGGTTCAAAAAATAGAAGGTATTGTTCATAAGTAAGAAGGGAGTTTTTATATGTCTGATATCCACGGAAGTGCCCAACTG
Source organism: Halobacillus amylolyticus (assembly GCF_022921115.1). Classification (NCBI taxonomy): domain Bacteria; kingdom Bacillati; phylum Bacillota; class Bacilli; order Caryophanales; family Bacillaceae; genus Halobacillus; species Halobacillus amylolyticus. The sequence goes on along the minus strand of NZ_CP095075.1, from coordinate 3,666,825 downwards.
GGAGAACGCGTCGTCATTGAAAAAGATGTAAAAATCGGAAAAAATGTTGTGATCGGTCATCATTCTGTAATCTTACAGGGTACTGAAATTGGTGATAACGTAACAGTTGGTTGTAATTGTGTGCTTGGAATTCGCCCAGCTGTTAATCAAAGAATGCGAGAAACCTCCAATGCGAATCGACAGTTAGTGATCCAGTCTGGTACACGAATCGGACATTTGGTTTCCATCTATTCTGGAACTGAGCTTGGAAAAGACGTGTTTATTGGTGATCACGCTAGTATTCGGGAAAATGTGTCAGTTGCTGACGAATCTGTCATTGGAAGAGCAGCTATAGTGGAATTAAATACAAAGATAGGGAAAAGATGCACAGTGCAAACGCAAGCTTATGTAACAGGTGATACGACCCTTGAAGATCATGTGTTCATTGGCCCATGTGTATCGATGTCAAATGATAAGTACATGGGTGCTCAGGCATACTCCCTAAAAGGACCACATATTAGAAAAGGAGCTAAAATAGGAAACAATGCCTCACTCTTACCAGGAGTTACGGTTGGTCATAATACTATAATAGGTGCGGGAGCTGTGGTAACGAAGGACACAGAGGATAACATAGTTGCTGCAGGCGTTCCCGCAAGAAAAATCAAGTGATGAGATTAATGTCGGGATCCATGTATAGAGGAAACAAAAAATCCACATGATATTTATCTGTTCAAGAAAGGGTGGGGAATTGTGTCAAAAAGGGTATGCATGGTTATTGCTTATCATCCATTTTTGGACGCGAGAATCTTTAGGAAGGAAGCAAAAAGCTTACAGAAAAAAGGATACCATGTCACGATGATTGTTCCGAGGAGGAATGGTCATCTATTCGATATTGATGGTACCCCTTTTACGAAACGTTTCAGGAATAAGGTCTTTACACACGAAGGAATAAAAATGGTCACATACAACTGGGAGAGTTGTAAAGATCAATTAAGTAAAGTATTAAGCAATGAGAATGTTTGGGAAACACAAGGGTTTACCAATCAATTAACGCAACTCGCTATTCAGCAAAATGCTGATATTTATCATACCCATGAGTACCTATCCCTTTTCGCTGGAGTAGGTATAAAACGATTAATGAAGAAAAGAAAAGGAAAGGATGTAAAGTTAATTTATGATAGCCATGAATTGACTCCTGATCCTTTGAACCCTAGATACAGCGAGAAACATAGAGATGAATTGAAACAGAAACTCCTTATTATGCTGGATGAAGTTGATTACGTGATTACTGTTTCAGATTCAATTAAATCATGGTATTTATCTCATAAACCAAAACTGCCTGTGGAAGTAATCTATAACTCACCTCCTTTAGCTCAAAAATATCTACCTAAAGAGTATGGTTCAAATGGGTTAACTATCGGCTATGAAGGAAACTTTGATGATAAAAAAGGCATGAAGGAAAAGATTATTGGGATTACAGAATTATGCTCTAAGAAGTTAGATTTTCAGTTCAAGATTGTGGGGGGAAGTCGGTTTAATAATCCCTTCGCCATCCCAGAGCCCCTTCAAAGTAATCTAACCTTAACTGGATGGGTTGATTATCTTGACATTCCAAATCATTTGAAAGATGTTGATATTGGCTGGATTGATTTGGAGAATGTAGAAAACTCCCTTAATTTCAAGTACGCCATGCCAAATAAATTTTTTAGTTATTTGAATAATGGGATACCAATTTTAGTGAATAAATGTCATGAAATGGAGGCTTTTGTAAACACACATCAATGTGGGGTTGTTGTCGAGAAAACGAATGCTACAGCTCAGGATTATGCAGATGCCTTACTATATCTTAGCCAAAATAAAAGCAACTTGAAAAGAATGAGTCTGAATAGTCGTAAAGTAATGGAAAATTTATATTCATGGGAGAAAATGGAGAAACGATTATTTAATGTTTACCAACAACTCCTAACTAAGTAAATGAGAAAATAAGGATTTCTGTAAAAAGAAAGGAAAGATAAATGTGAGAGTACTGCATATTTCTTATGGATCTCCTATGATCGAATTGTGTAAGGCATTACGGCTAAAAGGAGTTCAAGCTTCTTCTTGCCACTTTGATGAACACCCTTTTAAATTTCAACCAGATATATGTTTAAAGCTTAATCTGCTGTCAAAAAATGAAAGAGAGAATAGAATTGAACAGTTTTTACTAGAATCTATACCAAAGTATGACATCTTCCATTTTCATTTTGGTGAAACATTTTTTCCTGATAAAAGGGATTTGGAGATTCTGAAGCGTGCTGGAAAGAAGATGGTTGTACACCATCATGGTTCGGATATACGACTCCTTTCGGTTGCCAGAAAAAACAACCCGTATGTTCAGGTGAAGCCTGAATGGACAGAAGAAAAAATATATAATAATGTAGCCGCTTTATCAAAATATATCGATCATGCAATTGTCCAAGACCCTGAATTAGAAGGGTATATTTCAAATTTATATAAACATACCTATGTAATCCCTCATACTATTGATGTACATCAATTTAAACCACAATATCCGGATGTCAAACAAACTTCTCCTCTCGTCGTTCACGCCCCTACTTCACGACATATCAAAGGAACTGATTTCATATTGAAAGCCGTCCAGGAGTTGCAACGTTCGGGGTTATCATTTCAATTTAAATTGGTTGAAGGACTATCCAATGATGAAGCCAAAATTCTTTTTGCCCAGGCAGATATTGTCATCGACCAGTTGAGGATCGGTTCATATGGCTATGTTAGTTCTGAGGCGATGGCGTTAGGAAAACCAGTTATATGCTATATCAGGGAAGATCTTGTAGATAAATACCCAGCTGGTTTGCCCATTGTGAATGCAAATCCGGATACCATTACTACTGTTTTAGGGAATTTAATTAAAAACCCAAGGCAAAGAAGAAATACAGGTTTTAACGGGAGAACCTATGTCATACAGAACCATATGGCTGAAAAAGTCGTTAATCAGTATTTGGGCATCTACAATAAATTATAGAGATGCAAGTTTTCCTAACTTAATACATTTATAAGATGGAGAGAAAGGGATTCTTTTCCCCTTAAATCATCCATCGCTAATTGAAATCTTTAATCAAAATGTCGATTATTTTTTGCGAAGTTTTTCCATCCCCGAAAAGGGGTGGATGTTCTTTAGGGAGTTGGATGGTGTTTACAGTATCTAGAATTTGTTGTGTGGATGAACCAACTAAGTGATTCCAACCATGTTGCACGGTTTCCTCCCACTCTGTTTCTTCTCTCAGGGTGATACAAGGAACTTGAAGCATGTAAGATTCTTTTTGAAGCCCACCTGAGTCTGTTAAAATTACTCTCGCCTTGGAGGCAATCGCTAACATATCAAGATAATTTAATGGTTCGATTAGTTTAACAGACGGGGAGGAGACTATATCCGCTAATTTAAATTGATTTATTTTACTTTTAGTTCTGGGATGTAATGGGAGAACCACCGGTATTCTTAGTTGTTGCATTGCTTCAAGTATAGATTTTAAGCGAACAGGATCATCTGTATTTTCAGCCCGGTGAATGGTTGCCAGATAATACTTGTTTTCCGAAAGCGATAACTCCCGCAGGATAGAGGATTGGCGCAGTGCGTAAGGTTTAAAGTGAGAGACGGATTCATACATAATATCTCCTACCTGATATACCCCCTTATCAATTCCCTCACGTTTTAAATTTTCAACTGCAGCATTTGAAGGACAAAACAAATAATTAGAAAGGTGATCGGTAATAATTCTATTAATCTCTTCAGGCATTCTTTTGTTAAAACTGCGCAACCCTGCCTCTACATGGGCTACTGGAATATGAAGCTTTGATGCAGCCAAGCTCCCAGCAATGGTAGAATTTGTATCACCATATACTAATACAATATCCGGATGAACAGAAGTCATAATCTTCTCTAGATCCAATAACATCTTGGCTGTTTGTTCCCCGTGAGGTCCAGAACCGACTCCTAAATAATAATCTGGTTTCGGGAGGTTTAATTGCTTAAAAAAGACGGTCGACATATTATCGTCATAATGTTGGCCGGTGTGTACAATAAATTCTTCAATTTTCGAACTAAATTTTATAGTATTAGACAACATAGATGCCTTTATAAATTGAGGTCTTGCTCCCACTATTGTTAAGATTTTCACCTTATCCCCCCTTTCTATGATTGTCCCCCGGGAAAAACAGGCCCCTATATGACAGAAATAAGAAGCCTACCAAGGATATTATCACTCCACTATGGGTTTGAATGCTTGAAAAGTAATGGAGCAATCTACTTTTGGGAGAAAATGGAGAAGAAATTGATGAATGTTTATAACAGTTATCTAATAAAAATGAAGTACTTAAAGATTAAATTTATTACACTATTCTGTAACAGTGGTTCCATTCTCTCTTTTGAGTAGATCCATTCGAAAAGTAAGTTATTATAGATGGCTGTGGCTACGGTCACCCTTTTGCAACATTAGCCTTCACCCAATGCACAGTGGCCCCAATGCCATCTTTAAAGGGCGTTTTATGATACTGACCAACCATGTTTTGTAATTTTTCCAATGATCCTCTATGGCTATTAACGTCTGCTGTTCGATTAGGCTTTCTGATAACCTTCCCCTTATATTTCATAACGTCTATTATGGTTTCAATTACGTTCTTGATCGACAACTGTTGGTCTGTAGTTATATTTACACACTCACCTGGCTTAATAATAGGAAAGACTTTCGATACGATGTCAACGGTGTCTTCAACATAAATAAAATCCCTAGTTTGTTGACCGCCACCATGAATCTCGGGAGCATCCTCCTCTAAAATTTTTTTAATGGTAAGAGGAATTACTCCAGCTAGGGCTCCTTCAAAATTCTGCCTAGGTCCATAGTTATTAAAAGGACGAACAAGAAAGGCATCCAAATTAAACATCTTAACATAAGACTGTAACATTAAATCAGCTGCTGCTTTCCCTGCAGCATAGGTTGTTGTCGGGACAAGCGGGTGTTCTTCATCCATTGGTTCGTATTGAGCCGAACCGTACGCTTCTGAAGAAGAAAAATGACACAATGTTTGAAATGCCTTTTTTCTTTGAAGCTCCAACAAGTTTTTTAGAACTAAAACATTTGTTAAAAACGCATTGGACGGATTTATAAATGAATAATTCAGTGCTTTGGTAGCACAGTTAAAAACGATGTCGATATCGTATTTTTCCGTGATATAGTTCAGGGCTTCTTGATTCTCAGCGTCTTCAACATGAAGGATTACGTCTTTCTTTAGAGCATGTTCAACATTTTCTTTTTTCCCCATAAATAGATTGTCAACAATTATAATTTGAGCTGCGCCTTCTGTTAGTAGTTTATCTACTAAATGACTTCCGATAAAACCGGCCCCTCCAATAATTAAAATGGTGCTATTAACAAGTGACGGTCGTTTCAATATTTGGCACTTCCTTCCGTTTCATAGTTAAAAATTCAATCGAGATTGCCCGCCGTCGACGGTAATGGTAGATCCCACGATCCAGGAGGCCATATCAGATGCCAGAAATACTGCAACATTTCCAATCTCTTCGGGTTTTCCAAGTCGTCCAGCTGGGATCTTATCTCGAGCATAGTTTTTCAAAAAATCGGGATCAAGTTCCAGCCGACGTTGCCATTCTTTATTTGGATGATAGACAGCACCTGGGGCAATGCCAATTACACGAACATTATTTTTTATAGCCTCAGAACTAAAAGATTTTGTAAAGCTAATTAAAGCTGACTTTGAAGCATTATAAGAAGGAATACCACCGGCTTCTTTTCCATAGATCGAGGAAATATTTATAATGACTCCCTTGCCTTTGTTTATCATCTGTTTACTGGCCAATTGACTTAAATGAACAGCAGAGATAAAATTCAGCTCCATTGCTTCTTTAAACACGCCTGAAGGAGTTTTTAAAACCGCTCCCCCGTGGCTTGATCCCACGTTATTAATAAGAACATCAATGGTGTTAAAATCATCAATAAATTCACTCATTAATCGTTCTCTATCCTCATGCTTTGCAAGGTCTTTTTGATAAGTTTGTACTCCTAGCTTCTCTTGTGCTTGTAAAAGTTCTGTATTACTTCTAGCTGTAATCCCCACAGAGGCACCCTCATTCAAAAAAGCTTCAGCTATTGCCTTTCCAATTCCTCTTGAACCTCCGGTAACTAACACCCTTTTTCCCTTTAGATTTAACTCCATCCTTTCTCCCCCAACCTTTAAGACCTATATCGAAGAACCTTTAAGCTAGAAAGCATATTCAGTCTTATTTATATGAATAATGTACTTAGGGTGTTAATACGTTATTAGGAGGGGGCAGTTTACGTGTTTATCGCCCCCTACCTTTTAGTTATCAGGTGAAGTAAAACTTATCTGGAGGAAAATGATGAGTAAAAATGTTTGCTTTTTAGTAACTGAACATCCTTTTTTAGATGCACGGATATTTAAAAAGGAAGCCAAAAGCCTCGTGAAACAAGGATATAAGGTAACAATGATCGTTCCTAGGAGAGATGGGAATCTTTTTGATGTGGATGGAAGTACCTTTAGTAAAAGCTTTCAATCGAAAGCTTTTACTTATGAGGGAATTAAAGTGGTTACATATGAACAGATGTATCCCGAGAAAAATATTAAAAATCTCCATTATAATCTTCGCTCAGGCAGCTATACCCGTTTTACAGATTCCTTAACACAGTTAGGTATTGCACAGAAGGCTGATTTCTACCATGCTCATGAATTTTTTTCCCTCTATTCAGGCGTCGGAATCAAACGTGCTTTAACTTCAATGGGAAAACGCTGCAAATTAATTTATGATAGCCATGAACTAGAACCTGACCCTTTAATTAACCAACCCCAGAATACAAAAAAAATCAAAAGGCAAATGCTTGAGCACATGTTAAAAGAGCTAGATTACGTGATAACAGTGTCAGAATCTATTAAATCGTATTATCTATCAATAGAGCCACAGCTCCCTATAGAAGTTATCTATAATTCCCCTCCACTAGCTGTCGGTTATGAGCCAAGACAAGGTACTAAATCAGAATTCGTCATTGGGTATGAAGGTGTAATGAATAAGAAAAGAGGAAATTTCAATAAGTTGATGGATGTATTGGAAATGTGTAATAAACAATTTGACCTGAAAGCTAAAATCATCGGAGGATGGAAGGATTCAAAAGAGGATCTTAACTTTTGCATTCCCTCTCATCTAAAAGAAAAAGTGCAGTTTACCGGGTGGGTGAGCTATGATTCAATCCCTGAAGCCATGAACGATGTGGACCTAGGATGGATAGATTTAGACGCTGCCAACTCCTTGAATAATAGGTTTGCTATGCCAAATAAATTTTTTAGTTATTTAAATAATGGGCTCCCTATTTTAGTAAACCAGTGCACGGACATGGAAAGATTTATCCAAACCTATAAATGTGGGCATGTCGTCAAAAAGTTACAGGCCACTGCTCGGGATTACCTTCAAGCCCTCCTTCTTCTTCACTCCAATAGAGTTAAGACCCGGGAGATGGGTATTAATTCACGCAAGGTAATGGAATCGGATTTCAGCTGGGAACACATGGAAAAAAGGCTATTTAAAGTGTATGATCAATTGGCGAAAAACCTTTGAAAAGTTATCAATTTAAATATTGTGAAATGGCCCAATTATCAGGAGAGGGAAGTGATCGTTGTGGGGAAGTCCCTATTTACAAATGAGAAACGCAGCAATCGATCATTCGACTATAGTCCAGAGGATATAATTATCGGGATTAATGGAGGGAATCCCCCATAATGAAACGATGCCTTTCTCCTACCATCCCCCCATTGTCTTTGATCAGCAATCACAAGAAAATTGGCCGCTAGAATCCTCCCCTTTTGGGTCCCCTATGCTCAGGCTAACCCCTCCATCATAGCGAAAGAATTGGAAAATCTTATAAGAGATCCGCAGAAAGTGGATGAACTTAGTACACAGGCAAAGCGCCAGCGCACTCCAATAGCGGCGGAGCGCTATGTGGGTATTTAAAAAGTTTGTAACATTTTATTTGAAGGAAAAACAATATATCAAAAAGTCCAAACACAATGATTTTAATACACATAAGGTATGAAATGAACTTCTTAAGGATCAAAAGAAATGAGGTTGAAATATGTTAATAGACCAAAGCCAGTCATTGCAGAATGTAGCAGTGGTTGGCCTCGGAAAAATAGGACTGACTCTAGCTGCCGTTTTCGCCAATAATGGCTATAAAGTAGTTGGGGCAGATATAAACAAAGAGGTGGTCACTTCAGTAAATCAAGGTAAATCCCATGTTAACAATGAGCCAGGATTAGATCAGCTCGTCCTACATGCCCATAAAAATAACACGCTATCGGCTACTTCAGTAACCACAGAAGCTGTTGCCCATTCGGATATCATCGTTGTGATTGTTCCCGTTCTAGTTGATGATCAAAACAATGTAGATTACCAGTTTATTGATTCAGCCGTTCACGATATAGCCAAAGGGATTAAGAAAGGCTCGTTAGTAATCTTTGAAACAACACTTCCACCTGGGGACACGAAAAATAGATTCGGGAAAAAGATAGAGGAACTTTCGGGTTTGAGCATGGAAAAGGATTTCCACCTCGCCTATAGCCCTGAAAGAGTCTACTCAAATCGGATTCTTGAGGACTTGCAAAACTATCCAAAAGTAGTTGGAGGTTTAAATAGGCAAAGTCTTGAACTTGCATCAAATTTTTATAAAAGAGCTCTAGATTGTAATTTAATTGAAGTTAGTTCTTTAGAAACCGCGGAATTCTCCAAGGTAGCCGAGTGTGTATACCGTGATGTAAATATTGCTCTTGCTAATGAACTTGCGGTGTTTGCAGAAGAAAAAGGCGTTAATATGGCCGAGGTCATAACAGCTAGTAATAGTCAACCCTATTCGCATTTACACTCCCCTGGTATTGGTGTGGGCGGACATTGCATTCCAATCTACCCTTACTTTTTTATAGATAAAGGATTAGATCAGGGACTTACCCCTATGTCCAGGCAAATTAATGACAACATGGCTAACTATGCCGTTTCCAAAATTGAAAAAGAAATAGGATCCTTAGAGAATGAAAATGTGCTTATCTTAGGATTATCGTACAGGGAAAATGTAAAAGAGCCAACAAAATCGACTTCCTTGCTGCTCATTGACCAACTTAAAAACAAAAAGGCAAATCTATTAATTAATGACCCATTATTTACAGATAGTGAAATTCAAAAATATGGAGCTAACCCTTTATCTTTGGAAGACTCATTTGTTTCTGAAATTGATGTGGTTATCCTTCAAGCCTTTCACCAAGAATATAGCCATTTAGACTTTAGTAAGTTTAGTAAATGTAAGCTCGTTTTAGACGGTCGTAATAAGTTAAATGAACACGAGATTTCCCAATTAGGCATCAAATATAAAGGAATTGGAAATTAGGAAAGGGGGTTAAAAAATGTCAGACAACAAATTCGGGCAGATCCCAATGGTTGATCTAAAGGAAGAGTTAAGATTAATTAGAGATCCAGTATTGTCGATGTTAACGGAAGTCTTAGATAGCGGGGACTATATTTTGGGGGACAAAGGAGAGCAGCTAGAAAAACAATTGGCCCAATATGTGAACGCTTCCTATGGTCTTGGTGTCGCAAATGGTACGGATGCTTTACAATTATCGCTAAGAGCATTAAACATTGGTCCTGGTGATGAGGTAATCACGACACCGTTTACTTTCTTTGCCAGCGGTGAAGCCATTGCACAGGTAGGGGCTAAACCAGTTTTCGTTGATATAGAAGAAGAAACGTATAACATCGATCCTTCTAAAATTGAGCAAGCGATAACCCAAAATACAAAAGCCATAATTGCAGTACATTTGTATGGTCAGTCTGCTAAAATGAAAGAAATTGTCGAGATCGCAAAAACACATCACTTGAGAGTCATAGAAGATGCCTGCCAAGCCATAGGAACAGAATATGACGGAAAGAGAATTGGTGCAATCGGCGATATTGGCTGCTTCTCCTTTTTTCCCTCAAAAAACCTTGGAGCATTTGGAGACGCTGGTCTAGTTGTAACCAATCAAAAACAATTGCATGAAAAGCTTAGTGAACTTCGGAACCACGGGAGTGAAAAGAAATATCATCATTCCTCAATCGGGATGAATAGTAGACTTGATGAATTTCAGGCAGCTGTTTTGCTTGTTAAATTATATTATTTAGATATTTTCTTGCATAAGCGAAAAGAGGTCGCCAACAGATACACTGAGCACCTCAGCCATCTCTTTAAAACTCCACGAACCACAGATAATCGGGAACATACTTTTCACCAATATTGTATTGAATTAGACAACAGGGATGAACTTGCTGCAGCACTTAAAGATCATGGGATTGCTTCAGCCATTTACTATCCTATTCCACTGCACCTGCAGGAGGCTTTTCACTATCTTCACTATAAGGAAGGTGATTTTCCGATTGCAGAGAAGACAGCTAAACGAATATTAGCACTTCCTATTTCTCCAATGCTATCTTTTCAAAAACAAGATTATATTATTTCAACGGTTAAGAGATTTATGGAGACCAACGGATAGCCACTGTATCCATTGGTCTCTTTCGTTATACATCTAATGTTTTTAAAAAATCTTTCCACTTTGCTGGATTATTTTTTGTGATACTCTCACTATGTTCCCGTACATTATAAACAGTGAAATCATGGTAACGAAACCGATAATCCTTTATTAATTGATTTAACAAACTTACGTCCTCATAAAGCTTCCCATTTTCAAAATCAACCACGGGAAACCCTCCCTTTTCTTTTAAAAGTGAAGTTCTGTACACCCTTGGTCCAAGGGGGAAGCGATATGACAGTAAGTCAGCCCTTCCATTAACAGCGGTCCCTTTGGTGATCCCCTTAAAAAGAACGTCCCCAGTTAACTGCTTCCACTTTCTAAGATTACCGTATAGCACCGAAACATCCTCAGGAAGATCGGCTAACCGTTTTTTAATAACGGAAACAGCATCTGCATCAAGCCAATCATCTGCATCAAGCTCCAATATAAAGTCAGACGTTACATGAGGAAGCAGTTCATTTAAAGCCCTCGCCTTTCCCCCATTCTTTTTGTTAAATACTTTCACCCGTTCCCCATCGCTCCATCGTTGAAGCTGGTTAAAGGAGTTATCCGTTGAGCCGTCATCAATTATTAGCAATTGGTCAGGCTGTTCATTTTGTAAAAGACATGAAACAACGGCAATTTCAACGTATTTTCCCATATTATAATTCGAAATCAAGACCGAAAGCGTAGGGTGTTCCGTTTTGGCTTTTTTCAACTGATATTTCTGCACGAACTTTAGCTTTTCCATCGTATTGGCGGAGCTATTTTTCCTTGATTGCCTCACAAGTTCTTCTTTGGAAAATGTAAGAGAAGAATCCACATTTGAAAGCCAAGCAGGAAAACGAGCCTCTTGGAATGGCAGCTGAAGGTCTAATAGAAAACGCTGCTGTTTAAGGAGTGATGTGTGAACTAGTAAAGGATGATGGATGGCCATGCTTCGATTACGATAAAGGTTCCCTAACATCTTTTTTGGGTGGGAAAGCTGAAAGGATTCGGCGGTTACAGTAGAGGAAAGGTAATCCTTATCTTGAAGAAATAACACATAAGAACTGGTTAGTTTAGAGATTGTATCATTCAATGTCTGCCCCATGTCGCTATCTTTAGTGGCAATAAATTGAACCTGGTCAAACCAATCATGGCTCCTATTTAGAGACACTTTTTGCTCTTGAACAACCACAATCGATTCAATCCTGGAGCTGATTTTTTGTAAAGAGAGTAACGCCTTGTGCAATGCTGCCTTATCGGAATAATGAACGAGGATGGCGGTTATATCTTTCAACAGTAAACCTCCGTTCTCTTCAAAGCTCATATTTAATCTTGTAACTGACTCTCGTCTAGCCATTGACTAGAATTGGGGCTTCAATTTTTTCACTTCTATAACTATTCAACGGTTCAAGAAATTATGAGGTCTCCTAAGGGGAGGCCGTTTATTATAGTAGGATGCTAGGTTTATAGCGGTCCTCAAAGTAAATGGTTCATACACCACAGGCCATCCAAAGTGTGGATGGCCTGTATAGTTGTTATCTACTTTGGACGCGTAAGAGGACTTGCTAGGTCAAATATGCATATATTAGGTACTTTCAAGCAATAATCTCAGGTTATATGCAAAAAAGTTAAATTCCGTGCAATTATTCCGATTTTCATGCAAATAACAAGAATTTCATGCAATTATTTAAAGGTCACACATAGATTGGAATTAGATCTTCCAAGAGTGAGGGAACGTCTCCCTTATCCATTTTTGAGTGCATTTTCACATGCTTTCTTCACGTCCCCCAGGCTTTTGTCCATGCCAGATTCGACAGCAGCAACATAAGCTCCCTCTAAAAGTGGTGCTTCAGCGATTTCAATATCTTCGTAATCTGACATTTCCACGGCTAGCTCTGCGTTCATCATTGCACTACCCAAATCATAGATCAAAAGCACACCTCTATCAGTGTGGACCCGCTCGATGGCTGCTTGGATTTTTTCAACACTTGTACCGATTTCGTTCTCCTCGGTCCCTCCGGCAAGTTCGACAGGTACGTCTTTAGCGACTTGATTGATGATATCCTTGATTCCTTCAACTACTTTTGGGCTATGGGAAATCAGGACAATGCCTACTTGTGACATAAGAATTACTCTCCTCCTCTGATCGTTTCTGCCAAGGATGTGAATAGGTAGTAGGACGAAACGGACCCTGGGTCAAGATGGCCTATTGAACGCTCGCCTAGATAAGCTGCCCGGCCTTTCGTCGCTTTGATATCTTTTGTTTTTTCCATTGCTGTTTTAGCTGTTTCAAATAGAAGGGAAGCATCAAAGTCTTCTGCCTTTTTCATCTCTTCAGTAACAGGAGCCCAAGTATCGATTAGAGTTTTTTCTCCTTGCTCTGACTTTCCCCTCTGCTTCATACCTGCCAAAGCTTCCTCTAAGCCTGTAACAAAGCTTCCACAATCGATGGATTTCTTCCCCTTCACTGATGCCGACAATTTTAAAAAGGCTGTACCATACAACGGTCCTGCTGCACCGCCGACCTTTCCCATCAACGTCATCGCAACATCTTTCAGAATATCTGAAGCTGATTCATAATCGGATCCAGATACTTTTTGGACAACCTCCTTGAAGCCACGGGCCATATTGATGCCATGGTCGCCATCTCCGATTGCCTGATCTAATGATGTTAAATATTCTTTGTTGTCTTGGATTTTTTCGTTCGTCTTTTCCATCCATGTCACGATTTGTTCAACTTGTAGTTCCATTTTAGATACCCCTTTCCTATTAGCTGTGGAAGGCCGGCGCGTTTGAATCTGAATCTAGTAATTGTTTCGTTTCTTTATCGAGTTTGAGCAACGTAACGGAACAACCAGCCATTTCAAGTGAAGTCATATATTCACCGACAAAGGTTTTATGAATAGTAAGACCTCGCTCATGAAGGATCTCTTGGACTTTCCCATTCAAAATGTACAATTCCATCTCAGGTGTCGACCCCATTCCATTGATCATGACAGCTACTTCATCGCCACTGTTAAATTTGATGTCGTCAAGTACCTTTTGCGTCAATTCTTCTGCGACTTCGTCAGCTGAAGTCAATTTCTTCCTTTCGATTCCTGGTTCCCCATGAATGCCTATGCCAATTTCCATTTCATCCTCATCAAGAGTAAAACTAGGCTTTCCAGCAGCCGGTACCGTACAGGGAGTTAAGGCCATGCCCATGGAACGGACGTTAGCCACCACTTTTTCAGCCACGTCCTTCACTTCTTGTAAAGATCCTCCTGCAGCAGCCTTCGCCCCAGCAATCTTATGGACAAAAACCGTCCCGGCGATACCGCGCCGTCCTGTTGTGAAGGAGCTGTCTTCTACAGCTACATCGTCATTAACCACAACCTTCTCAACACTAATTCCCTCTGCCTCAGCAAGCTCTGCAGCCATCTCGAAGTTCATAACATCCCCCGTGTAGTTTTTAATGACAAGAAACACACCTGAACCGCTGTCTACCGCTTTGATTGCTTCAAACACTTGATCGGGAGTAGGTGAAGTGAACATTTCACCACATACAGCAGCATCAAGCATCCCTTCACCTAAATAGCCGGCATGAGCAGGTTCGTGACCGCTTCCACCACCGCTGACAATTCCAACCTTGTTAGGGACAGGTGCACCTTTTCGAACGATCACTGTAGTATTAGGGATTTGCTTAAGTGAATTCGGGTGGGCAGCAATCAACCCTTTTAGCATGTCTTGAACGACCTCTTCAGGATTATTAATGATCTTCTTCATCTTTTACCCTCTCCTTTTCATATAGCAATTTTTAAATGCGATAAAACTTCTGTCTGACTAGGAAAGTTCGTTTGTTATCATTTTATAATAATGCATCACAACTTGCATATAAAAAAGTCGATTGTTTAAGCACCAGAAGCTTAAACAATCGACTTTAATAAATGAAACATTCCGCTAAATGATACCTTGCATTCTCAAAACAAACTCAGCTATAATCGCTGAACCAAGGAAAGTGCCAAGCATCACAAAGGATGCTACTACAATCGTTCTCCATCCAAGCTTGACGAAATCGGCCCATGAACGACCAATCGCAATACCTGCATAGGCAAGGATGGGGGTGGTAAGGGCTAAGAGGTTTATATGGTTTGTCATAGCTACGATTTGTTCAGAGCCAGGCATCCATGGCATGGATACTAGCACACCTATAATGGCAACATAAGCTATGCTGGGAATCCTTATTGGGAGGAGTTTTTGCAAAATCAGCCCTGCTAAAGCGATCAAAATGAGAATAACCATACCTGGTATGGCCTCGACTGGGAAGATGTTATATCCAATCCAGTTGCCAAGGATTGAAACAACTCCAAAGATCAGCAATAACAATGTCCATTCCTGTACACTTTTCAGCATGGTTACGCACCCCTTCCCGTCTTAGCATCTGACCTGTTATCTCTTCGCTTTGTTAACACATCATATAATTTTTCCGTCAACGGTAATCCAATGAATATACTCATGTACAAACCGGTCGATAATGACAGGAGGTTACTTGCTCCGGCGAAGGCAAGGATATTCGTTTCCATACTAGGAAAGGCGGCTACAAGTGAGCCACTGGCTGCTGCCATCATACTGCCGCTGCCGATCCCTGATGCCATCGCAAAGGATAACGGGTGGATTGGTGTAATGGTCGCTAAAAATCCAGAGATGAGGCCCATAAATACGGCACCAAACACTGTTCCAAAGATGTAAATGGCCATAACTCCCCGCCCTTCCGGGGAATTAAATCCGTATTTGTCCATGATCAGCCCGACATTGGGTTCACGAGCCACTGAGTGCGTCATGCCAATACTTTCTCTTTTTAAGCCAAGAAAGACAGCGATCGGCAGGGCTATGAAAATGGTCCCCAGGTTTCCAAACTCTTGCAGCAATAAGGCAGGTCCGGCGGCAATAATTTGCGGTAATGACGGACCTATGATCACACCAATTTTTGCAATTAACAGCGTGACCCCTAGAACAATTAGAGGTTCGGCATGTTTAGATTGTTTTTCTTTAACAATTGGGGTGAAATACAGAGCAAGACCTATAATGATCGCATAAAGCATAGGCAATAACAGAATAACCCCTGGCCCAACAGAAAATTCGTGTGTGCCGATCAACTCTGTTATCACTACAATAACAAATATAAGTGCATGCAGACGCCAATCCTTCCATAGATTTTTTTGCACTTCAGACATATGCCCGCCTCCTCATCTGTTGTCTTTATTTGTTATTTTTTAAGCAGATTCTTTATAACTTGGCTGACTAACTATTGCATGCTATGCCTGATCAATTGATTCCACATATGCCTTCAATACATGGACACCTTGAACGCAGTCATTTAAAGATGACCACTCTTCAGGGTTATGACTTACGCCGTCTTTACTTTTCACAAATAGCATGGCTACTGGAAGGTGGCTTCCGATGATTAATGCATCATGCCCGGCACCACTTGGTAGTTCTGTCGCGGGAATCTGATGCTGTTCCATTGCCTGGCGCAGGTATTGTTTGATATCAGACTGTATCGGTACTGGAGTGACTTGCAACGTTTGTTTATGACTGCACCGAACTCCGTAATTTTGGGAAGTCTTCTCTGCTTCCTCAATAATTAATTGAGTCAGCTCTGTTCGTGTGTCTTCATGGATGTCGCGAATATCGACATGCAAGGCGACTTTTCCCGGGATGACATTGATTCCATTCGGGTAGACGTGAAGTTTCCCGACAGTAGCGACGGCAGAATCACTCACCTGGCCCGGCAGACTATGAATGCGGCTAATGAATCCCCCAGCAGCCACTAATGCGTCTTGGCGATCGGTCATTGGTGTGTTTCCGGCATGGCCTGCGTTCCCATAAAATTCGACCTCGAGCCAGCTTGGGCCTGCAATGCCAGATACGATACCTACGGGAAGGTTTTGCTCGTCTAACTTTTTCCCTTGTTCAATATGGACCTCGACGAATGATGCCACCTCGTTCAGATTTCGAGCAGCACCGGCGAAACTCTCCGCAGATAACCCAACTTCACTCATCACACGTTCAAATGAGTTCCCATCTTGGTCGACGAGTCCCTGCTGAAGTTCCATATCGACATCACCGGTCATCGCCCTGCTTCCTGTCAGACCACTGTTGAAACGAGACCCCTCTTCATCGGAAAAAATTGCCACTTCATACGGCCTTGTCGGCTGATAACCGTTTTCCTTCCAGGCTTCCACTAGTTCTAGCGAAGAAAGGACACCAAGGGGCCCGTCAAAATGACCGCCATTTGGTACGCTATCCAAATGAGAGCCACTGACAATCGCCGGCAGGGAAGGATTTTTCCCTTCTAGGCGGCCGAATACATTCCCAGCACCATCCTCTGTGATAGAAAGACCTAATTCTTTCATCCATCCTTTAACCAATGTTTTCGCCTGCTTTTCCTCCTGGGAGAAGCCAACTCTCCGGCTTCCTCCATCTTCCGTAAGACCGATCTTGGAAATCTCATGCAGCCTTCTTGCAATCCTATCCCCATCGATGCCACCAGAGGAAAGGGATGGACTGTAGTCTTCTATTAATCTCGTATATAAATCCCAACTATTAGACATGTGCACCCTTCCTTTCCGCTAGATTTTTATAGACGGAGCCATTTTTCATAACCATTGTGATATGATCACTGTTTTCTAATGCACGGATATCCTTAAGAGGATCCACATCGGTCAAAATGACATCGGCAAGTTTTCCTGCTTCGATTGTTCCGACTTGATCTTCCCAGCCAAGGCACTCGGCCGCGGTTTTAGTAGTGGCTACAAGAGCTTCCATCGGTGACATGCCGATATCACACATCAGCCCAAGCTCGCGGAGGTTGGTCCCGTGTGCCATTACCCCTGCATCTGTTCCCATCGCAATCTTTACACCAGCTTTATAAGCCTTAGCAACACTTGCCCTATGGGCCTCAACGACCTCCTTGGATTTCTCGACAGCATATGGTGCCATCTTGTCATCTTTCTCACTCGACTCTAGCACGGAAATAGGGGCGAGCAAGGTAGGGACAAGGAAAGTACCATTCTCGAGCATCAGTTCAATTGCTTCATCATCGATATAGATGCCATGTTCAATAGAGTAGATGCCTGCTCGGATAGCATTCTTGATACCTTCTGCTCCCTGGGCATGGGCCATCACCTTTATACCTTTACGAAAATGAGCTTCTTCCACCATCACTTCTAATTCTTCCTGTGAGAACTGGGTAAACTCTGGGTGGTCAGTTGGACTCGTTACTCCTCCTGTCGCATGGACTTTAATCACATCGGCTCCAGCACGCAGCATTTCACGCACTGTTTTGCGAACAGCTTCTTTGCCATCACAAATCGCGTTCGGCATTCCCGGATACGTCTGCATCGTTGTGTCTACTCCAGAACGATTCCAATTATCTCCGTGTCCCCCGGTAATCGTTAGTGGATTGATGCTTACTTGCATGCGCGGTCCATCCACAAGGCCATCTTCTACAGCTTTTTTCATACCGGCATCTGAAAACCCGGCATCACGAACAGAGGTGATGCCGACATCCAATGTTCGTTTCAAATAATGGACACTTTCATAAAAACGATAGGAAAAAGGTGTCAGAATCGCGTCTTGAATATTTCTCAACTCCATCGCCATATGCACGTGCGTATCGATTAAGCCCGGCAAAATATATTTGCCTGTCGCATCGATCACAGTGGCATCCTCTGGTATTGATATTTCTGCTGACTTTCCTACTAGCTCAATAAAATTGTCCTTAATTAGTACAGCTGCACCAGGGACCGGCTCATTTCCTTGGCCATCGAGCAACGTTCCATTTTTAATTAGTGTATAGGCCATTAGCAATCTCTCCTTTTTTAAAGTGTACCTATTAGAATACTTGCGATAACGATTGATCCAACAGTGACTGAAGTGAAACCTCCGATCAACATTGGCGCAAGTAATTCATCCATAATCCTTTTTTGTTCGGCTTCATTACGTCCAATACTTCTGCTTACTTCTTCTACGATCAAATAATCTCCAGGGAAGCCGTACAGTGCCGTCAGTACGATCGGTACTGCCTTAGTCGGTTTCCATTTGAAAATTTTCGCTCCTATCATTCCACCGATAACTAGACCTGTCGTCCCTACTACAATCACGAATAATACTGCTACAAGCGAAGATACAACTTGGTCCCAAGTGATGCCAACGAGTGAATTAACAACGACGATGATCAATGCCACCATCGCAAGTCCTGAACTATTAGAGCGATCGAGTGTTTTGTCAGGATAAAACCCTAAAGCAAACCCTATGATCCCGATAGCGAGCGACCAGAGGCTATAATTGATGCCGGTTATTTCACCTAGCCAAGTAGCTAGCGCCCCGCCAATAAACAATAGGAACAGCAGAAAGAAGTTGCTTTGCATAAAGCGGTCTGGAAGCAGCAATTTTTTGTTCTTACTTGCCCTTTCCATTTCATCATCTTGTTGATCAGGATAATTTTCACTAGAAAAATCATCCCTTATCGACACAGCATACTTACTTAACAGCGTAGAAGTAAGTGGCATGCCAACAAGGTTTTGCAGCGCAAACACAACAACCGGAATCGCGGCAAGCGAAGTGAAACCGGCTTCTGTTAGTCCTTCTTGCGTAACAATGTAGGCGATAATTCCGCCAGTTAGCGGGCCTGCTCCAGCTACGGCTGTTTTATAATCGAAAATAAGGGAAATGATGATGAGCATTGCTCCGACAGATACTAGGAGACCTATCAATGTAATAAGGACTGCCTTGTACTGCTTTTTGATGACAGATAACGGGATCATCGTTCCCAGGTGTACGATTAATACGGGAACGAGCACACCGCCGGCAGCCACGAAGGTCGATGCTTCAATATAAGATTCCGGCAATATACCGGTTTGCAGCAACACAAAAGTAACAGCTACAACTACTAATAATGTAGGAATCTTTGCTCTCGATGACAGTGAGAGAACTTCCCCTAAAGCAATAATAGAAACTAGGATCAATACAATAAATATGGGCGCCATTCCTACACATCCTTTTCCTTTAGTTTTAAAAGTTAGTAGTCAAAATTATAAGATAATTCAAATAGATAAAATATATAGATAACCGACAAAAAATGAGTTAGAATTTTGTCGGTTATCTATAATGGGTTACATTTTTGCATTCAAATACTCAAGAATACGGAGCCCTAACTGTAGTTCGAATGCTTCCCTACCTGTTAACTTTTCAATATGCAATATTCCGTAGATCGTTTTCAAACGGTACTTGACTGTATTAACATGGACAAACAGTTCCTTAGAGCACTTTTCCATATTCTGATTCGATTCCAAGTAAACTCGCAGCGTTTGCAGCAGTTCAGTATCATGGTCGTGATCATAACTGATAATAGTCCCCAAAATCTCGTCGACGTATTCTTGTAATTCTTTTCGATCAAATTTTAAAAACAATCGATACGGTCCGAGCTGTTTATACGTCAACAATGATTTCCCGTTGTACGCTGACTGCAAATATTGTACACAACGTTTCGCATCCCTGTATGACAAGTGAACGTGCTTCAATTTTTCCACGACTTGACCAAACCCTGCTAAGTTATCGAGCGCCAGTTTCTCATTGGAAGTTCGAATGATTTTTGAAAATAGTTTCTCTAAATGCTGGAACACCTGCTCTTCATCCATTGAAGAGGAAACCGTGAACATCAATGTAACCTCCATATTTTTATCATACACAAGCGTCTTATATGGAAGTCTCGAAACCTCTCGATAGATGATCCGCATCAGTTGCTGCTTCTTTTCACTAATCTTTTCAAAAGCAAGCAGCGGATTTTTGATATAGAGCTGTGCGATGACATAGTGATGAGATTTGTGTTCGGGAAAGTTGAGTTTTGCTAAATGATTAGAAGACAGCTCATCATATGGGGCATGGATCAACTGTTCTAAAATCGAGCCCGAATGACTAAAATCCTCTGCCAAAAGACGTTCCTGCCGGTCGATTTCCATCGCGAAAATCGTAATCGCTTGTTCAATAGCGATCCTATCTAAAGGGTCCAGTTCGGATAAATCTTCCGTGATGATGGTCAGGAGACCGAGCGTCTGCTTTTCCGTCTTAATGGGAAAGAAATAAATAAAATGGTCTTTTTGAAACAAACTTGTGCGATGAGACGAGAAACCTTGCTTAGTGATACTCGTTTCCAGTAACGGACCGAAGCTTTTACTAAGTTCATCTGCTAACGGGCCTGCTTCCGGACTTGATATCGCTAATGACTCATTGAATTCATTGAACACCATTACATGTTTCCCCATTAAACCCGCGAGCGATTTGGTGATGTCACTCAAGCCTCCCTTCGAAAGGGACACCTTCGATAATTCTTCATGGATCTTCTTCGTGCGCTCATTTTGTGAAAAAAGCGTGGCGTTCTCAATCGCAATGGCCGCTTGCCCAGCGAACGTCTCAAGCAGCTGTAAATCTGACTCATCGAACTGAATATCCTCTGAATAAATATCGACCGTCAGCACTCCAATGCAGTCATCATTTGATATCAACGGCACGCAAATCGCACTCATCGGGTATTCCATTCTGCCTAGAGACTTAGCATAAAAGTGTTCGGTTTCGGGTGAGACATTAGACATCCCGTGTGTGGTATCATCCTCTGAATAAAAGATCTTTCCTCTTTTCAATAAAAAGGTCCGACCACTCATTCCTTCCCCTGGTCGTAAATAAGCATGCTTCATATACTCCATATCAAATCCGATGGCACTTTTGGCATAAAGCATGTCCAGTTGTTTATCATATAAAAACAATACACTGGCATTGGCGCCACCAATTACGTTATGCACCTCTTTAATCAGCTGGTTTAATACTTCTGAAAGGTCTCTTGTTGAGTTTAAAACACGCACGGAATTGATTAAGCTCATCAGCCGTTTCTCACTTTCCATTACGCCATCTCCTAACATGTATAGTTACTAACAAAGGTAACACATGTTCAACCTTGAAAACCATTCACCTTTTTAGAACGATCTAGTTTTTTAACATAAGTAACCTCAGGTCATCCAAATACTGGTTGACCTGAGGTAGTATATGGTGTTTATTATTTTTTTAATTCTTCCGCTTGTCCTAAAACTTTTTCTCCATCCATCGTACCGTATGCCATCTGATCAATAATATCTACAGGTGTACCAAATGGCTCGGCTTTCTTAGTAATCTGTGCTTTCAGATAACGCACTTGAGGCCCGATCAGGATAACATCAAGATCCTCCATATGCTTAGTTAAATCTGTTTCGGCATAGGCATCAATATTTGCTTCTAACCCTTTATCTTTAGCTACTTGGCGCATTTTTTGAACGAGCATACTAGTAGACATACCTGCTGAACAAACAAGAGCAATTTTCATCATTCTTTTCCTCCTCTAATTTCTTTATATAGATCAATCATTTCTTTGGCCATATCTTTTAACGTCATCGCCGTCATTAAATGATCCTGTGCGTGGATAAGTAAGACGGAAGGTGTAGCTCCCTCACCTGTTGCTTCTTTTTGTAAAAGGGACGTTTGAGTTTGATGGGCTTTATGAAGTTCAGATTCAGCTTCCTCCATTTTATCATCTGCTTGTTTATAGTCTCCTTGTTTAACTACTTGGAGTGCCTCCATCGCAGAAGATCTCGCATTGCCAGCATGTAAAATTATTTCAAACGATACTTGTTCAATGTTAATCGTTTTAGTCATTGTGCATTTCTCCTTTGTTCTGAGCTAGGTTCATTTTCTGATGAGAAGTCTTCACTTCCAGTATTTTTTAAGCTTGCGCGATCGGCAGCCATGATAAATGGAATGTAAAGGATTGTGGCCATGGTCAAGTTAACCAGTTGCAATAAGACTCCACTCCAGGACCCTCCTGTAACAAGATAACCACTAATAATCGGTGGTGTTGTCCAAGGCAGTATAGCAACGGTTTTCGGTACGAAGCCAAGTGCAAGGGCAAAGTAAGCTACAACCGTCATTATAATTGGGATCAAAATAAATGGAATGAACATAATTGGATTTAAGACAATCGGTAAGCCAAACAGCATAGGCTCGTTAATATTAAACGCACCAGGAGCTGCAGAAAGCTTCCCAACGGTTCGGTAATGTTTTGATTTTACAACGGTAAAGATCGCAATAATTAAAGCAAGTGTAGCTCCCGATCCCCCATAAATACATAGGCATCAAAGAATGGCTTGGTCACGATATAAGGTACATCAAACGCACTCATGCCTTCGGAAAATAAGGCCTGATTTTCTTGGATCAATGGAAGATAAATAGATTCCATAATCGGTCCTAAAATATTCGTCCCGTGAAGCCCGAAAAACCATAAAAGCTGGTTAAGGAATGAGAATATAATAGCTGAACCTAGTGTGTTGGATAACCCTTGTAAAGGTTCCTGTATAGATGTAAATACTAGTTCATGGATGCTTTGTCCTGTAAGATTTACAATAATTGCGTTAAATAAACCAGCAATAAAGAGTATAACAGCCGCTGGTAACAGAGCATTAAATGATTTTGTTACACCATCAGGTACACCAGCTGGCATTTTGATTTTTAGTTTCTCTGCCTGGGAGAACAGACGGAAAATTTCCGTTGACACTATGGCTGTTAAAACGGCCACAAATAACCCTTGTGCACCTAACCAAGTCATTGCAAGGCCAAAATCTTCGGTGGTCGGGGTAAGAACAACAAATGCACCGACACCAACGAGTGCTGCTGATAATCCATCACTTCCATAGGACTCGGCAAGTTTATAGCTAATGGCAGCTGCTACCAGTAAACTCAATATAGCAAACGAACCGTTCCAAATAGCGCCACCAACGGATTTCCAATCCTGGCCAAAAACATTCATCATGAAATCTTGAAATCCAGGTATCGGAAAATTGTTAATTAAAATGGCTAGTGACCCAATAATAATAAGCGGCATAATAGCAACAAAGCCATCACGGATCGCAACCAGATGACGTTGCGATCCGATTTTCCCAGCAATAGGCATTAATTTCGATTCGACGAGGTTCATAAATCCACTTTGTTTCATACGTTCACTACCTCCTTATCAAATTGGGCTAAATATGGTTTATGAGCTTGTAAAAGTTCGTCTAATACCATTTGGGCCTTCTCATCTGAAGTGACAAGTGGATTCATGATGATAGAGGCATAAGCCTTTCTGTAGTCACCCGTAACGGCAGCATCAATAACGAGCTGTTCAAATTTCTTCAATTGTATAATCGATCCGCTTATGGTATCAGGTAAAGGGCCAATAGCTAACGGCATAGGACCACTTGCTGAAATTACACTATTTACTTCAATGACAGCATCAGATGGTAAATCTGGAATACTTCCTTTATTTAAAGTATTGACCGTTTGGACATCCATTGAGTTGTTATAAATAGATGACATTAAACTACAGGCAGATTCACTATAATAGGCCCCTCCACGTTCCTCCAACTCCTGAGGCTTCTCCTTAAGGTTCGGGTTTTTGTACTTTTCAAAAAGTTTATTTTCGACTTCCATAACGACTTCTGCACGCGTCCCGTTCTCCCTATAAGCCTGAAGATCCTTTGCCAAGATTTCTTCATGCTGGAAATAATATTGATGATAAGGATTTGGAAGCATGTTGAGTGATTGCAAGAAATTCTTGTTCCATGGAAGAGAAACAATATTAGCCGGTGAATAATTAAGATCATCATCAATAAGATGTCGCATAGCCTCATCTGTTTGATCAACTCCATCAATAAACACTCGTTTTCCGAATACAAAATGGTTAAGTCCAATAAATTCGATCATGACACGATCAGCACTTACATTAAAAATCTCGCCAATACCGCTTCTCATGTTATAGGGAATATTACAGACTCCAATAACTTTTTGATGTTGACTATGCTTCATAACAGCTTCGGTAACGATTCCAGCTGGATTCGTAAAATTCACGAGCCAAGCGTTTGGACAGATTTCATGAATGTCACTAGCAATCTCAAGTAGGACAGGGATGGTACGAAATGCTTTAAAAACCCCCCCCGCTCCATTGGTTTCCTGACCGATCATTCCATGTTTTAACGGGATACTTTCATCAAGTGCCCGGGCTTTAAGTCCACCAACTCGAATTTGCGTTGTCACAAAATCGGCTCCCTGTAAAGCTTTCCTTCTATCTTTTGTGTAGCGAATTTGTATAGAAGCTTTAGCGTCTTCGATCATTCGTTTAGCTAGATTAGCTACAATCTCTTGTTTTCGTTCCCCTTCATCGATGTCAACTAAGACAATTTCTGAAACAGGGAATTGATGATGGCGCTTAATCATTCCATCAATAATTTCGGGTGTGTAGCTCGATCCCCCACCAATAATGACAACTTTTAGACTCATGATTGAACCTCCCTCAATTTACTTGAAAACGTTTTCTTAGATGAATAGTAACAGATCATAACAAATATGTCTATACCAGATTGTAATAACAAATTTATTCCACAATCTAGCTAATCATGTTATGCTATTTTTAAGCGCATACATCGTTAGTTTAAGCTGTTTTTGAAGGAGTAATGTTATGTCCAAAAATGATCAACTTCATAGTCAAATAAAAAAAGATATTATAGAAAAAATCGATAATGGTTATTACCGTCCAGGTAAAAACCTCCCGACCGAGGCTGAGTTTTGCAACATATACAATGTCAGCCGGACGACTGTTCGCACAGCTCTCAATCACCTCATTATGGAAGGTCACATTTATCGTAAACAGGGAAAAGGTACTTTTGTTGCAAAAGGAAAGGTAAAGCAGATTCTCAGTTCAAGTAAACTTCAGTATGCTGCGCAGTTAGAATCCCAAGGTCTCAAGCCAAAAATTGAAGTCAACGACCTTCAGTTGTTAGTCCCAGCGGTCAAAATTAGTAGGATTCTAAATGTCGATGAGGGGACCGAGGTCCACCAGGTTAAACGAACAAGATTGGCTGATAATGAGGAAATTCAATTTGAGGTTGCTTATGTTCGACGGGATCTTGTTCCAGAGCTAACCACAGAAATGGTGGGCCATTCCTTATATGAATCTATAAAAGAGAAAGGCAATCAAATAAATCGAACGGAAGAACAGATTAAAATTGTCATTTCGGATGAGGAGGTTGCCGGAAACCTTAACATTTCTTCAGGTTCTCCTTGTTTTCAAATCACAACGAAAACCTTCTTAGATTCAGAAGAAATTGTTGAATACTCAGAAGCTTATTTTCGTGGTGATCGAGTAGAATTTTTAATTGAAAGAAATTACGAATAGAATGTGAGGAAAAAACGATGAGAAAAAAACTTATAATTAATGCGGATGATTTCGGTTATTCAAGAGGCATAAACTTTGGTATCATTGATGCCTTTCAACATGGATTATTAACATCTACGACACTAATGACAAACATGCCAGGCGCTTCCCATGCTTATCAGTTAGCAAAAGAAAACCCTAATATAGGTGTGGGAATACACTTAACGTTGACGGCTGGAAGCCCTATTCTCAAACATCTCCAAACCGTAACAGATGAGAATGGTCATTTTCGCAACTTAAAATACTATCTGGGTTTCTTTGATATCGATTTAGGGGAGGTTTACGAGGAATGGAAGGCCCAGATTAAACAGGCCATTGTAAACGGTATTCAACCTACACACCTGGATAGTCATCACCATATTCATTCCTATGGAAAACTAACAGAAGTAGTTATCGACCTTGCAGAAGAATACGATCTGCCCGTACGCCGAGTATTTGATCCAGAAACTACTAATCTAGACGCCATTAGAAAAACCGATGCTTTTGAATACAAAATAGACACAATAAAAGAGCCTATTAAATTAGCAGAAAAGTTTTCTGATGCTCAATCTATTGAAGTGATGACTCACCCTGCTTATTTAGATAAAAGTATTATGAATGGCTCATCATTTAATTATCCACGGGTGGATGAACTAGCTTTGTTGACGGATAAAACCTTAAAAGAGACATACAAAAACCAGCATACGTTTGAGCTAACCCATTATCGTTCCATTTAACGGCTGTACACATTACTATAGAAAACCACCTCAGGTCATCCAAATACTGGGTGACCAATACTGGGTGACCTGAGGTGGTAGCATTTTACATATATATTACATGAATTCTTTTTGCAGTTCTTGTTCGCCGCTTGGATGAAGTTTGTAATACATTGGATAGGCGTACGTATAACAGAGTTGGATCATTGGTCCGAGAAATAGCATCGGTGTTAGTGTTCCAATACCGACTGGTCCACCAATAACGATAGCAAGACTCGTCATGATGACTGCCACTACAGTTTGGCCTAATTGCAAGCTTAAATTAAATCGATGACTGACTGCCAGGAATAGTTGATCGACGGGTGCCCTTGGGAATTGCGGAAGGATATAAATAGCGACTCCCAGCCCCACAATAGCAACCCCTGCGAGTAACGTAGCTACTTGCAATACAAATGGTGCTGTTGATAGGTCTACATTTGCAAAAACAATTTCAAGCCAAAAGTCCAAAATAATACTTTCCAATAACACAGGTATAATCGCTCGCACTTCCGGCAGCTGCTTCATTAACTTAGCGTTTATAAAAATGATGAAAAACTGAAACA
Source organism: Halobacillus amylolyticus (assembly GCF_022921115.1). NCBI lineage: Bacteria > Bacillati > Bacillota > Bacilli > Caryophanales > Bacillaceae > Halobacillus > Halobacillus amylolyticus. Next base: position 3,639,637 of record NZ_CP095075.1, on the reverse strand, counting down.
CTCCGTACCAGAATCCTACGGTAAAACCAAGTTTATCAGAAATACCAATAAAAAACGCTGTCCAGAAACCGGCACCGAGAGTTGCGTTAATGATGAGCGTAACCCCAAGGAAATTGATGACCATACCAAGAAGGTAAACCGTAGCTCGATAAAGCATAACGATCCCCTCCCCTCTTAAAAAATATCGAAATAAAAGAGGTTGCTCTTAAAATTCGTTCCCACATTTTATTAGCGATTATTTCACACGTCAATAGGTAGAATCACGGTAAAAAAAGGATTAGGATTATATTCCCATAAAAGCATTTAACCCCCACCTCAGGTCATCCAGAATTTGGATGACCTGAGGTGGGGGTTTTTGGTTCTATTCCCTTTATTATGGGTATTTACCTGTCTATTTCCAGTAATGACTTACTTTTTTGATAGAATGCTTCCATATCTGTTTCGGGAACGAGTGCGCCGCCCGTTGCCCAGGCAATATGAGTGGCTTGAGCCATTTTTGCCTGAAGATCATGTTTTCTTATATAGCTCGACTCTTGTACTACTAGCGGTCCCAAGAGTCCAGCCGTAGCAGATGGCTCAACATGAATCGTTTCACTGTCTGCCAGTAATGCTAATAACTTATAAAGTTCCTCATCTTCTATTGTATAAATGCCGCTGACAAGGTGACTGCTAACTTCAGTAGCAAAACGTGATGGACGACCAACAGCTAAACCGTCTGCTTCCGTGTGGTTATCTATGCCAAAATCCTGCACACTCACCTTTTCATTTTCTCCTGTCATCATTCCAAGTAATACAGACGGTGAATGAGTCGGTTCAACAAAAATACAATGGACGTTATCTCCGAAAACGTGCTTTAATCCGAAGGTAATGCCGCCCGGGGATCCCCCAACACCACATGGCAGATAAACAAATAAAGGGTGATCTTGATCAACTGAAATGTTCTCTTCAGCTAGCTGATTCTTGAGCCTTAATGCCGCCACACTGTAACCTAAAAATAAATCCTTTGAATCCTCATCATCAACAAAGTATCCTTTTGGGTCCTGTATGGTGTTCGTTCTTCCACTTGTAATTGCTTCACTGAAATCCCCTGTATATTCATAAACATTTGCACCTCGTGCTCGCAACAGATCCTTCTTCCATTGTTTTGCATCCCTAGACATGTGCACCTCAACATTGAATCCAAGCTTAGCACTGATTGTACCGATGCTTAAGGCAAGGTTACCAGTTGAGCCTACGCCTATCGTATATTGGCTAAAGAATTGCTTAAATGCTGGATCGAGAAACGCCTCATAATGATCGCCTTTTGAGATCAGGTCGTTTTCGAGAGCAAGTTTCTCTGCATAGCTTAAGACTTCGTAGACACCTCCACGTGCCTTGATTGAACCTGCAATAGGCAGTTCATTATCACATTTTAAATAAAAACCCCCCTCAAAAGTTTGCTTATAATGCGCCTGTATGTGATCCTTCATTGTGGAAATTTCTCTTAAGGGTGATTCGATTACTCCCTCAGCCGTTTCTGTTTCCGGAAATGCTTTGGCTAAAAAGGGAGCAAAGCGATCCCAAAGCCGCTCCGCCTCGAACATATCTTCCTCGTTCACAGGCAGTGGTGGAACTTGCTCCATCTCTTTATATTTTGAATTAGCCCAAAACACGGGGTCAAGCCTGGTTATGCTTGGTAACAAAGGAAATTGATCCTCCCAATCTTCCATTGATTTTCCTAGTACATTAAATGGTTCCACAAAAAAACCTCCAATCCAATCTATATATTGTTCTTCCCTCCTGAAAACATTTTACACCTTCCCCGTCGTTCGATATGTATCAAATTAAAAAGAACTGCGGCTTGAACATTACATTTGTCCGAGCCGCAATTCTTACAATTCTCACTTACTATTAAATAAACATACTAATAATTAGTGACACACCAAATCCGATAAAGGCGATGATCGTTTCCATAACCGTCCATGATTTCAGTGTATCTTTCTCAGACATACCGAAGAATCGGCTGACCATCCAGAAACCGGAGTCGTTAACGTGTGAAGCAATGGTTGCACCTGATGCAATAGTAATAACGAGCAGTGCTAGCATGGGGCCTTCGATACCAAGTGTATCGATAACTGGCGCAATTAAGCTGGCTGCTGTAACCATCGCAACCGTAGCCGAACCTTGTGCAATACGTACAGCTGAAGCAACAAGGAAAGCAAACACGAGGATCGGCATGTTCAGATCACTCATCGTATTAGCCAATACATCTCCGATCCCGGTTTCAACTAACACTTGACCGAAAACGCCACCTGCACCAGTAATTAAAATGATGATCCCTGCAGGTTCAAGAGATTTTGTTGCGATGTCCTGGATCTCTTCCTTAGAATAACCACGTCGTGTACCCAGTAAATAAAAGGTTAACAGCGCCGTAATCGTCAGCGCTACTCCTGGGTTTCCGATAAATGTCACGATGGTTCGCAGTGTACTGCCCTCAGCGAGCAGCACACCAGCAAATGTGTTTAATAGAATAAGAAAAAGCGGCAGTAAAATTAGAACAGCAATCATGCCGAAACTCGGAAGTTCTTTATCATATTTCTTATCTTTGGCTTCTTCAGCCATGTTCTTAAGCATCACCGTTGGTACTTCAACGTGAATCTTTTTAGAAATATAGGTACCGAAGACCGGACCGGCAATAATGGCTGCTGGTATCCCTGCAAGCAAACCAAATAAGATCACCCATCCGATGTTAGCTCCTAATAATGAAGCAACAGCGATCGGTCCAGGGGTTGGCGGCACAAAACTGTGCGTGACCGCTAAACCGGCTAGCAACGGGATACCATAGAATAGCAATGATTTCCCTGTTTTCTGTGCTAGACTGTATAAAATCGGCACTAAAATAACAAAAGCTACATCAAGAAAGACAGGTATTGAAATGATAAAACCAGTTAGCACAAGCGCCCAGTTTACGCGCTTTTCGCCAAATTTGTTCATCAGTGTCATCGCTAATCTTTCAGCCCCACCAGAGACTTTCAGTATTTCCCCAAACATGGCGCCGATACCGATGATGACAGCAATCTCTCCGACGGTTCCGCCCATGCCGTCCTGCACGGCTGTAAAAATTTCCGCAGGGCTCATCCCAGCCAAAAGACCAATAACGTAACTAACAACAATTAATGCAATAAACGCCTGCAATTTTACGCGGATAACAAGAAATAACAATAGTGCAACACCGAAAGCGGCCAGCAAAATTAACCCTGTTGTAGACATTTAATTTCTCCCCTTCCATCTTTCGTAACGATATCGATTGGATTAAAAACGCTTTCAATAAACTCTTACCAACACCTAAGGCAAAACAGCGATCCCTTTACCACTCCGCTACTGTGCCATCCCCATGACGCCAGATTGGATTTTTCCATTGGTGGCCTTCTTTAGCTGCCTGCTTAACACGGTCTTCGTTTATTTCAATACCAAGACCGACTCCTTTCGGCATTTTGACTGATCCTGATTGATATTCAAACACCGTCGGGTCAACAAGATAATCAAGCAGGTCGCTGCCTTTGTTGTAATGGATACCGAGACTTTGTTCCTGAATAATACAGTTCGGTGTACAAGCATCCACCTGGAGAGAAGCAGCGAGATTAATTGGCCCAAGCGGCGCGTGAGGGGCGACAGCTACATCAAACGTTTCTGCCATCGTGGCGATTTTTTTCGCCTCAAGAATCCCCCCTGTGTGTGACAGATCAGGCTGTATAATATCAACGGTGCCATCTATCAACATTTGCTTAAATCCCCAGCGTGTATAATTGCGTTCACCTGTCGCAATGGGGGTTGTTGTATGATTCGCAATCTCCTTAAATGCCTCGAGGTTTTCAACGAGTACTGGTTCTTCAATAAACATCGGTCGGTAGGGCTCAAGTTCCTTCACAAGTATTTTAGCCATTGCTTTATGTACACGACCATGAAAATCAATGCCAATCCCAAACTCGTTTCCCACTGCTTCACGAATTGCAGCGACTCTATTAACTGCTGCATCCACCTTCGAATAACTGTCTATATAATTCATTTCCTCGGTTCCGTTCATCTTGATCGCCGTGAAGCCGGCTTCAGCCTTTTCTTTAGCTGCTGCACCGACATCTTGCGGACGATCCCCGCCGATCCAGGAATAAACTTGAATGTCATCCCGAACAGCCCCACCGAGCATTTCGTACACGGGCATATTGTAAAACTTACCTTTAATGTCCCAAAGTGCCTGCTCTATGCCTGAGATCGCACTCATTAAAATCGGACCGCCACGGTAGAACCCGCCACGATATAAAACTTGAAAATGATCTTCAATTTTGCGTGGATCTTGACCAATTAAGTAGTCCATCAGCTCAGTGACACAAGCTGCCACTGTGTGAGCGCGACCTTCCACAACAGGCTCTCCCCAACCAACGACCCCTTCATCTGTTTCAATTTTTAAAAACAACCAGCGTGGCGGTACTTGGTACAGTTTAAAATTAGTAATTTTCATAACGATTACACATCCTTTATCGCTTCTACAAATTGTTGTGCTCTGTCAGTGATCCCTTTTAATGTACCTGCATTAATCGGCTGCTTTGTGTTAACGAGGGCACTTCCTAGCCCGGCTGCGACAGCACCTTTTTCAAAGTACTCACGAACATTGGACAAATCAACACCACCGGTCGGCATCAGCGGTATGTGTGGTAAGGGACCGTGGATATCCTTCATATAGCTTGGCCCCACCGTACCCGCTGGAAATACCTTAATCAGGTCGGCTCCCTGTTCGTAGGCCGTTAAAATTTCCGTCGGTGTCAATGCACCAGGAATGCTTACAACTCCATAGCGTTTTGTCAGACGAATGGTTTCACTATTGACTGTCGGTGAAAATATGAAGTCGGCCCCTGCCATGATTGCTGCCCTAGCCGTTTCCGGATCCAGAACAGTACCTGCACCGACAATCATCTGATAGCCGAATTCATCCTTCACCTTTTTGATTAAACCGTCCACTTCCGGCGTATCTGCTGTAATTTCTAACATGTAAACCCCACCTTCATGAAGGGCACGTGCGATGGATAATACATCCTCGCCTTCCGCCCCACGTATAACCGCGACCAGCTTATGTTCCATCATTTGCTGCAATGTGTCTGCCATACGGTCAGCCTCCTTATCTCTCGACATCATCTCGATGTGTTCTGTTCATAAATTCGGTGAGTCTTGCTTTCCCAGGCAATCCTTCCACATCACCATCAACCATTGTCACCATTGCCCCAACAGCATTCCCTCGTTTAACGGCTTCTTTCAAGCCAAGTCCGTCAATTAAACCTGACAGGCATCCGGCAGCAAAGCCATCACCAGCTCCAACGGGGTCCACCACCTGTTCAACAGGGAATCCCTCGACGAAACCTTTTGACTGGTCCGAGTGAACATAGGCCCCCTTCTTACCAAGCTTCATAATTACCGTTTTCGCCCCATTATCAAAGAACGCTTGAGCCAATGACTCATGATCTGATTGACCAAATATAAATTCTGCTTCATCAATCCCTGGCAAAACAATATCAGCCATCCCTGATAACTTCCGAAGCACCTGTCTAGCATAGCTATCAGTCCATAATTTACGCCGCAAATTAGGGTCAAAGACAACCGTCACACCATTTCTATGGGCATACTCCATTGCTTTTAAAACGGTTTCAAAACAATGCTCACTTAGTGCCGGGGTAATGCCTGTTACATGAAGAAACCTCGCGTTCGAAATATACGTTTCATCTAAGTCATCATCTGACATCCGACTCGCCGCCGAATCGCTTCGATAATACTTCAGCCTTAATTCGTTGGCCGTTAATTTTTCCTTAAAATAAAGCCCCGTCGATGCAGAATCATCAAACGTAACTTGACTGACATCGACCCCTTCACCTCGTATAAAGGATTGGATCTTTTCGCCGAACTCATCCTTTCCAAGCCGACTGATCCAGCCTGTCTGATGGCCGAGCCTGGCAAGCCCAATGGCCACATTGGATTCAGCACCGGCAACTTTTGTTGAAAAATCACCAGCATAACGCATAAGTCCGGAAGATTTCGGAGTGAACAGGACCATCGTTTCCCCAAGTGTAATCACATCCATAACGTTCGCCTCCTCTCTAAAACCCAGTCCGTTCAGAAATCGCCTTTGCGGTAGATAATAACTCTTTAACAATTTCCGATTGGCGTGGGTACACTCTGTTTTTTGGTCCAGCCACACTGACAGCCGCAGTCATTTCACCAGCTGCATTGTATATGGGTGCAGCCAAACAATAAAGACTGCCCTCATTCTCTTCATCATCAATGGAATAACCAAGTCTGCGAAATTCTAACAGTTGTTCATTTAATGCATCTTGATCCGTTATCGTATTTTTTGTAATCGCTGGCATCTCAATTTGTGATAGAATATTGTTTTTGACTTGTTCTGGTAAAAATGCGAGAAAGGCTTTCCCGAGCCCTGTACAGTACATCGGCTTCCTCATCCCGATCTGCGCACTTGTGCGAACCGATCGATAGTTATCAACCTTGGCAACATAGACAAGTTCATTTTCTAACATGACCGCCATAAAAACGGTCTCCTCTACGTTCTCCATTAACTGTCGAAGATACGGCTGCGCTTCAGCATTCACATCCAATGTTTCCAGCGCTCTTGTCCCGATCTGAATCAGCTTCGGACCGAGTTTGTAGGTCTTTCGCTCCGTTACCGACAAAAACTGTCTCATCTCCATCGTTTGCAGCAGATGAAAGGTACTGCTTTGCGGCAGTGATAGTCTATCAGCGATTTCCTTAAGTGTCAGTCCTTCCGGAAACTCTTTTAGCAAATCTAGTATATTTATGACACGATCAGCAGACTTAACTGTCATCGCTTCACACCTTCCCTGATTCACATATGTGAATCAGATTCTTATATATGAATTTAAAGTAAATCTTAGCACAATAAACCGCTTTCATCAATAGACAAAATACAACATGAATCTTTCAACCTGTTCTAGTGCGACATGTCATATCAACGGAGGACTATGATCACAGGGCTTCTTAACCATTTTAAGACAGAGAAAAGTCGATGGTTTTCGTGAAGTGAACGAAAGCCATCGACTTTTCTTCTTTACTCTATTAGTCTAAAACACTCTTACGATAACTGTCCTCATTGCGACTTTTCCAGTACAAAAGAAGGAATGATTTCACCAATGATTTCATTCCTTGCATTTCGGATCTTAGGCTGATAGTACTTCTCCAAGCTTTGCACCTGCAAAGCTGTAAGTACATTTAATTGAACTAGGATTTCCATTACAAACGGGTATAAAGCCCGCTTATAATCACCGTCTTCTATTTTCACAGCTATCCCGAGCCCAGTTTGTTTATCACCAATGCAATAAACAGATTCTGCCCCTAACTTTGCAAAAAATCTTCCTCCCCCCACGTTCATGAAATCTGTACAGAATCGATTTGTCCCTGCCACCATCTCAGGATGGCTTGTCATCGCAACCGTAATACGTCCGACCGCATCCGCACGCTTTTCATCAAACACCTCTGGACGAGCAAGTCTTGCAAAAGTATGAGCAAGTTTATGGAGCGGCAATCCAAACACAGGGACCCCGCAGCCATCCAATCCAATTGCTATTTTTCCTTTAGGATAGTCAGCTGCTCCCGCCATCGCATTTAAAATTCGTTGTTGGACAGGGTGTTCCTGTTTATAATAATCATCCAATGATTCCCCGAGGTACTTAGCAGTGAGCAGCATACCAGTATGCTTTCCAGAACAATTGCTATAGAGAGGTGTTGGTTCTTGTTTTTGCTGAATCAAAGAACGGTAAACATCATCCGAAAATGGAATATGGCTTCCGCACTGAAGATTCCCCTCAGATAGACCGGCTCTTTTTAATAATTGAGACACCCTTGAAGTATGCTGTTCTTCACTACTGTGTGAAGAACAGAACAGTGCTAAATCTTTATCCTGCAAGTTATAATAATCTGCCGCCCCTGTTTCTACAATCGGAAGTGCTTGAATGGGTTTAACAGAGGAACGAGCATAGGTGACTCGGTTCTTATCCCCGATATAGTGTAATAGTTCTCCATTTGCATTCACAACCGCAGCGTGACCAAAGTGAGAACTTTCCATTCTTCCTCCTCTATGTATTTCAACCACCTTGTTATATAACATATGTAAAACCTCCCGAGTTTTATCAGCAAATATACAATAACTAGAGTGAATATACTCCGACAATAATTTTCTGTCAATTAAACAATGAATTTTACATAATAAAGTACTCATTAAACGAAAACTTTGAAAAAAACACAGAACAAAAAAGCCCATGACTTTTTAGATAATATCCGAGCCATGGACTTTATTCTCCCTATATAACTCATAGATCAACTTATTATGGTAAAAGGATCAACTCAACTGTCAAAACCCTATTTTTTAGGAGCTAACTCAATCGCTTGATTTAAGGCTTCAAGCATACTTTTCTCATCAGCTATCCCTGTTCCAGCGATATCAAATGCAGTTCCGTGGTCCACACTTGTGCGGATAATCGGAAGACCGACTGTGATATTCACTCCTGCATCAAGCCCAAGAACCTTGATTGGTCCATGCCCTTGATCATGGTACATAGCCACTACAATATCAAAATCACCTCTTACAGCCCTAAAGAATAGGGTATCTGCCGGCAAGGGGCCTTGTACATCAATGCCGTCTTGTTGGGCACGCTTCACTCCAGGAATTACTTTTTCTCCTTCTTCCCCATTCCCAAACAAACCATTTTCACCAGCATGTGGGTTTATCCCACACACAGCAATTTTTGGCTGATGGTTGCCTGCACTTTTTAGTGTTTCATGTGCCATGCGTACGACATCATAGACACGATCTGGGTTGATCATCTTCACCGCATCGAGTAACCCCACATGGGTTGTGACGTGAATTACTTTTAATTTAGGGGAGGAAAGCATCATTGAAAAATCTTTCGTATTTGTTAGTTCTGCCAGTATCTCAGTATGACCAGGATAAAGGTGCCCGCCTTTGTGGAGTGCTTCCTTGTTTAGAGGAGCGGTGCAAATCGCATCGATTCGCCCCCTATTCGCAAGTTCGATGGCCGTACTCAAATATTCAAATGCGGCATGTCCTGCTTCAGCAGATACCTCTCCGTAGGCTAGATTTTTCGGTAAGAGATCTAGATCAAGGCAGAGAATCTCATCATTTTGCACTTGGAATTCCTCGTCTTTTTGTACTGTTTTGAACGTGATATCAATGTTAAGCACCTGAGCAGCCCGCTCAAGCATTTTTTGATCCCCGATCACTAACGGAATGGCTTGGTCGTTAATACGTTTGTGAGTCAGGCTTTTCATGATTATTTCCGGCCCCACCCCAGCTGCATCACCCATAGTGATACCGATGATTGGTTTCTGATTCATTCTCACTTTCTCCTTTCAACTGTTGAATAGCTGTATATATTGATTCCATTTCCCCAAAGGCTCCAGCTTTTGTAATGACTTGGATAGGCTGATCTATACCAAGTAGGCTTCCTTGAGGAATACCCGCTTCAAGTTGACGGGTGAGTCTGAATCCAGTTGCACCTAAACAATAAGCCACATGCTTTGCAGTGTCTCCTCCAGTCAAAACTAAAGCACTTAAATCAGGAACCTGTTCGATCACTTCTTTTGTAACGGCACCTAATGCTTGTGAGATTCTGCTTCCCACCTCCATTGGTGTCATTTCCATTTGCTTTGCTACTACCTTAACTTTCTCCCGCGTCTCTTGTGTAGAAGGTACATATAAAACAACACTTTTTTGATTTTTAAATGCCTCTATACACTGATTTATATATATCTGTTTATATTTATCCCATTCGTCTCGAAAAATTTGTTCTGTCTCTATTTCTACAGATTGCACATCTTGTTGCTCAATAGCATATTTGATTTGGTCTTGTGTAGTACGAGAAAGACTTCCACATACTGTAAAAACCTGGGACGGAGGAGTTGTTTCTGAATCAACCTTTTCCCTGCCAATTTTAAGGACATCTGGAAGAACCTCAGCCAGACCAGCCGATCCTGACCATATAACTTGTTCAGTGTATTTATTAATCTGTTCTGCAATCTCTTGTAAATCACCCTGTGTTCGTGCATCACAAACTAGATAATGAATCCCCTCTTGCTCTAGTCGTTTTAATTTCTTTTGCCAGGCTTCTGTATCCCCGAAAGTAACTGCAAATCAATTTCCGCAACTTTCTCGTTCGTTTGCTCCTCAATGACCGACTTGATTCGTGCTTCATTTACAGGATGTTTTGGATCTTTTGCCAACTCAGTTTCCGAAATGGGTGTTCCTTTCAGCAAATGGACACCTTTTTCCGTCGTCCGTCCATAAGGGGGAAGGCAGGAGCCACTACAAGAAAGACCGGGTTAAAAATTTCCTTCATCGCCTGTAGTTCAACTCCTATATATCCCCTTAACGTCGAATCCATTTTCTTATAAATATGCTGATAACCAGTTTCAAATAAGAATTGAGCTGATTTTTTAGTAGTTTGATAGGCTTGGTCTCTGCTAAGGGCTCTTGAATCTGTATCAATGACAATGGTTTCATCTAGTTTCTGATCTTGGCCAGGAATCCGGAAAAATACAGAGGTTTCCAAGCCTTTCTCCGTCAATTGCACACCACTATCATTAGCCCCAGTTAAATCGTCAGCAATAATCCCAAATTTATAGTTCATCCTGCAACTCCTCACTTCCATAGAAAACTAACTACGCTGTGGCATTACGTTTATAATCTTCTGCATAGTCATCAGGTAATTTGACACCTTTTTTCTCTAACCGTTTGACTAAAAACCCAACATAAAGCGGAAGTAGTACCGCTGTCGTTACAGTAGATGCTGCGACCTGGACTGTTGCTAGTTCAACAACCCCAGCAAAACTTGCGTTAGCAGCTGCAATCGCCGCAGGTGTAGCGACAGCATTTCCAGCTGTTGATCCCTCAGCTGCCCCAGCAATAGGGTTCCATTTGAATGCTTTAAATACAAAGTATCCTGCTGTACCTGTGACAAATGTCGTCGCTACACCTAGTAGGATTCCTGATAAGCCACCTTCAATAATTTTGCTAAAATCAATGCCCATACCAAGTGCAAAAGCGAAAAACGGGATGAGCATGGAGCTTCCTTGGTCAAGGAACGATCTCATTTCTTCATCAAGATTACCTAGCACCATACCTACAATAATAGGTAGTAAAACTGCGATAAATGAAGTGATAGAGAATAAACCATCAACAAATCCCATCGCACCAAAAATGGATAAGGCTACCATCGTAAAGAAAGGTCCATCGTTTAGAGCGAGCAATGAATAAGCGGCTCGGTCTGTTTTATTACCGTATTGACCCACTACCGCAATATAAAGACCACCATTACTATTCGTCATTGCAGCTATGATGGCAATAGGAGCAAGACCTAGCCAAAGCCCGTTTTCACCAGCAAAGAAATATGCCAATAGTCCAAAAGCGGCTCCCACTACCCATTTAGTCGTTAGAAGTGTAGCCCTTTACCAAGGCTGACCCCTACAGTCTTCAAATTGATTTGAGCTCCCGTGCATAAAAGGAACAAAGCAATTAATGTACTTGCACCATCTACAAACAGTGCTTGGGTAAAGTTACCGATCCGTAGTAAATCGGGTGCGACTGTATTAAGTACTGCTGCTAATAGCAACGGTACCACCATCATACCGCCGGGAATCCTCTCCAAAGTTGCTTTGATTTTCATCTTTTCTTCCTCCTTCATTTTAGCACTATTGTTTAATAATGAAACAATAAATATAACTAAAGCGTTTTCATGTTTTCATGATAAAATAAACAGTTATAATATGCAACAATAAATCACAAGAGGGAGTAAACAAAATCATATTTATCCTATATGTATAAAATTTTGTTTATTTTTGCAACAATAAACGCAAGCTTATGAATTAAGCTTGCGCCACAATGTCGTTCTATTTATTCCAAGTCTTTTAGCTGCTCTTGATTGATTCATACCTTCTTGCTCCATAACCTTTTGGATAATTGTTTTCTCCATATGCTTTAGGTCGCCCTTTATGTGGAGTTTTTCGGATGAATCCTCTTCGATAGAATGATCTTGTTTTAACTTCTTGATCACTTTAGCAACATCTGATGGTTCAACGTAGTAGCCACTACTGTTTAGAATTAACTCTTCCGTAACTTGTTTTAATTGATCAATGTTGCCCGGCCAATGGTAGTTCTGGAGCATTTCTAAAGCTTTAGGCCGTATTCCAATTGTTTCACAACCGCTTTTTGTATGAGCTTCTGTGATAAACGATTGTATCAATTCCTGTATATCTTCCATACGTTCCTTCAGCGGAGGAAAATGCATATTCAGCTTTGCGATTTTATAATACAAATCATGACTAAATAGCCCCTGTTCTAAAAGAGAATGTACTGAATGATCAGAAACGGTAATGATACGAAATTGGCTTGATAATCGATAGAGCAATTTCAGCATGAGACCTTGGGCATCTAAGTCAAGTTTATGAATATTATTACAGACGAAAGTACCTCGTTCGAATAAAGGGGATTGTTCACTTTCGATCAATGATTTAAGATCCTGAGAAGATAAATACTCTGCATCCATTAAGACGATGGGAGCAGATTGACCAAACATTTCAAAATGTAGATTATGAGCAAAAGTCATTTTCCCAGTACCTGGTTCTCCCTCCAACCATATGGAAGAATCCACCTTAGCATAATCCACTAAACTGCCCTCCATCTGTACGGCTATCGGACTACTCCCAGAAATGGGTACATGAGACGTATGTGTGGCTACCTGCATTCCTTCTACATGTTTATTGAAGTACGATTTTTGAAATAAAAAACACACAATTTGTTCTTTTTTATCTGCTAAATACCCGTAGACCTCGTACATAGTATGATTTATTTCAACTTTACTCCATTGACTATACTTGTGCTCAAGGACTTGACTTAACATCTGGTTGATCATAGCCAGTTCCATTACATCTTTTGCTCCCAATACTTCTTTTAAGATTTTATTTTCTAAAATGATCTCTGCATTGGCATCTACCATAAGAAGAGCCTGCGGTAGAGTATCCAATAACTGAGCATGCAACGAATTATGGCGATGTAGCCTATCAAAAAGTTTATACATTCTTTTCGCTTCATCACATGCTTCCATGATTGCCTCTTTTCCTGAGGTGATCAATATACCTTGAAGCCCTACTTTCTCAGCATTTTGAACAGTTACTACATCACCAATGACTACCCCATATCCCTCCTGCTTCAATACCTTCAAGTGCCCAGCAACTTCTTCTCCACTTTGAATGGTTACTGTTTTAACATCCATATCCAAAATACTGCATATCGTAGATGCCCTTGAGAGATATTAGGAAACCCGACTAGGGCCGCTTTCCCTCGCATCCCTTTCAGCAAAGTAAAAACTCGTAACATATCATATCCCGTTACTTTTATATCCACAACTGGCAATCCGACAGCTTCCTCAATTAAAGAGGCTGTACCTCCACGACTGATAATCACATCATATCCTTGTGATTCTGCGTTACGGGCAATCTTTACCCCTTCTTCTAAGTTTCCAATATGAATATCAATGATTAATTGACCCTGCTCAAACTTCCAAAGTTTCATTGCTTCCGCTAGTCCCTGGTAAGGGGCTACAACTAGCACTTTTATCATAATTATCCCTCGCCACTTGTTGCATTTTTCAACAACCCAATTATTTCATAAATATGTAGGGGAATCAAGAACATACGGCTTTTGAAATAGGAAGCATTACAAGGATCATTTGCTTTCCTGCAAGCAAGTTATATTCCGAGTACAACCACATATAATAAAAATGACTTGATACGCTAGCTCCGTATAAAGTAATTAATTTTATAATCGCGGCTGACCAGTTCTCAAGAACTACATAAATAGTCGCCTTATATTGATCTGTAGAAGATTCTTGGTGCATCTAAATTCTATTATTCTTAAAACCTAATGATTAGATGATTTTATAATCTACCTCGCTGTACACGTTAGTCACGAATTTGTGAACAAGTTTTCAAAAATGACGAATCGATGTGCTACAACTTTATGTTTTAAACATATTGGTAAATCTATCATTATGTTTTAAATATGAACAAAAATATTAAGGGGGTATTTTTTTGAAGAAAAAAACGCTATTTTTATTCGTATTCGTCTTAGCTATCGGCATGATCCTAAGTGCCTGTGGCGAGAGTGGAAAAGGCGGCGGTGATTCCAGTTCAGACAGTGGTGATGGTGGAAGTGACGGCGGAGAAACGATGACAAACTTAACCATGGGAACAGGTAGTGTGGGAGGCGTTTATTATCCATTAGGTGGAGAGATGGCAAACCTTTGGACAGATAATATCGATGTAGATGGTTTTGACGTCAGTTCTGTAGAGTCTGGTGCCTCTGTAGAGAATATCGCTAAAATTCAGTCGGGTGATTTCCAACTTGGAATTGCTCAAAATACAACGATGATTAATGCGACAGAAGGTACAGGAGAGTTTGAAGGTAAAGAGATGGACAATGTAGGTGTGATCGGCTCCCTTTACCCTGAAGCATTGCAAGTTGTTACATTAGATTCTACTGGCATTGAGTCAATTGAGGACTTAAAAGGAAAGCGTGTTGCGATTGGGCCTCCAGGCGGGGCAACACGTGAAGCAGCTGAGCTCGTGTTATCGGCCTACGGGATTGAAGAAGGCGATTACGAAGCGTACGAAGAAGGTTTCGGCGATGCTAAAAGTAAGCTGCAAAATGGTACGATTGATGCTTCATTTGCCGTTGTCGGGGTCCCTTCATCTACAACAGATGAGCTAGCTGCTGCTACAGGTGAGGTTAATTTCCTTGATATTGAAGGAGAGGCACTTAAAGAAGTCACTGAAAATAGTCAATATGAAGCGTATACGGTAGAACCGGGCACATACGAGTGGCAAGACGAGCCTGTCCAAACCGTTACAGCTATGGCTTTGCTAGTAGCATCTAAAGATCAAGTAAGTGAGGACTTGGCTTACAAAATTACGAAGACACTTTATGAAAAAGCGGGCGATATGACGATTGCCCAGGCAAAATTAATTACGGAAGATAGCGCGCTAACCGGCGCTAAGGACCTTCCTCTTCACCCGGGTGCTGAGAAGTACTTTAAAGAAGCAGGGATTATCGAATAGTAGTTGGCTTGAGAACCGGACAAAGAATGTCCGGTTCTTTCACCTCACTATTATTTTTCAATGTGAAAAGGGGGTAGAACAGTGTCTGCAAAGGAAACGAAGGAAATAGATAAACATGAACTTATGGCTAAGTATGACAAAGAAAGCGCCTTTCGTACAAATTTAGGACCATGGGGCTGGGTGACATTAATCCTCGGCGGAGCTTTAACTATTTTTCAGCTATACACTGCTTTTAGAGGATCCTATGTGTCACTGGTTCAGGGGGCCCTCCATTTAGGGGCAGGCTTATGTTTGGTCTATCTCTTATATCCATTCAAGTCTTCCTTGACAAAAAAACGAGGTGTACCTTGGTATGATGCACTCTTAGCGATTGCCGCATTATTTTCTAACTACTATATTATCTACAATTATGAACGATTAATTAATGAAGCGATTATTTTTGGTTTTACGTACATGGATCAAATCGTCGCAACGGCGGGGATACTTTTATTACTTGAAGCGACGCGCCGTGTAGTTGGACTCCCGATTGTCATTATTGCGATCGCGGCTTTGCTTTATGGCCTGTTCGGGCAATTTATCCCAGTCATCGGTCACGCCGGTTATGACTGGCCTACACTGGCAACAGAGATGTTCTATAGTTCCAGTTCCATTTTTGGCATACCCATTCAAATTTCATCTACTTACATTTATTTATTCCTATTCTTTGGGGTCATTTTAGTTAAAACGAATATCGGGCAATTCTTTAATGATATTGCCTTACGTTTAACAGGCCGTTACACAGGTGGGACAGCGAAAGCGGCTGTTGCTGCAAGTGGGTTGCAAGGGATGGTAAGCGGAAGTTCAGTAGCAAATACAGTCGGCTCAGGATCGTTTACCATTCCTATGATGAAAAACGCTGGATTCAAGCCACATTTTGCAGCTGCATCTGAAGCCTCTGCCTCAACAGGTGGACAAATCATGCCGCCTATTATGGGGGCTGCCGCTTTTATCATGGCTTCCTACACTGGAATTCCTTATAATGAGATCATTGTCATAGCCATTATTCCGGCCGTTTTATATTTTGCCGGGGTGTTCCTAGGTACTCACTTTGAAGCGCGGAAGCAAGGAATTATGGGTCTTAAAAAAGAGGAACTCCCGAAAACGAAAAACCTGGCCAAACGAATCGATTTATTCCTGCCATTAGTCATCATTATCGGCTTTTTACTTGTTGGTTACACACCAACTTATGCTGCGTTATTCGCGATAGGGACAGCCTTTGTGATTAGCTTTTTCCGGAACGATACACGAATGTCCTTAAGAGGCATCATCAAGCTGCTGGAAGAAGGCGCGAGAGTAGCTCTTCCTGTCATTGCCGCCTGTGCGACGGCTGGAATTATTGCAGGAACGGTAACGACTACGGGACTAGGACCAAAAATTGCAGGGGGCATTATTGACTTGGCGCAAGGACAGTTTTTCCTCGTCATGTTCTTTACGATGATTGCCTGTATTATCCTAGGTATGGGACTCCCTACGACAGCGAACTATGTTGTAACAGCAACAATGGCTGCACCAGCTTTGTTAGCCTTTGACGTTCCGGTCATTGCTGTTCATATGTTTGTGTTTTATTTTGGAATCGTAGCCGATATCACACCGCCTGTATGTTTAGCGGCCTATGCAGGAGCAGGGATCGCAGGGGCGAATCCAATGAAGGCCGGAGTCACAGCCGTAAAACTAGCTATCGCTGCATTCATTATTCCTTATGTGTTTGTTTCCCAGCCGATTTTGCTCTTGCAGGGGGATGCCAACTTCGTGAATGTTTCGATTGCCGTCGTTACGGCCTTGTTAGGAATGGCCAGCATCAGTGCTGCCATGATTGGCTATTTTGTCAGCAAGGTGAATTGGCTTGAACGTATCTTTCTATTCGCTGGCGGGTTGCTGCTCGTCTATCCTGAGTATGTTATCTCTCTGGCAGGCTTAGCTGTTTTTGCTGTAGTGACAGCTCTGCAATTTATTCGAAATAATAAGAGTGGTCCAGGACAACAAGAAGCAACGACCTCGTAATAAACGGTTAATAATAAGTAATAAAGGGTCTGATCCAGGTGTACGAACATCTCGGATCAGACTTTTTTTATTCAAGCAATCTAACAGGCAAGGATGATCCCTGAAAAGTCTTCCACTTTAGCTATTTTAAGTTCCCCTACTTTTTATAACAATAGTACATTATGCAGTTTAAATGCCTGAATACCGCATTGTATGTCAAGACTATGGAAGATTAACAAGCTATTTGTCACATATTGTACAATGATCTATAATTAAAATAATTTCAGAAAACTCTAACCGATTTGAGGTGAAACAGTGAATTACTCGTTATCCCCCTTGGTGATCAGGCCATTGTTATTACGATTAGTGATGAGATTAATGAAGATGCACAAAATAAAGTACGCATTCTTTCCCACCTATTCGATCAAGAAAAACCTGATTGGATGGTTGAATACATACCCGCATTCACGACGGTTACGCTTTTTTATGATCCTCTTCAATTAGCTACTGATGATGTATTCCCCTACACAATAGTTAAAAAGAAGGTTGAGTCCCTGCTTTCAACTGTGAAAGAAGGTGAAGCGGAATCAGTCAGGACGATTGAGATTCCTGTATGTTATGGCGGTGAGTTTGGACCTGATTTAGAATTTGTTGCCGAGCATAATAACCTTTCAACAAAAGAAGTGATTGACATCCACAGCAGTGGTCAGTACACCGTCTATATGATTGGATTCGCGCCTGGCTTTCCTTTTATCGGTGGGATGTCCGAAAAAATTGCTGCACCGAGACGAGACTCACCTAGGCTCGCTATTCCTGAACGAACGGTAGGAATTGCTGGGATGCAGACTGGCGTCTATCCTATTGAAACACCCGGTGGCTGGCAATTGATTGGCCGGACGCCAATGAGGTTATTCACTCCAGAACAAGAGACTCCAAGTTTACTGCGTGCCGGGGATTTGATTACTTTTAAAGAAATCACCGAAGAAGAGTACCACAACTGGGAGGAGTCTATTAATGATGAAAATAATTAAGGAAGGATTGCTGACAAGTGTGCAAGACTTAGGGCGGACAGGCTATCAAAAATATGGTGTCATTGTAAGCGGCAGCATGGACCCATATGCACATCGAATAGCGAATTTACTAGTAGGTAATGATGAAGCGGAAGCGACGCTTGAGGCCACGCTGCTTGGACCTGCTATCGAATTTCAAGAAGACGTCCTCCTATCCATTTGCGGTGGGAACCTGTCCCCCACCATTAACGGTGAAAAAGTACATATGTGGAGAGCAATCTATGTAAAGGCAGGTTCCGTCTTAAAATTTGGTAAAAGTCAGTCAGGGTGCAGAGCGTATATCGCGATAGCTGGCGGCATGGATATACCAAATGTTATGGACAGTCAGTCGACCTATATAAGGGCAAAAATTGGAGGATATCAAGGACGGGCAGTAAAATCCGGTGATGAGATTTCGATCCGACCACCAGATCAGGAGCAGACAAGTAAACTGGCCCATATGCGTAAACAAATGCAAGACGGCCATTTTTATGAAACGGATTGGACACCGTCGGCCGATATGATCCCTGACTATTCTTCCCAACCACTGATCCAACTAATTAAAGGACCCCAGTATGCGTTATTTAATGAAGAAAGCCAGCAGAATATTTATAAGGAACCTTTTACGATCTCCTCCCAATCAGATCGAATGGGCTACCGTTTGAATGGAACAACCCTCTCCTTACAAAATCCTAAAGAGCTCATCTCGGAGGCTGTGGCATTTGGTTCGATTCAAGTTCCGCCTGACGGAAATCCAATTATCTTAATGGCTGATCGGCAGACAACAGGTGGTTACCCGAAGATTGGACAGATTGCTTCCGTTGATCTGCCTCTTGTAAGTCAGCTCAAACCAGGTGATCAAATTACCTTCACAGAGGTAACATTGGAAGATGCTCAAAAAGCTTTCATCCATCAGGAAAAGGCGATTCAACTCTTAAAGAGATCGATTACATTAAAAGGACAGGAGGACGTTTAAATGAGTTATTTAGTAGACATCAATTGTGATATGGGCGAAAGTTTTGGAGCCTACAAAATGGGGCGTGATGAAGAAATTCTCGATTACGTGACCTCAGCAAACATTGCCTGTGGTTTTCACGCAGGTGACCCATCAACAATGAGGAAAACAGTCAAGCTCGCTCTCGAAAAGAATGTCGGAATTGGGGTTCACCCGGGCCTTCAAGACTTGGCAGGTTTTGGCCGAAGGAATATTGCCATTTCGCCTAAAGAAGCCTATGATTTAGTCGTTTATCAAATCGGGGCCCTATCCAGTTTTGTAAAAGCAGAAGGCGGTCGCATCCAGCACGTTAAGCCGCACGGAGCCCTATTCAATATGGCTGCGAAAGATGCTGAATTATCTGAGTCCATCGCAGAGGCGGTCTATAACGTTGACCCAGGCATGATTTTATTCGGTTTATCTGGAAGCGAACTCGTTAAAGCAGGGGAAAAAGTTGGACTAAAAACAGCGAACGAAGTTTTTTCTGATCGTACGTACCAAATGGATGGATCACTTACATCAAGAACCGAATCAAATGCCCTGATTACCGACCCAGAAGAAGCAATCAAACAAGTCATTCGTATGGTAAAAGAGAAACAAGTGATGAGCGCCCAGGGTTCAGATGTTGAGATACAGGCTGATACGATTTGTATTCACGGTGACGGTGTGACCGCGCTCGACTTTGCTAAAAATATTTCAGCATCGCTTAGAGAAGCGGATATTGCAGTTAAAAAAATCCAAGATATACTATAACATCATAGATAGGAGTAGAATCCGATGAAAACAACCAACCGCAGTATTTTGATTGGTGCCGCTTTCTTAATGGCTACTTCAGCCATAGGACCAGGCTTCTTAACACAAACGACTGTATTTACTGAAACTCTTGCAGCGAGTTTTGGATTTGTTATTCTCATATCCATTATTATTGATATCGGAGCACAAATGAACATATGGCGAATCATTGCTGTCAGTGAAAAACGTGCCCAAGACATCGCAAATGACGTACTCCCGGGATTAGGTTATTTCCTGGCCGCCCTGGTTGTCGCCGGCGGACTCGCTTTTAACATTGGAAACATCGCCGGAGCGGGATTAGGAACGAACGTTTTGCTCGGCATAGACCCTAAACTGGGAGCAATCCTCAGTGGTGTTTTAGCGATTGGAATTTTCACAGTGAAAGAAGCGGGTCGTCTAATGGACCGCTTCACACAGCTTCTCGGATTTGTCATGATTGCTCTTACCATTTATGTGATGTTCACAGCCCAGCCCCCTGTAGGTGAAGCCGTTGCCAAAACGTTCGCGCCCGACACCATCGACTTCTTAGCTATCGTTACGTTAGTCGGAGGAACGGTCGGCGGTTATATTACTTTCGCCGGCGGACACCGTTTGATTGATGCTGGGTTAAAAGGGAAAGCAGCCCTCCCTGAGGTTACCAAAAGCTCTGTTTACGCCATTGGGGTAGCATCAATCATGAGAATCTTTTTATTCTTAGCCGTTCTAGGTGTGGTAGCCCAAGGCCTGCCTTTAGACGATGGCAATCCGCCCGCGTCCGTATTTCAGCACGCAGCCGGACAGGTCGGATATAAAATTTTCGGTGTCGTCATGTGGGCTGCAGCTGTCACTTCCGTTGTAGGAGCTGCCTATACGTCCGTTTCATTCCTAAGGTCGTTCAGCCCCGTACTAGAAAAATACCACAGATGGCTGACAATCAGTTTTATCACGATCTCCACCCTTGTGTTCGTGTTTGTAGGTCAGCCTGTAAGTATCTTAGTATTAGTTGGTTCAGTAAACGGATTAATTTTACCAATAGCTTTAGGTGTCATGCTAGTTGCTGCACATAAAACAAAAATTGTCGGCGACTACCGGCACCCATCCTGGATGACAATATTTGGAGCAATCATCGTTGTCGCAATGGCCTATATGGGTGTTATCACGCTTATTAACGGCATCCCGCAATTATTCAGTTAAATACAAAAAGAAGTCAACAGAACGCACACGTTTGTTGACTTCTTTTTTACTGTTCTTCTAGTTGGTCAGTAATTAACATGTGCCCGGGTGCATGGGCAATCATGATTGATGGTTTGACATTGAGGCCTACATTTTGCGGTGTTACACCACAGGCCCAAAACACGGGTGTTCGTTCACTCTCATTAAACGAAACACTTTCCCCATAATCGGGGTTTTGAAGATCAGCAATGCCAATTTCTGCTGGATTCCCGATGTGAATAGGTCCACCATGGGAGGTCTTGAATTTCTCAGTAATTTGGACTGCTTTTTCGATTTCGTCCTCTTTCAAAGCACGCATGCTGACAACCATGTTTCCCTCGAAGCGGCCTGACTTCTCACAAGGAATAGTCGTTTTGTACATCGGAACGACCCTGTCTTGTTCCTGGTGAAGGAGCCCGATGTCCTCCTCCGTTAGCGCCTTTTCGAAAGTAAAACTGCAGCCAATTAGAAACGTAACAAAGTCGTCTCGCCACTCATCTGTAATATCAACGACCTCTTTTTCTAGTTCCCCATTACGATAAATGCGATATTTAGGCAAATCGGTTCGAATATCAGCGTCAGCTATCCGGGGGTGAGTGACACCCGCTTCGAGTACATCAACTATCGGACATGACTTAGGATTCCGCTGGCAAAATAGCAGGAATTCAAAGGCATACTCCTTCGGCAAAATGATCATGTTAGCTTGTAAGTAGTTGTCACACATACCAGATGTTGTTCCTGTGTATTCGTTTGAGCGAAATTTTTCACGTTGCTGTTTCGGTTTCATACGACAGCCTCCATTTATTATTATCTGGTTAATATCATTATAAAAGAAGACCGCTGTAACTTAAATTAGAAACTCTTTTTGGCTGGAGAGTGGTATCTAACGTTTGGGCAGAATCTTGGTGATTTTGGGTAGAATCTTTTGAATTTTGGGTAGAATTATTGGAAAATCGGGGAGAATCCTATGATTTTGGGAATAATCTTTTCAGTTTTGGATCGAATCCATTCCCGAATCATACAATCGTTACAATCAATGTCAGTACCGCGATAGACTAAATGCTTCGTATGTCGTCATAAGCTTCCCCCCTTTCTTGCAGGGAGTTCAGCTTCCTCCTTGCTTATGTAGTTGCTATTGCTATTATGATTCTATCATTAGAATATCGAAAAAACTATCCAATAATCACAGATAAGCTGCCCATAGATTGGGCCCCTCCTACTCCCTCTAAATAATAAAAGCCAGAGATTTGCTCTCTGGCCTTCACTCCTTATCTTTTTATCGAAATCGTTTGTGATTGATTTACCTTTAATGGCACAGTCAGAGTCCCTTGATCTGGAATGAGTTCTTCCTGTCGATCTTCATTCAAATTGGTTCGGTAAACTTCTTTTACTTCGTCACCAAAATGATAGATAGCTTCAGAAGCCTCATCCGATGGGTTAAATACCCTTAGGACCAAAGTGTCATCCTGTTCAGATTTTTTCAGTGTACTTAGCACAGCGTGTGTACCTTCCTCTTTCAAAAGTTGAAACGATAGAGGTGTCTTAACTCCTGATTCATTTAATTTCATCGCATTATAAGGAATCTTATTATACGTATGAACAGGCGTTAGATATTCTTTGGCCACTTTGGCCACATTTGCTTGTAATGTACTCCCCTTGTGTAGATATAAGGCAAAGTCCAGCGTAAGTTTTCCGATCATTTGAGAATCCGGCGTCGGCAGCTTAATCCCTGAAGGTCTACCTGGTCGGCGTATCATATCAGCTTTACCTAAGTGACCTATGCTTCTAAATAACGTTAAAGCAATCGTATCATAGTACTCCCCTACGATTTCGTACTCCCTCGTACTGTTTGTCAGAACACTTATACCATACCGCTCATTAGATAATCCGATAAAATTCAGCATCGGATAGATTGGGTCCGGACGTTCACTCCAGTTTTCCTCTTGCCACACATCCATAGCCGCATCATAAACATCCCTTTTGATATGGCCAAACTGGTTATCAGCAATAGAGAAGGACGAGCTAAGTCCTGTTGGAATATACGTACGCAACCGATGATCTTTAGCAAAATTGTCTAATTCACACGTAACCTCAATGATTGGTTTATGATTTGAGATGGAAAGGTTAAAGTGTACATCCACTTTACTTGTTCTCTCTCCAGCCTTGCGCTCCTTGATATCCTTTGGTACATCCATAGAGTAGCGAATATCAATGGATGCAGCGTAATCGTTTTGTTCAAGTGCAACATCAGCCTCCACATCGTCACTGAAAATTAACTCTTCGTTCTCAAGTGGAGAATAATCATATTCATCTCCATCGTCGCCGCCATTTTCCAGTAAAAGGACTTGGTCAAAAGATTTCTCTAATTGTTTATCCCAAATGTTTAACGAACCATTGCTATTCACGGAAATCTTGTAATAATCGGTTTCTATCGACTGTTTGTTCTGTTTACTATGACCACGGGACTCTTGACCCTCTTTGACAAAAAGAGTTCGATAGCCCATTGCCGGAAGTGTTGCTTTAAGCTGGATTTTATACTGAATAAAAGGCTCATAATTCCCATAATGAACAATCTGTCTATCAATCAAGCCAGGATCAATTTCTTCGGCCTGAAGGACCTCATATTCGACAGCTTCTCCCTCTTCATTTTCCAACGAAAAGGCACTGTACTTCGAGATGATTTCCATCGTTACTACCTCTTCTCGTTCATAAGGAAGAAAGTTGAACAGGGTTAAGCGATCCATGTCATGGCTCGTTTCCATAGAATCGACCATCTGCCGTTTGTAAAACTCGATCAGCTGGTCTGTTTTTTCTTCTGCCAAAAACAGGCGATTCGCTATTTCACGATGGACTTTATCTGAACAACAGCAGCCAATACTGTCATGGGCGTGATTTTTCATAATTTCCTTCCAAATCAATTCGATCAACCCGTGATGATACTCAAAGCCTAAATCATAAGCCATTGAAGCTAACGGTTCTAGTAGATTGGTAATCTTGTTTTCAACACGAGTATTGGCTGCTTTAATATCCATCCGTGTTGAAAAAATACTACGGTGAACACGCATATACTTACCGTCTAAAAATTCACCATTTAATGTCGCAAGATTTGCTTGTTTTTCTAGTTCAGCAAAGATATTTTCGTATTTACTTAGGAAAAACTCACGATCTGGATAGAGCTGCTTCAATTTCTCCATAACCTCGTAAATATCTTTTTGAATCGGCATTTGATCATGACCATTTGGAAGTAACTGATGATCAGTTGTAGCTCCGCGGTCAAGTACCGGGAAATATTTCTCCATGCGTTGCTGTAAAGCCGCTTCGTCCTGCGGCAAATATTTTCCGATTGCATAACCAAGTGGCAGCAGTTGCACAAGAACCTTAGATCCATCCTTTGTCTCCCAATGAAATTCTGTTTTATCGGTCCCGTGCCGTTCTGACGTACCACGCCAGAAGATGGTGTACTTAATGTCAAACCCATTAAGAATATGAGGCATCTGCGCCGATTGTCCAAACGAATCAGGTAGATAGCCGATCATCATCGGATTGCCAAATTCCTTGCTGTCTTTGATTCCATACAGTAAATTTCTTACGATCGACTCGCCGCCTACTACCATTTCATCTGTTTGCGTGTACCATGGACCGATGATGAGCTTACCTGCTTGAACAAGTTTCTTCACACGATCCTTTGCTTCAGGTTTGACAGCGAAATAGTCCTCTAAAATAGATGTCTGTCCATCTAGGACATAGTAAGGATAGTCAGGATCAGTTTCCAAACGGTCCATGATTTCTTCCATATTATTAACGAGTAAAATACGTGATTCCTCGGTAGAAAAATACCATTCACGATCCCAATGCATGTGGGGGACGATGTGCACCTGCTTCATTCGTAATCCCTTCCTTACTTCTATTAGTTCACAGCTGTTTCCATTTGTACGTTTTCTTCAGCCTGTGTCATTGTTCTAGGTTGCTTTTTCAGTTTATTTTTACGTGTAATAATCAGTAATACCATGGATATAAATGCACCTATCAAGGCAGATCCGAGCCAAATACTAGCAGCTGCAAATAATGGTGGGCCATCTAATAGAGCTAGTGAAAAGATTCCTGCTCCCGGAACATTTAATCCTATTCCAAAGTAAGCCACAATTCCGCCTGTCACTGCTGAACCAGCAACCAATGAAGGAATAACCCGGATCGGATCATTGATCATAAACGGAATAGCACCTTCAGTAATCCCAGCTAAGCCAAGAAGCCACGTTTGCTTCCCAACTTCTTGTTCAGGTTTCGTAAAGTACTTTTTACCAACAATCGTAGCCCCTGTTACAGCAAAAGCTGAAACCATTTTGATAGAGGCGAAGGCAGCGTACGGCATAATATTTCCACTTGCCATCGCTCCGATACAGAACGTGTAGGCAGCCTTATTGACAGGTCCACCAAGGTCAAAGGAAACCATCGCACCGAGAATCGCTCCAAGCAAAATAGCATTTCCACCTGATAACCCTTCAAGCCAACTGATTAGTCCGTTGTTCAGGGCAGCCAGAGGCTCTCCAACAACAAACAACATAATCGCGCCGACTGAAAGTGTACCGACAACAGGATAGAGCCAGAAACTTACAAATCCTGCAAACGTGCCAGATGTTTGCACATGTTTCTTCAAAAACTTAATAATGTAACCAGCTAGGAGACCACCGAGCATACCACCTAAAAAGCCACTGCCGATTAAGTTCGCAGCGATACCAGCAGCAAAGCCTGGTCCAAGTGCCGGTTTATCGGCAATAGAGTACGCCATGTAAGCAGATAGCACGGGAACCATGATTGTGCCAAGCATCGTCCCACCTAATTGACGGAGCAGCCAAAGCCAGGAACCTTCTTCTGCGTACACATCCTGTAATCCAAACGCTTGTGAGACTAATACAGCAAAGGCAAGCGTCATTCCCCCTGCTACAATAATCGGGATAATATATGAAATACCAGTCATAATCGAATCTTTTATCTCTGTCTTAAACGGTTTATTCTCAGGCTCGTCGTCCTCTATCGCTTCTTGAACATCTTCTGCTGCCTTTGGGGATTGATTCGACTTTTCTATCGCTTCTTCAAGAATCCCTTTGGCATTTTTCAAAGGCGCAGCAACCGTTGTCGTAACTCGTGGCAAGCGTGAGAATCTTTCCCGATCCTTCACAGCAACGTCTGCTGCAAAAATCACCGCATCAGCCCGGGCGATTTGACCTTTCGAATGGCGATCCTCGATGCCATTAGCTCCCTGTTTTTCAACGATAACTTTTACATTTAATTCATTCCCTGCCCTGACCAGAGCTTCTGCAGCCATATACGTGTGAGCAATTCCCGCTGGACAGGCCGTAACAGCAAGAATTGTTTTATCAACTTGTTGTTCAGTTGCTTCCTGCTGCTCTTCTTCATGATCAAGACCTATGAAGAACTCTTCACTTGTTTTCGCTTTCATAAGTCTTTCTTTATAAGCTGGATCTGCTAACCTTGTCATTAATTCAGCCAACAAATTAAGATGCGTTGATCCAGCTTCATTTTCCGGGATCGCTAATAGCATGACGAGCTCAACCTTGTTCTCTTCGTCAATGCTCTCCCAATCCTCTAAAGGGGTTTCAAGCGTAGCAACCGCAAAGGCCGCTTCCTTTACCGCCGTGGATTTACCATGAGGAATGGCTAATCCTCCTTCAAAACCGGTAGGAGATAAAGACTCTCTTTCAAGAACGGCCTGGTAGAAATCCTCTTTGGAGTGAAGCTTGCCATTGTTATTCAGCTGGTCTACCAAATAACGAATCGCTTCATCTTTGGTAGAAAAGGACTGATTCGTAGTTATTAAGTTAGATGAGGTCAAACTTTGTAATCTCATCACTTTGCCTCCTCAAGTGCATAATTGAAACTTGACCTCAGCTTAGCATAGGGAAAGTAAGCGTTTGCTTATTTTGAAAAAAGTACACGAACAAACAGAAGGAAACCGTTTTCATGTGTATTTATACACATTATACGTTTTCCCAAATGATAGTAGATAATACTTGAAGGGCTAGCATGACTGGAGTTTTATCAGAGGTATTATAGTTCTCAAGCATACGCTTAGGGGAATAGAAGAAAAATTTATAGTCAGCTTTAGCCTGTAATGTGTTGCGTGTAAAGTGGGTTAACGAGATGATTGTGACACCTCTTGACTTGGCTAAGTCGACCATTTCTACAATTTGCTTCGTTTCACCAGACATGCTGATCAAAAAGAGAACATCCTGTTTGTTGGCATGGTTAATCGCATAAACCGCATCATGACGGTGTAAGAAAAACTCAGCCGTTTTCCCGCCAATTTTAAGATGGGTAGAGAGAATCTCGCAAAATGGGACGGTATCCCCAACACCAAAAACGTAGATATGATTAGCCTGATGAATCTTTTTCGCGATTTCAGCGAGCCTATCATGATCCAGCAGCTCGAGTGTACGTTTCATATTGTATTGAATACTGGTGTCGTGGTTTGATTCCTGTTCCTGTACTTCTTCCTTAAGACTATTTTTTAACTGTGAAAACCCGTCGTACCCTAACTTTTTTGATAACCGCGTGATCGTATTAGGCACCGTATACAGTGTTTTGGCTAATGATTGGATCGACATGCTAACCACAGTTGATTTATTCTCAAGTATATAATCGACAACTTGGTCATCCGTATCATTTAATTTGTACTCATATTTATGAGCACGATCTTGTAAGTTCATCGTTAACTCACCTCTATCGTTCGTGTTAAAAAGTAGCCCTATTATAACATGCTATAATACGGCAGCTTGCAAAAATATTTTCCTGTGAGAAAGCGGTGTTATGATACAATGACCTTTAATGAGTTGAACTATTCAAAGAGGTGTTAAACAAAAATGTACAATGAACCCATTTTTCTACAACCCGAATTTAAACAACGCCTATGGGGCGGAACGAAACTTAAAGAGATTTTCAATTACGAGATACCCTCGGAAACCACTGGCGAATGCTGGGGATTTCTGGACATTCTAACGGATCAAACCTGATAAAGAATGGACCGCTTCGGGGAAAAACGTTAGCTGAAGCCTGGAATAATCATAGAGAACTTTTCGGAAATGAAGAAGGCGATGAGTTTCCATTACTCGTAAAAATATTGGATTCAAAAAAGGATTTATCTGTTCAAGTTCATCCTGACGATGAGTATGCTAGGAATGTTGAAGATGAAACCTATGGGAAAACGGAATGCTGGTATGTGATTGATTGTGAGGAAGGGGCCGAAATTATCTTTGGCCACCATGCTAACAGCAAAGAAGAACTGGCCTCAATGATTGAGAATGGGCAATGGGACGAACTGCTTCATCGTATCCCTGTCCAGCCCGGGGAATTCTACTATGTTCCAAGCGGGACGATTCATGCGATCGGGGAAGGGATTCAAATTTTGGAAACCCAGCAAAGTTCGGATATTACCTACCGTGTTTACGATTACGATCGTACAGACAAAGATGGTCAGAAACGTGAACTGCACTTAGATCGTTCACTTGATGTGACGAATGTGCCGCACGTGAATCCATCTCTTGAACGCGATCATGCACTAGAGGCTGGTGTCCGTACTGAGAAGTTAGTGGAGGAAGCCTATTTCACTGTTCATCACCTAAGTTTAGATGGGAAAAGTAATCCGATCATTTACGAGAACTATCAACTGTTCAGTGCTTTAGAGGGTGAAGGCAACATTATCACAGATGAAGGGGTGTTTCCATTCAGCAAAGGGGATCACTTCATCATCCCTGCAACCGTTGAGTCCTACACGGTAGAGGGAAGAGCTTCACTCATTACTTCACATTCAAATAAGTAACGATACAAAAATAAGCCACATTCCCTTTTACCAATTGGAATGTGGCTTATTTTCATTTAGATGCTAAAAGAAGTGCACCCTTGACTCCCGCCTCATCTGTCAATCCAGGAGGAACAATATATCGATCTATGTTTTCAGCAGATAGAAACGGTGAGCTTACATAACCCGCTAAGCTTTCCATTACATTTTTTCGAATCAGGTCAAAAAGGTGTTCCTGCTGCATCACACCGCCACCCATAATAATCCGCTCTGGTGACAAGATATAAATATAATTAACGAGAGCTTGGGCTAAATAATGTGCTTCGATTTCCCATACTCTCTCATCGTCGGCCAATTCCTTGCCTGCTTTCCCCCAACGTTTCTCAAGTGCAGGTCCAGAAGCCATTCCTTCTAAGCAATCATTATGATAAGGACACGCTCCTGCAAACGAATCGTCATCATGACGTTTCACGGCAATATGTCCCATCTCAGGATGTGACAATCCGTTTAATGTGGTCCCGTTCACGATCGCTCCAGCTCCAATGCCCGTGCCTACAGTAATATAGAGACAAGAATCCACATCGGTTGCATTTCCCCACTCTGCCTCAGACAAAGCAGCTACATTGACGTCGGTGTCCACCTTTACAGGCACATGTAACTGGTCAGCAAGCCTTTTGGCAAGTGGAAAATCCACCCAGTCGATCTTCGGAGTGTTTTGAATCGTTCCATAACTGTCACTCGCTTCATTTACATCAATGGGGCCGAAGCTGCCAATCCCGATACGCTCGACCCCTTTGCCTTTGAAAAACTGATAAACAACCGGCATCGTTACATCCGGATGCTCTGTCGGAATGACTGTTTTTTCAAAAATATCCCCTTGTTCATTGCCAATCGCACAGACAAACTTCGTTCCGCCAGCTTCAATTGCACCTAATTTCATCCCATCATTTCCTCCCTATTATATATGGATCGCGTCTTCTCTTAAACTCCAAGCCTGTACATTCATTGAAGTTGAGTTGCTAGTCTTAAGTTCAAGCCTTTGTTCCTCAGGATCAGCAAACATCCTTGACGTGAACACTTCTTCACCGCCATTGATGAAAATTTCAACAGATGAACGATCGATGAACAACTGCAGCTGCTTTAATCCTTGAGGCAGGCGACAGCTGCGTGACTCAAGATTTCCTCCTGCAAAGTCAGGACGCTTCAACGTTAAAAGTTCAGTATCCTGATCATAGATCAACTGCATATAGCTGAATAAAGTCAGCTCGAATCCTTCAAGGGACTCCCCTTCTATGTGAACTTCAGACACTCTTTCAATCTCATAGACTCCTGATTTTACTATTTGTTCATCGTACCATTGCTTTACCCGTAATTCTGACAACTCTTCCACTGGCTTCTGGATCAATTTTCCCTTTTCAAGACGCAGTTCTCTCGGGATTGTCATACTGTGGATCCAGTGGTAATCATGGGTCGGCTGGCTCTTTTCATTGTGATCAGGACCGCCCAGCCAACCGACAAGCAGTCGTCTTCCTCTATCATCACACGTCGTTTGCGGGGCGTAGAATTCAAAGCCTCGATCTAGCTCTACAAAGCGACCATGCTTATACTCCGCTTGTCTATAATCGAGTTCACCAATGACATAACCTGTCTGATAGAGATTATTATAGTCGATCCCATCAGCTTCCACACCTTGTGGTGAAAAGATCAGCACCTCTTCGCCATCCAATGAAAAAAAGTCCGGGCATTCCCACATGTAGCCTAGATAACCGAACTCTTCCCTCGTTGAATGTGATAGATTCCCTCTGAAGACCCATTCCTTCGTATCCGCTGATTCAAATAATACGACACATCCATAGTGATCTGCACTCTGGGCACCAACCACCATATACCAGTGATCTTCATGCTTCCAAACTTTCGGATCACGAAAATGGGCGGTATATCCTTTTGGAAGATAGATCTCCACACCATTTTTCACAAAATCGACACCATTATCTGATTCTGCCGAGCATTGATAGGTCTCCCTATTCCCGTTCTCATCCTTAACATTACCGGTATAGAACACTTTCAATTTTCCTTGATCGGTTATGGCACTGCCAGAATAGCAGCCGTTTTTATCATACCATTCACTCGGCGTTAGAGCGATGGGCTCGAGTGTCCAATTGACCAAATCGCGTGAACTGTAATGTCCCCAAAATTTCGCTCCATGGCCTGTATGAAAAGGCATCCATTGAAAGTACAAATGATAGATTCCCTTCCACTGGATCCAGCCGTTCGGATCGTTCAGTAAGCCGACAGGAGGAGAAAGGTGAAAACACTGCCGGTACGGATCCTGCCGAACGACTCCCTCGTATTTTTCAATAGCTTGATAGGCTTGCTCTCTTAAACTTTGGTCGTTACTCATTTCATTCCCACCTTCATGAAAAAGAAGACCCAGTAGACGCTACTAGGTCTTTTTTCAATATAATTACTCGTTGATATTGTGATCTTTATCATTGAACCCAAACATATACGTTAATCCAAAGGCCACTCCAATTGCTACAATATTAACAAGCAAGTAATAAAAAATTTGCTCATTCAAGTAAAGCAGTGTTCCGGGGATAACTGTAATCGCCATCCCTGTTGCCTTAAGTCCTAAAATAGCCGCCAAGAAACCACTCACACCGCCACCGATCAGTCCCATTATGAATGGTTTCCCATAACGTAAGTTGACACCAAAAATCGCTGGCTCGGTAATACCGAGAAAAGCGGAGATTGAGGAAGGAAAGGCAAGAGCTTTTAGTTTTTTAGACTGTGTTTTCATTCCGACAGCTAAAGCCGCTCCACCTTGGGCTGCGATAGCACCTGTGACAATGGGATTAAATGGGTTATATCCTAAGTTTTCAAGCAATTGGATTTCCAAAAAATTGAAAATGTGATGAACACCAGTAATGACAATAATTTGGTTAAAGAACCCAATAATAAGTCCACTTAACCCAAAAGGCAGACCTAGCAATGCAAGCGTTCCTGAGAAAATCCAATTTTCTACTAAGTGCAGGATCGGACCAAGAACCATAAGTGACAATGTAATCATCACAAGTAACACAAGAAACGGAGTTACGATCAGATCGAGTGCTTCAGGTACACGCTTCCGGCACCATTTTTCAAATTTAGCACCTACAATCCCGGCGAAAAACGCTGGTAAAACTGATCCCTGATAGCCAATGACGGGAATGAAGCCTAGAAAATAAATCGGCTCTGCTGTTCCACCTGCCACTGCCCAGGCATTTGGTAATGAAGGGGAAACAAGCATAAGTCCTAGAACTAACCCGATGATCGGGGTCCCGCCGAACACTCTAAATGTCGACCAGGCCACAAGAGCTGGCAAGAAAACAAAGGCAGTATCTGTTAACACTTGTGTAAAAAGGAGGAAGTTTTCCGAAATATCTTCAGGCGCTAAACCAAACCACGCTAATACA
Source organism: Halobacillus amylolyticus (assembly GCF_022921115.1). Classification (NCBI taxonomy): domain Bacteria; kingdom Bacillati; phylum Bacillota; class Bacilli; order Caryophanales; family Bacillaceae; genus Halobacillus; species Halobacillus amylolyticus. The sequence continues at coordinate 3,607,141 of NZ_CP095075.1, read as the reverse complement.
GCTTCTTGCGTGAGGAGGCCGCGTAGCCCCATGAATAGACCCGTGGCTACGAGCACGGGAATGATCGGCACAAACACATCACCAAACGTACGGATCGCTCTTTGAAAAGCGTTCCCCTGCTTAGCTGTTTCCTCTTTCATTTCCGACTTTGATGTACCAGTGACTCCTTGATTGGTGACCTCTTCATAAATCCGATTCACTGTCCCTGTACCAAAAATAATTTGATACTGACCAGAGTTATAAAAAGCACCCTTTACTTTATCAATCCCCTCAACAGCTTCCACATCAACCTTTTCACGATCATGCACCATAATACGCAATCGTGTAGCACAGTGAGCAATAGATTGGATATTTTCTTCTCCACCTACGGACTTGATGACTTGTTTGGCAATTTCCGAGTTACTAGCCATAGTAATAAATCCTCCTTTTATACATTTTGTGTGATCGATTCCACATTGATTAAAAAAATGAAAGATAGTATTTATAACAATAAATAAGGAATCGATTACACATACAACAAAAAAATATAAGCGTTTACATTGATTTTAAAAAAATATGTGTGTAATCGATTACACACAAGCTATTAATTGGTACTATACACTATCTCTGCTGATCAGTCTATAGGTTTGCACAAATTTATCATCCGTTTTTTGATTTTTCATCTGGGCAAGTAAGAGTTCAGCAGCCTTTCTCCCCGCTTCTTTATTGTGATATTGTATCGTTGTTAATGATGGGGAAACATATTTCGACATGGTAGATGCACCTATCCCCGTAACGGCGATATCTTCTGGGATCCGGTAGCCCTGTTCTTTCAAATATTCCATCGCACCAATTGCCATCCGATCAGTTACAACAAAAACAGCTGTCGGGCACTGGTCGCCACAACGTTTAAGGATTCTCTTCATCCCCTCATAACCCGATTCAATACTAAAGTCCCCCACTTCCATGAAACGATCATCGATGGCATAACCATGCTTCTCTAAGGTATTCACGTAAGCATTTTTCCGCAAAACTCCAACAGCAGGATCATCTTCCCCAACTCCAATAAAAGCAATCTTTTCATGGCCTTTCTGAATGAGCATGTTCGTCATATCAACAGCCGCATGATAATCATCATAGACAACAGATGTAAAGCCAGGTAACGCCTGTCCAAGAGAAATAAACGGCAGATTGGTTTCAGTTACCGCTTGAATTAATCGATCATTCACATTGGTTGAAAGCAAAATGATCCCATCCACGTGACGGCTCTTTAACAACCGCACATATTCAATTTCTTTCTCTTTATCAAGCTCTGTATCCGTAAGTAAAATTTGAAAATCCTCTTTGGCCACTACTTCATTGATTCCACCAACGACGCGGCTCGCTGTCTCCGTACTGATTTTTGGAAGGATCACACCGATAACCCCTGATTTCTTTGTGCGTAATGACTTAGCAGAGACGCTAGGCATATATCCTGTTTCTTCAACAATCTTTAGGATGCGTTTCCTTACGTCTTCACTCGCATACCCGCTATTATTCAAAACACGTGATACCGTCGTCCGTGATACGTTAGCCATTTTTGCGATGTCATTGATTGTCGTCATACTTGATCCTCCATCGTTTTCATATCTATATTCATTTTATGGGAAAAGGGTCGGGATGTCTATGAGAGGACGACGATGCTTATAAAATTTTCCCTTCTTGTTCGTAACAATATTTTAAACATCTCGTGCTTCCATTATTGTTATGGCTTATGTATGGTTAAACCCACTGGGGTTGCACGACTTATAAAATCTGTCATACGTTAATGTTTGGGGTTGACTGTATTCTTTATACAAATAAATATTTATATGGTAAGTTTTACTTGTGTGGTACTTTTCTGGTCTTTGTAAATTATTTGTTCTAACTTATAAATGAAAGGAGTCATAGAGGTGATGGAAACGAAAATTTATTGGGGCGTTTATTGGATTTTTGTTGTCAGTGGTTTCCTATCTTTCTCATCTATCTTCTTCCAAGAATACGGCATTATAACTACTGTCATCCTCACTTTTCTATGTAGCTTATTCAGTTGGGCGTTTGCAATGATGTTAGGAAAGAGCAAACTAATCTATATTAGTGTCTTACTTTTAATTGGTCCCTATTTACTTTTATTATCAAGATACTTTATTTAAAAGTAAGCGTGTGTCAAAAAATGGACACTCTCGTAATTGAAAAAGTTCATGAACGGCAGGATAAGCTTGTTGGTCAACATCAATCTATATCACTCAAAAAAAAGGCCTATCGGCAATTAGCTGATAGCCCTTTTTTTGAAACTATTTCACTCACAGGGTTGGTGAAAACGATATATACTTGGCAACTTGTGGCTTTTCTCCCCCAAAGGAGATGTACCACCCCATAGGTCGTTTTCGCCCAACGAAATTTCATATCATTCCTTCTCCATTATTCTTCAATCACGAATAAGCTTAAACGTCCCTACCCCTTTCGCAAGCATCTTTTCTTCGGGATCATATAATTCACCCTCTGCCGTTACAGTCCGATACCCTTGTTGCAAAATCCTTCCCTTTGCAAACACATCTCCACTTGAGGAAGGAGCAAGGTAATTCACATTAAGATTTATCGTTGTACAACGGGTTTTCGTAGTCGAGCGGATTGCCATACCTAGGATCAAATCAAGCATTGTTGCATGAACCCCGCCATGAAGCGTTCCATTCACATTTAATAACTGCTCTTTAATCGGCAGTTTGAGGTAAACGTTTCCTTCTTCAAAATTGAGGATCTCGAAGCCGATGTGCGAGAAAAATGGACTGGATTCAAAGCTTTCCCGCACCTCATCAATTACCTTGGTAGTCATCCCAACCCCCCTTCACTACTTCCCTTGAAAGACTGCTTTGCGTTTCTCAATAAATGCTTGTGTACCTTCGTTTTTATCATCCGAGTTGAACAAAATTGCCTGGGAAAGCTTTTCAAGCATGAGACCTGTTTTCATATCTGTTTCTGTACCCATATGAACGGATAGTTTTGCAAGTTTTACAGCTAAAGGACCTTTAGATAAGATAGTTGATGCGACTTCTTCCACCCTCGCAGCTAAATCCTCAGGTGCTACTGCCTCGGAGACTAGTCCAAACTGTACCGCCTCTTGCGCATCCATCATTTTTCCAGTCAAAATCATCTCAAGAGCCTTCCCTTTTCCGACTAATCTTGCTAGTCTTTGTGTGCCGCCAGCACCCGGAATTATCGATAGGTTAAGCTCAGGTAGTCCTAGTTTTGCATTGGTAGAGGCAACACGGATATCACAGGCCATCGCTAATTCACAACCACCGCCAAGGGCATACCCGTTAATCATTGCGATCGTTGGTTTTTCATAACTTTCAATCCTATCATAGACGTATTGCATTCCTTGAGGATTTAAAGCATCAAGCGCAGATTTTTCTGTTAGCTGCTTAATATCAGCACCTGCCGCAAAGGACTTTTCCCCTTTACCTGTAAAAACGACCGCTCCTACTTCCTCTTGCTCGGCTACTCTTCCTAAAGCCTCGACCATCTCATCTAACGTTTCTTTATTTAATGCATTACGTGCCTCAGGTCGATTGATTGTAATGTAGGCAAGCTGATCTTTAGTTGTTAATTCTATGTTTTCAAATGGCATGTTGTCATCCCTTTCCTTTTAATTGAGGTGTTGTGGTTATTTGAACGGATAAACCTCTGATGTTGCAAATACCACTGCTGGGATCGTCCCTTCTGCACCCAATACCTCCTGGTTCACGTTTAACGCTATGATTACATTACCTTTTTCGTCCCTATATATCTCCTATAGCCCATATAGTCAAAGAAAGAAGATTGATCGTCATACGTTTAGGCCCTCCATGAACTCTTGCCCTTTCCTTGTACTTTTCAAAATTAAACGCGTTCAATCATTATGGCCATACCTTGGCCGCCACCTGCACATAAGGTTGCAATCCCAAGTTGTTCTTCTCTCTTTCTCATCTCATGTAAAAGTGTAGTAATAATTCGTGCTCCGCTCGCACCAACCGGATGGCCAAGCGCTATTGCCCCACCATTTACGTTTACTTTTTCCGGATCTAAAGAGAGCTCGCGAATGACGGCTAAAGCTTGGGAGGCAAATGCCTCATTTAACTCGACTAATCCGATGTCTTGTATTTGTTTAGAGGTTTTCTCTAACAACTTCTTCACAGCGGGAACGGGACCGATTCCCATTACTTCCGGTGAAACACCGGCCGTCGCCCAATTCTTAATGCGTGCAAGAGGGGTAAGACCTAATGCTTCAGCTTGCGATTCCTTCATAATCACTAAGGCTGAGGCACCATCATTTCGCCCACACGCATTCCCTGCCGTTACTGTGCCATTCTCTTTAAAGGCCGGTCGTAGTGTCGCCAGTTTTTCGATCGTTGTTTGCGGACGAGGATGCTCATCTGTATCTACAACAAAGGTTTTCTTTTTTTCTTTTACTTCTACAGGAACGATTTCATCCTTGAACTTTCCTTCCTCAATTGCCTGTGAAGCTCGTCTTTGGCTTTCAATCGCAAAGGCATCCTGATCTTCCCTAGAAATAGCATATCTTTCAGCAACATTTTCGGCCGTCATGCCCATCCCAAGGTTGTTGCCGTAGATTTCTTGCGGTTGTTGACCAGCTTCTGCGTTTGAGTCGACCAATGTCGTCTTGTCACCGCCAAACCTTGAGTTTCTAAGGTAAATAGGGGAGCGACTCATACTTTCCGTTCCACCCGCGACAACAATATCCGCTTGATCAAAGGCAATTTGCTGGACGCCTGAAGCCACAGCCTGCATTCCCGATGCACACAAACGGTTAATCGTATAGGCGGGAGATGATTCCGGTATTCCTGCCCGTAACGCGGCTACTCGCGCTACGTTCGAAGACTCCGTTGTTTGCCTTACTTCACCAATAATCGCTTCATCTACTTGTTCGGGTGATAAACCAGCCTGTTCGATCGATTCCTTTATCGCAATAGAAGCTAAGTGGCCAGACGAGATCCCTTTCAACGAGCCGCCGTAGCCGCCAATAGGTGTTCTCACGGCACTGACAATAACAATATCGTCTCTCATGTAATTCTCCTCCTAGCTATACTCTTTTTTCAGTTGTCCAGTGATAATATTCTTTTGAATTTCTGATGTACCTTCATAAATTCTAGTAATACGTGCATCTCGGAAAAATCGTTCAATTGGGTAATCGGAGATATACCCGATCCCTCCATGAACCTGAACCGCTTTATCAGCTACGCGATTATAGACTTCTGATCCATATAGCTTCAGCATCGCTGCTTCCTTGATAACTTTCTGCCCTTCATCCACCATCCATGCCACACGATAGGTGAATGATCGCAGTGCCTCAATCTCGACAGCCATTTCAGATACCATGTGACCGACCGCTTGGTGGTCGATAATAGGTACGCCGAACTGTTCACGCTCTTGGACATATTCCATCGATAAATCTAACAGCTTTTGGCAGGAACCAAGGTTTCTCGCTGCCAGACCAGCCCGGCCGTTAGCCAGTATTTTTAAGGCATTGACGTAGCCTTGCCCTTCAACTCCGAGCACATTCTCAGCTGGAACCTTGCAATCTTCTAAAATAATTTCAGCGGATTGTGAACCGTGCAACCCCATCTTCGGCTCGATCGCACCTACTTGAAAGCCAGGGAAATCTTTTTCAACAATAAAAGAGGTGATTCCTTTCGCCCCTTTACTAGCATCCGTCACCGCCATCACCGTGAAGACATCTGCTTCAGTTGCATTGGTAATGTAATGTTTCGTGCCATTTAAAATATAGTGATCTCCCTTTTTAACAGCTGTGGTTTTCAAATTCGTTGCATTCGACCCAGCACTTGGCTCTGTGAGAGCAAAGGCCCCTATGAATTCACCGCTCGCAAGTTTTGGTAAGTATTTTTGTTTTTGCTGTTCATTTCCCATTTCAACAATTCCCACTGTGCCAATTCCTGTATGTGCACCAATCAATGTTGTATACCCATTGTGGGTTGCCCCTATTTCTTCATATAGAGCACACTTGCCTACCATTCCAATCCCTAATCCGCCGTATTCATCAGGGATACTTAGGCCGAACAGTCCCATTTCTTTAGACATTTCAATTATTCGCTCAGGGATCTTATCTTCTTTTTCAATATCCATCGCGACCGCTTCTACTTCTGTTTGAACAAAATCACGCACATTCTTTTTTAGAAATTGAATGTCTTCCTCTAAATCAAAATTCATCTGCTCCACTCCCTTTAAGAGGTTGTTCAAAAAGTCACCAAATGATAAGAGGCGAATCACTTCGTTGGCTTGCTTTTGAAGAGCGTGTGCACCTGCGTCTACAAGCTTATTCGTGGAAGCAAATTCCTCGGTGCAAGGCAGCGAAGAAGGATATTCGCTGAAGGGGCCTCGCTACTCACGTATCATGAGGCAGCAGTGGAACTTCTACTAAAACCGTGCACGTCCTGTGCACAACGTAGAAGTCAGCACGTCCTGTGCAAGTCCGTTCCTTGGAAAAGAAGGACACTTTTCCTTCGTGCGATGCCAATTCGGGGAAGATTTTCTTGGTGCTCAAAGCTACGCCGCCTCGACCTTCTTGCGATACACAGGACGTTCTAGTGTCGACGTTGCTCGCATGTCGTGGCGACCTTAGTCGACCTTCTCATTTGGCAACTTTTTAAACACTCATTTTAAGAATAGCTGTAAAATCCTCTGCCCGTTTTCTTACCTAAATGACCTGCTTTCACATACTTTGTCAAAATCGGACAGGGACGATATTTTTCTCCCAATGTTTGATATAAGTACTCCATATTACGCAGCCTTGTATCTAAGCCAACTAAATCGGCCAATTCTAACGGACCCATGGGGTGATTTAATCCAAGCTTCATCGCCTTGTCGATATCCTCAGCTGATCCAACGCCTTCCATGACCATATTCATCGCTTCATTTCCGATCAGACAATTCATTCGACTGACGGCAAACCCTGGGAATTCATTGATTCTGACGCATTCCTTCTCGATACTTTCACCAAATTGGAAGGATGTCGCAATCGTTTCCTCTGATGTTTCGAGTCCGCAAATGACCTCGATGAGTTTCATTTTAGGTACTGGATTAAAGAAGTGAAGCGCAATACATTGGTCTGGACGATTGGTTTGTGCAGCAATTTCAGTGGGACTCATCGTCGACGTATTCGTTGCTAAAATAGCGTGCTTCGGTGCATAGTTGTCGACCTGTTTAAACGTCTCCACTTTTACATCCATTATTTCGAGCACAGCTTCTATGACTAAGTCGGCATTTGCTACCGCTTCCTTAATGCTGAGGGAATAGTGAATATTTTCTCGTAGCTGTTTCGCTTGCTCCTCTGTTATCTTCCCTTTTTGAATACTTCTTTGACATTGTTTTTCGATATATTGCTTACAATCCTCAAGGCTTTCTTCAGAAATGTCTTGAACGAAAACGGATAAATCAGCGAGGGCACATGAGAAGGCGATCCCCCTTCCCATTGTCCCCGCACCAATTACACTCACATGATGAATCACTGTTTACACACCGACCTTCAATTTCTTGAATTCTTCCGTCAACAACGGAACCACTTCAAACAGATCGCCAACAATTCCATAATCGGCTACGTTAAAGATATTGGCTTCAGGATCCTTGTTAATCGCCACAATCGTTTTAGAGTTGGACATTCCCGCTAAATGTTGAATGGCTCCGGAGATTCCACAGGCAATGTACAAATCTGGTGTTACAACCTTCCCTGTTTGACCAATTTGCAGTGCATAGTCACAGTATTCTGCATCACATGCTCCACGGGAAGCTCCTACAGCCCCACCTAAAACATCAGCTAATTCATGCAGCGGCTCAAAACCTTCTTGACTTTTAACGCCTCTGCCGCCCGCGATAATTACTTTCGCCTCTGATAAGTCCACACCGTCGGTTGTATTGCGGATAATATCCTTTATAATCGTTCGCAGGTCTTTAATCTCTACATCACTTGAGATTATCTCGCCAGTAAGCGTTTCATCCTTTTCAAGTGGTTCAATATTATTAGGACGAATCGTTGCAAAAATCGTCCCATCCTTGATGGTTTTCTTCTCAAAGGCTTTACCAGAATAGATAGGCCTTGTGAAAAGAACATCTTCCCCCTGCTGCTCAATCTCTGTAACATCAGAAATGAGCCCTGTTTCTAACTTGCTTGCAAGTCTTGGAGCAAGGTCTTTTCCTAAAGCAGTATGGGCAAAAATGAGCCCTTCTGGATTTTCTGATTCGATTACATGGCTTAATGCTTGTGTATAGCCATCAGATGTATAGTTTTTAAGATTCTCATGCTCAACCGTAATGACACGGTCTGCCCCATAATGAATCATTTCATCTGCAAATGACTTCACGCTTTCGCCAACTAGTACAGCTACGATCTCCCCATCACCGGCAACTGCTTTAGCTGCCGCTATCGTTTCAAAAGAGACATTTCTCAGGCTTCCCTCACTAACTTCTCCCAGTACTACTACTTTTTTGTTCATATGTTTATGCCCCCTCTATTAGACTACTTTTGCTTCCTTTTGTAGTAATGCCACTAACTCGCTTACTTGTGCATTCACTTCTCCTTCTAGTATTCTTCCCGCCTCTTTTTCAGGAGGAAGGAATACTTCTACTGTCTCCGTTTTAGCTTCGACATCCTCCTCCTCAAGGTCAAGATCATCTAATTCCAGCTCCTCAAGCGGCTTCTTCTTCGCCTTCATGATCCCAGGAAGGGAAGGATAACGAGGCTCGTTTAGCCCTTGCTGTGCCGTAACTAGCAGAGGCAGTTCAGCTTCAATCTTTTCAACATCACCTTCCACATCCCGTTCAATCACGGCTTTTCTTCCCTCTATCTCAAGGTCCGTTATCGTAGTAATAGAAGGCATCCCGAGAAATTCAGCCAGTCTTGGACCCACTTGGCCTGTTCCCTCGTCAATAGCGACGTTTCCAGCCAATATCAGATCCACCTCTTTTTCTTTGAAAAATTCTGCTAAAATCTTAGCTGTTGTGTATGCATCCCCGTCTTCTAAATCATCTTCCGTATTAATTAACACGGCTTTATCTGCTCCCATCGCAAGTGCGGTCCGCAGTTCCTTTACTGCGTCCTCACCGCCTATCGTTACGACAGTCACTTCCCCGCCATGTTCATCTTTTAGTTGAACAGCCTCTTCTATGGCGTAATCGTCATAAGGATTAATGATAAATTCAGCACTCTCTTCGGCAATCCCTTCATTTTCAATGACAATCTTTTCCTCAGTATCAAACGTGCGTTTCATTAGTACAAATAGATTCATAGTTGATCCTCCTCCAAGTCCGGTTTAGCTGTATTGATAAAAGCCTTTGCCTGTTTTACGTCCAAGATCACCTTTTTCCACCTTTTCTTCTACGATCTTTGCAGGTTTATCTGATTCGTTTCCAGATTCCTGATACCGCTGCATTCTGACAAAATAGTTCACGTCAATGCCCGTTAAGTCCATTAAGGCAAAAGGGCCAATCGGATGGTTTAAAGCTTTTGTACAAACAGTGTCGATCTCTTCATGGGTCGCGTATCCATTTTCCAAAAGGAAGAGTGCTTCATCCATTAACTTTCCAAGAATACGGTTGGCGATGAATCCGGAAATCTCTTTCTGTAACAGGACAGGGGCCTTCCCTATTTTTTCAACAAAAGCAAAAGCAGTCTCTGCGGTTTCATCAGACGTGTGCGGGCCTTTGACAACCTCGACTAGTTCCATCACTAGCGGAGGGTTGAAGAAATGCACATTACAAACCTTATCTGGCCTCGTCGTTGCATCAGCGATTTTTGAGCTGACAATAGTTGAACTATTTGTAGCGAGAATCGTGTGGTCTGGAGTGATTTCATCAAGTGTTGAAAACAATTCTCTTTTCACATCAAGCTTCTCCACTACCGCTTCGATGACAAGATCCACATCCTTAACAGACGCAAGATTGGCATCGAAAGTTAGTCGTCCAAAGGCATCCTCCACTTGTTGCTCGGTTAGCTTGCCCTTTTGAATGCGTCGGTTCATGTGACCCTGAAGAGATTCCTTCGCTTTTGTTAAGCTGGTTTCCTCGATATCATTAAGAATGACGCTATATCCCTCAAGAGCACAAACCATTGCGATCTGTGAACCCATTGCGCCTGCGCCGATCACAGCCACTTCATTGATATTATCCACCTGCATGATGTTCTTCCTCCTCCTTCAGTTTTTCTCTCTCAACCAATTTCCGTTTTAAAAGCTTCCCTACTGTATTTCTAGGTAATGCCTCACAAATCTCAAATCGTTTAGGAACCTTATATCGAGTTAAATTATGGTAACAATGACCTTTTAATTCTTCAAGATCAATTGTATGACCATCCTTAGCAACGACATAGGCTTTCACGATTTCGCCCTTCTCACGATCTGGTATGCCGACAACTGCCGATTCTTTAACATCTGGATGGTCATATAAAACACTTTCAACTTCCTGCGGATAGATATTAAAACCGCCATTAATAATCATTTCTTTTTTTCTGCCTACAATATAGAAATATCCTTCTTCATCAGACATTGCTAAATCCCCAGTGTATAACCAGCCATTCCGTAACGCTTGTGCTGTCTCATCGCCGTTCTGCCAATACCCTTTCATAATTTGTGGCCCTTTGATAATTAACTCCCCAACACAGTTGTCCGGTAATTCATTGCTATCTTCATCAACGATTTTACTGTCAGTACCTGGGAGTGGAATACCTATACTTCCTACTTTTCTAACACCAGTCGTTGGATTACGGTGTGTAGATGGGGAGGCCTCGGTCAATCCGAATCCTTCCCCAATAACTGCTCCAGTCAGACTCTCGAATCTTTTAATAATTTCAACCGGTAAAGGAGCTGAACCACTCGAGCAAAACTTTAAGCAATGAAGGCCGTACGACTCCACGTCAGGATGATTAACAAAGGCATTATACATTCCTGGAACACCAGGAAAGAACGTCGGCTGATATCTCTTAATTTTATTCAAGACATCATCTACTTCAAATTTTCTAATTAGCAGTAATGAAGCACCGATGTAGATTCCTAGATTCATGGCACTTGTCATAGCGTACACGTGGTAGAGCGGGGTGGCGGTAAGCACAACCTCCTGTCCGAACAGCATCCTTTTCCCGTACATCGTATAGCTTTGGATGATATTTGCCACGAGGTTAAGATGTGTTAACATGGCTCCTTTCATTTTTCCCGATGTACCACCCGTATACTGGATCACTGCCACATCTTCTTTAACGGAAATAGGTATCTCCTTCCTTAACGGGGTGGAATTCTCTATCAGAAAATCTAATGAATGATGGTCATTGTCCTCAGATCCTGATACAAAAATGCGGTTTAGTTTTTGCATATCATCGACCTGATAAACAGTTTTTAGGTTAGCCTGCTCTGCCACAAGGTAATTCGTCTTCGAGTCACTTACAATTTGCAAAAGTTCACGGGCTGTATAACGTGGGTTAATTTGGACTACAATCAGTCCTAGCCTTTGTGCCGCATAGTAAGCAATAATGTAGTCAGGATGGTTGGACACCATCAACCCGATTCTTTCTCCTTTTACTAAACCGATATCATCCCAGGCTCCCGCGAGTCGGTCCACCTTGTCTATTAATTCTTGATAAGAGATTTGGTTGTCCTCTAATATAACGGCCGTACGACTTCCATACTTTTCTGCCGTCCTCTTTAAAAGAGAATATAGTGATACTTCCGGATACTTTAAATCTTTCTTCATTTCTGATGGGTATGATTCATACCACTTTCGCTCTTCTAAGTTATTCAACAGAACTTTCCCCCTTCCTCATTACACCAGGCTTACTCTAGAACTCCAGCTTCTTTGTAATATTTTTTAGCCCCTGGATGTAATGTTTCGGGATCAATGCCATCGAGTGCTGTTTCGATTGTGAAATGCTTGGCTCTTTCAGGGATTTGATCTTCAAATTTCGGTATATTATCCCAAAACAGCTTTGTTAGATTATAAGCATATTCATCCTCTATATCGCTTCTTGCCGTCAGCATGGTTACCATTGTGTAAGTAGGGGTCGGTTCGTCAAGCCCCTTATAAGTTCCAGCTGGAATCTCTCCAGAGGAAACCCCTATCCCTTTTTCTTCTATACTATTAAGTTTTTCTTCATCAATAGGAATTAGTTTAATAGGTTTTGTGATTTCGATTTCTTGTAAAGCAGGAATAAATGGTGCACCCCCGCCAACATACACATCAACATTATTATCCTTTAACATGGAGGCACCATCAGAATAATTGCCGTAGGAAATCTGGCCTCCAGCTTCTTCAATTGTCTGTTGATCAATTCCATATTCCGCCATCATCTTCCAGAATGCTACCGGACCTCCGCCACCTTTTGGACCTAGGAAAATATGTTTATCTACAATATCTTCAATTGTATTAATGTCTTCATGATCTGTGGTCGTAGCAATCGTTTGATAAACAGGATACAATGCTCCAATGGCAGAAATATTCTCCAAAGGTTCTTTAAATCCATTTCCACCTTCAAGTGCTGAAGTGAAATCAGAGGTATAGTTTAATCCCATTTGAATATCCCCTATTTCTATCGATTCCAAGTTGGAAGTTGAGCCCCCTTCAAGTTGGGAAACATTCAAGCCTGAAAAACCATCCATATAAACATCCAACATCACCGTAGTGATTGGGTACCAACCTGATCCCATAGGTCCACTACCAATCTTTAAGAACTTATCAGGCGCCGATGGTTTATCACCAGATCCACCTGATGATGTTTCGCTATCACCACATGCCGCCAACACAAGTGTAAAAGAAACGAGCAACATAATACTCACTAGCATTTTTCTCATAAATATCCACCTTTCTGTTATCCACTCATTTTTTGTGAATCCTCTGCTACAAACGCTGTGAATTTTTTCTGCCAAATAATTAAGAAAATCGCGGTAGCTAGACCAATTAAATCTCCCCAGATCCCTGGTGTGACAAGCAATATTGCACTAGCAAACATGAGAAGTCTTTTAACTATGCCCAATTTCCCGAGGAAGTAATTTTCTAAAGCGCCAGCAAAGAACATGCAACTTAAAAAGGCACTTAGTAAAGCTATGGAAATACGGGCAGTATCCCCACCCTGTAAGAGCAATTCAGGATTATAGACGAACAGGAATGGAATAAAGAACCCGCCTAATCCAATTTTTATTGCGTAAAAAGCGGTTTTCGTCGGATTAGCTCCGGCTATCCCGGCCGTCGTATAAGCCGTAATAGCTACAGGAGGGGTTAAGCCGGAAAGTACACCGAAATAAAATACAAACATATGAGCTGCTACGATGTTAACCCCGAGATCGATCAATGCCGGGGCTCCTAGTACGGAAAGGATTACGTAGGCAGACACAGTCGGCATTCCCATTCCCATAATAATAGAAGCGACCGCAACGAGGAGTAACAAGAGAAGCATTTGTCCCCCAGCTACATCAATAACAAATCTGGAAAACGTTATACCTAAGCCTGTTAACGATACCGCTCCAACAATAATTCCAGCAGTGGCACAAGCAGCTATAACAATAAGGGCACTTCTTGCACCATTCTCTAACGCTGCTAAAATATCTAGAAGATTCATCCTTGTTGCTTTACGAATCCAGCTTAAAATAACGGTGGCCAGAATTGCATAGAAACCAGATTTCATTGGGCTATAGCCATAGATCATTAACCCGATAATAAGCAGAATCGGTAAAAATAAATAACTTTGCTTAAGGATTATTTGCTTAAGATCTGGAAGTTGTTCTTTCGGGATACCTGCCATTTCTAAACGTTTGGCATGAAAATAAACAACCATACCGGCAATGAAAAAGTAAATGATGGCTGGAATAAGCGCATAAAGAGCTAGCTTAATATAGGGAATCCCTACTGTTTCAGCCATTATAAATACAGATGCCCCCATGATTGGCGGCATGATTTGACCACCTTGAGAGGCAACTGCCTCAACAGCAGCAGAAAATCTTTTGCTATATCCTAGTTTTTTCATCAACGGTATTGTAAAAGAACCTGTTATTGCAGCATTTGCAGCACCGTTCCCAGTAATAGTCGCCACTAAAGCACTAGATCCTACTGCTGATAGAGCTGGACCACCCGTTTTGTTCCCGAACAGGCCAAAGGCGAAGTTTGTAAAAAATTGCCCTCCACCGGATTTCATTAAGAATGATCCAAAAATGACAAACAATATCAACACTGTTGAACTGACATAGATTGGTGCACTGAATATGCCGAGTGTACCGTTGAACATATGGTCAACCATTTTTTCGTATCTTACTCCGGGGTGTGCCAATGCACCCGGAAAGTATCTTCCAAGGAAAATATAAGCTAGGAAGAAAACTCCGATTGCAGACATCAAAATCCCATTGGTTCTCCTAGTAGCCTCCAGCACAAGGGCAATAAAAATCGTTCCAAAGATGACGTCACTGTTATTGATGTTCCCTTGACGACTTTGAATCGCTTCGGCACCAGTTATCATATAAAAAGCTGTGACCAAGGTTAGAAGCACGACTAAAATATCGATTAATCCAAACTTTTTTCCTTTTTTAAATGGAAATAGTAGAAAGATTAACAATATGGCCCATAAAACATGGACACTTCTTTGCTGCCAAGAAGATAACGTCCCAAAGCCTGCTGTATAGATATGGAAGATTGATAATCCAATAGCCAATAGACTGATTATCAAAACAAAGATTCTCGGCCCGTTCCATTGTTCTTTCCTATCTTTCCATAGCTCTTCTACAAATGCTGGCTTTTCCTTGATTGTAGTGTCCAGTTTCTTAGTTGCTGTCTTTTCAGCACCCATTTACGTTCACCTCCAAAATAAGATTTTTTCGTTTCATAGTGTACTCCCCCATCAACACTCAATACTTGTCCCATAACAAAGTCACTAGCTTTCGTAGCCAATAGTAATGCAGTCCCTCTGATAGCGCTTTCATCATCGACCCGTTGAGGTGGGTTTTTGTTTCTAATTTGGTCACCTTTCTTTTCTAATACAACTTTAGTCATTTTCGTCGGAAAGAATCCTGGAGCAATGGCATTAACATAAATCCCATGCTGCGCCCATTTCCTAGCTAAATATTTTGTAAGATGTATGACTGCCGCCTTACTCGTGCTATACCCTATTGCATTAAGCACTTCCGGCGGCTCTGCCTTCAATCCAGCAGCCGAGGCAATATTAATGATTTTGCCAGATTGCTGTTGTATCATTAATTTGTCCACTTCCTTTGCCATCAGAAATGTACCTGTGGCATTAATATTCATCACTTTTTGCCAAGCCTCATGGGGCATCTCTTCTACCTTTGCTCCCCATGTTGTGCCACTGTTACTGACAAGAATGTCGATATTTCCATATTCCTTAACAACTGCCTCTACGACCTCTTTCACATCGAATCCGTTTGTGATATCGCATCTGTATGCTGTCACATCCATTCTCTTGTCCGGAACTCTTGGGCAGTCGATTGGCAATTTTCTAATTTTCTTGAACAAATGGCGATGGAACAGCCGGCGTCAGCATACGCTTCAGCAATCTGGCGGCCGATCCCGCTGCCACCGCCGGTAATAAGGGAAACATCGTTCTTTAAGGTAAATAACTCAAATGTAGTACATAACAAACACCTAATTCTCTTCTAATACTTTTCTAGCTACGAGTAGCCGCTGGATTTCGTTTGTACCTTCATAAATTTTCGTAATTCTTGCATCGCGGTAAAAACGCTCGACAGGGTATTCCCCTATGTAGCCAATCCCACCATGGATCTGAACAGCCTTATCGGCCACCTTATTAAATACTTCTGAAGCAAACAGTTTAGCCATTGATGCCTCTTTAATCACCTTCTTCCCGTCGTCTACCTTCTCAGCTGCCATCATTGTTAATGTCCGGGCAGCTTCCGTCTCGGTAGCCATGTCAGCTAACATCCATTGGATGGCTTGATTGTTAGCAATCGGCTGTCCGAACTGTATGCGTTCTTTGGCATAGCTTGCTGACAGTTCGATTAACTTATCGCATGAACCCACCGCTCTCGCTGCCAAACCGATGCGGCCTTCACCAAGTATCTTCAAAGCGTTCATGTAACCCATTCCTACTTCACCGATGACATTTTCTTCCGGAACAATACAGTTGTCAAAAATGACTTGGGCGGTATAGGATCCTCGCAGCCCCATCTTCTTATCTTTTTTACCAACGATGAGCCCTGGAAAGTCCTTTTCAATTAAAAATGCTGTGATTCCGCCTTTAGCACCTTTATCCTTATCCGTTAATGCGAATACCGTAAACACATCTGCTACGGGGGCATTGGTAATAAAATGTTTTGTCCCGTTAACAATCCACTGATCCCCTTTTTTCTCAGCCTGGGTCGATAAATTTGTCGCATCAGAGCCAGCGCCTGGTTCCGATAAAGCGAATGCGGCAATTTTATTTCCAGCAGCCATCTCTGGTAGATACTTCTGTTTCAACTGTTCAGAAGCAAGCTTCACTAAACCGGTGCTCCCAATTCCAGTGTGAGCACTGATTAAAGAAACAAAACCGTTATGCGTTCTACCGAACTGTTCTAGCACTGTTGCTTTCCCGACTGTGTTTAGACCAATTCCTCCGTATTCTTCTGGAATGCTCATGCCAAACAAACCAAGATCCTTCGCCTGCTCAACTAGATGTTGGGGAATCGCATCCTCATCTTCAATTTGTTGTGCATACGGTTCTACTTCATTTTCTACAAAGTTCTTAATCATCGTTTTCATTTGCTGTAATTCATCTGTCGCTGTAACCGGCATGTTAGAAACACCCTTCCTGTTTTTATCGTCCCTGTTAATAATGCAATAATCATGCCAACTTTTCTTTTCGGTCAAAAACATATAAAAAAAGACTGCACACTGCAGCCTTTTAGGGATTTAGAGTAATAATTTTTAGCGCTAGCAGGGAGCTTTAACTATGCCTATGTGCGACCACAATTCAAAAACAAATCAATTTGACATTTTAAAGGGGATCATGTTGATTTAAAAATGAATGATTTAATTCAAAAATGAATCAAATCATTTAGCCTCAACATATTTTCGGTCAAAAAAGTTTAGAATACTATAAATGGAGTGGAGGGTAGGCGCGGAAACATCAAGGTCAGCTGATTGTCTGACGATAAATCCACACATGGCTTCGACTTCCATGCGCTTTCCTTGAAGACGATCTTGCAGCATCGAAGTTTGATGATCTCTAGCAAGTTCCGCATTGGAGAAGATCTTGGCTATTGTTGCTTCTCGATCAAGTGGAATCCCCGTTTTCACCGCCACCTCTACTACTTCAGAACATATAGTCCCTGCTGTTTTTCGTAGATTTTCATCGTCTAAAATTTGTCCTACTCGAGCACTTGAAACGGCTGATAACGGATTAAAAGTGGCATTCCATAGCAGTTTATGCCATTTTCTCTCAAGGATGTTAGCAGAATGAACCGTATCTATTCCGGCTTTTTGAAATTCTTCTACAATTGCTAAACACTCACTAGTTGTTGATTGCCCTAATTCCCCCACAACGAGTTTCACTCTCCCTTGTTGGCGGATCTTTCCTGGCGCTTCCACAAAAGCTTGGACGTAAGTGGCGGAAGATAGCACTCGGTCGGTGTCAAAAATCGCTTTAAGCATTTCCTCATTCTCTACGCCATTCTGCATGGTTACAATAAGCGCGTGTTTATTCAAACTAGTTCGGAGCTGTTGCGCCATGCCTTCTGTATCATTCGACTTTACACAGAATAAGATGAGATCCGAATCAGCTAGATCACTTGGATCATTGGTGAATTCATTCGTAATATGTATGGTATCCTGCTCCCTCTGAATGAATAAACCATCTTCCTTCATGGCAGTAAGGTGGCTGCCCCTGGCTAAAAAGGTCACATGATGGCCCGCCTTTTTTAGCAATCCGCCAAAATAACAACCTACTGCTCCTGCACCAGCAACACCTATGTTCATTCGTGGCCCTCCCCTTTTTTACAATTTAGGTTGTACTTCTTCAGTTTTCTAACAATCGTCGGCTGACTTGTTTCTAATGCTTTCGCCATCTCGTAAGTGTTCTGGTATTTTTCTACAGCTAAGCGCAATACTTTCGCTTCCGCCATTTCTGTTGCTTCCTTTAAGGACACAATCGAAGCGGGACCTGCGACTGTTTCGTTAGATTCACTATACTCAGAAGGGAGATTTTCCAACTGTATGATATCGGTAGGTGTAGTTACAACTAATCTTTCGATAAGATTAGAAAGTTCCCTCAAATTCCCGGGCCAGTCATAGGTAAAAAAGAAATCCTTTAGCTTGCTGTCTATCTTTTTACTCATATGGTACTTTTCATTTGCTTGCTTTAGAAAGGTTTGGATCAAAGGTAAAATGTCATCGCGACGTTCTTTCAACGGTGGAATGAAAATTGGCAGCACATTCAGTCTGTAATATAAATCCTCACGAAAGTCTCCTTTTTCTACCATATCCTTCAGATTTCTGTTCGTAGCGGCAATGATTCTAACATCTATTTTTCTCGGCTTTGTTCCGCCAATTCTTTGAATCTCGTTTTCCTGAAGAACCCTCAATAATTTAACCTGAAGCATTAACGGTAATTCACCAATTTCGTCTAAAAAAAGCACGCCTTTGTCTGCCATCTCAAACATCCCTGGCTTCCCTTGACGATTAGCTCCGGTAAAGGCACCACGATCATAACCGAACAATTCCGATTCTAAGAGGTCGGCCGGTATGGCGCCGCAATTTATTTTAATAAATTCCCCTTCCTTAGAGCGTACACTGTTTGTGAATATGTGTTTGGCAAGAATGTCTTTCCCGACACCGGTTTGACCTAATATTAATACGGTCGCATCAACATCAGCTATTCGGTCAGCCGTGTCATAAATCATTTTCATTCGCTCACTGTTTACGACAATACCATCTAGTCGATCTGACTTATTCTTTAGTAAATCCAATTCCTTTTTGTACTTATCATTTAACTTATTCATTTTACTCAACTCAGCTTGCAGCTCATTCAGGTCTGATAAATCTCTAATATTGGTGACAACCTTTTCAACATCACCTTCTTCATTAAACACCGGGGTACCCGTGATTAAGGTTTCTTTTCCGGCATAATTATCCTGGACGAGCGAAACCGTCCTCCGCTGTTTGACGACCTTCGGAGTGACGGAGCTTTTTAAGATTCCCCTTTTAATCAGGGCATCCACATGTTTACCGATATAATATTCTTTCGGGATACCTGTGATTCTCTCGATCGCTGAATTCGTTTTCCATGTAACCCCTGTGTGATCAGTGATATAGATACCGTCATATGAATTTTCGATAATGGCATCTAACTCCCGGGTTAAATTTTTAAGCTCTTTGTTCTCGTTTACTAGTGCAGACAGCTCCGATGTTTCTGTACCGATCAGCAAGACATCATTCGTACCGTCCAATGGTCCCTCAATAAAAACGAAGCGTTTCCCCTTGGACTCTGCCATTATAATTTTTGAATGGGCGCTCGTTTCCCATCGTGAAAAAGCACCTTGCAGGCTTATACCTCTTGCCATTCCTCCCTGTAAACTAGATTCCATCAAATGATTGTAGGAAAGAACGAGACCATCTTGATTAATGACGACAGCTGGTAGGGGAATCTGCTCGACTACTTCAATTAGAATCACTGTTTCATCGCCTCCGTTTTTAGAACTTCTCTCGGTGGAAAATGACGTTTTTCACAAAAAACCGTAGACTGTAATCACGACGATGACCAAACTGACCAAGCTCATAATATAGGCTCCATTCCATCGAAAACCTACAGTCAGCCCGTTGCGCCGCAGGCATTTACTTACAATAATGTTAATCGCATTTAACGGACACAATACAGCCGTCATTGACCAGGACATAATGAAAATGAGAGCCAAAAATTCTGGGGAAATACCAAGGCTTGCCGCTGAAACTTGTGCAGCCAGAATCGGGATGACTACGATCTGGTGAACCCCAATGAAAGCAAACATGAGCACAATCACAAAAATAGCAAGAACAAATAATAGGAAAGAAGCTTCGGCAAAGCCCATCAGAAAAGCTTGAATACGATCAGCAAACACCGTATTTGTAATAGCGCTTCCAAATAATCCGGCACTTAAAAATAACGTGATTTCATTATCCATCAGTGAAACAGACCGGGTGTAATTTTTCCACTCAAAGAACAATTGTTTCCACTTGAAAGTGAGTGTGCCCCACAAGATTGGCACAATGATTGCTATTAAACTGACGAGCATTAGCATGGAAATGTGAGTAAGATACTCTAGTACTAATAAAGAAGCGATTAAAGCCGCGAGCATTCCAAGAAGTTTCGCAATACTTTTCACATGGGTGCTTGGATCTCCTTCCTCTTCCCCAACAGCCAAAGCCTTACTTCCTTCCCTGCCTTCCTTCTCATCACTAGGTAAATACAACTTTTTAGAGGAGTTCCTGAATAATAGATTCCCGATTCCTAATTGAATGACAGCTACGGTCAGCCCTATTCCTATGTATCCGCTAATCTCTCCTCCTACTTCGTGTAAAACTATAGCAACTGAAGCAAAGTAAGGCGACCAAAGCATAGCAGATGAAAATCCAATTAAATAAGATTTCCCCAGAATCATTGGATTAATAGTTAATTTTTCAACCATTTCATGGACCATCTTGACTGAGCCCATGTTTAAGATCGGACTTATTAACGCAATAAAGCTAGAAAGACCGAAGAAAGCAAGTCTAGGATTGTTCTCCCACTTTTTTAAAAAATAATGGAGTGAATGAAAATAACCGCCTGTTTTTAACGGAATGGACAGCATCGGCACAAGGATGATTAAAGTTAAAAGTGGCAGATTCTGTTGAATCCCCTGAAGGCTGGCAGCAAATGGTTGTTCTTTGTACATTCCGTTAATTATAAAACCTAGTAATAGTAACATCAGGGTAATGTACTTTGGGATCCCACGGACAAAAAACGAACTTATTAAAAACACGAAAATCCCACAACCTGACAATAGGTAAAAAAGTGATTTCGCTGGAAAAAAGAAATGAAATATGTAGAGAAAGCACATAGTTAAGATGATGATTACTTTCCATTTCTGAATGCTAAACAAATAGGTCGTTTTCACCCATCTCACCCATTCTTTTTTCTGACACAAAAACGATGGCTTTCACTGATCCTTACAGTGAAAGCTCTGTCTTGTTTTGAATTAATACATTTTTATTTGTACCCTTTAGCAGGGGCGCTGTACCTGTTTCACTTGCTGAAATTGATAGTGTAAATCCTTTAGGGCAGCAATAATCGCATTTGCTGCCTTTCCATAATACTGTTCTTCTATGCATTTAATAACTTCCTCTATATCATGGCGCAGACTAAACCCTTTTAAGATCTTCCCAATATAGTCTCTGCCATGCTCCGTAGCAAGTGTACATGATGCCTCTAAAACGACACCATATACACGATCTACCTCAGCAGTAACCGTAATGGTTTCGTACATGTTTTGGGCTGCCATACCTTCTGGCAGTCTTGCATGGCCGGCAATAAAAAGTATCTGTGAGTTTCCCATTTTTCTACCCCTTTTTATGAGTAATCTACTTTAAAACATTCTCTTTTAAATTTGAAAATTCCTTCTTTTTAAAGTAGATCATAGGAAACTCATCACATAGTCATACTTTTTCTTCTATTTCACTTCTTCTT
Source organism: Halobacillus amylolyticus (assembly GCF_022921115.1). NCBI lineage: Bacteria > Bacillati > Bacillota > Bacilli > Caryophanales > Bacillaceae > Halobacillus > Halobacillus amylolyticus. The sequence goes on along the minus strand of NZ_CP095075.1, from coordinate 3,585,456 downwards.
TCGCTTCTTCAAATGGCCAAACGGGTAAAGAGTTGGACAATTGTTTATCTGATCGGTATCCGAGAAGGTATTCAGCTTGCATCACGGTATGAATCTCCCTTGTGCCCTCATAGATAACAGGTGCCTTAGAGTTTCTTAAAAACCGTTCAACTGGATAATCATTTGAATATCCGTAAGCTCCATGAATTTGGACAGCGTCATTGGCCGCTTCATTAGCATAGTCACAAGCCTGCCATTTCGCCAGTGATGTCTCTCTTGTATTCCGCTTCCCTTGATTCTTTAAGGAGCCGGCACGAAAGACGAGTAGCCGGGACATCTGGTAACCTGCCTCCATTTTGGCCAGCATTTGCTGAACTAACTGATGCTTCCCGATTTCTTTTCCAAAAGTTTTTCTTTCATGGCAGTAGTTAATACTTTCTTCAATACATGCAAGAATTTGACCACACGCACCAGCAGCTACCGTAAATCTACCGTTATCTAAAGCAGCCATAGCAATTTTAAATCCTTCCCCTTCTTCCCCAAGAAGGTTTTCTTTTGGCACCTTCACGCTGTCAAAAAATATTTCTCCGGTGTTTCCTGCTCTAATCCCCAATTTTCCCTTAATGGCTTTGGAGGAGAAGCCAGGCATGGTCCGCTCCACAATAAAGGCGGAGATTCCTCTATGCTTTTTATCTTTATCCGTATAGGCAAAAACGAGAAAGTGATCGGCATAATCGCAAAGCGAGATCCAAGTTTTTTGCCCATTTAAAATATAATGATCTCCCTCTTTGACAGCCGTTGTCTGTAGTGAGGCAACATCAGAGCCAGCATTTGGTTCTGTTAACCCAAAAGCTCCTACCTTTTCCCCTTTCGCTTGCGGGGTGAGATATTTTTGCTTTTGTGCTTCATTTCCCCATTGTAATAGTGTCATACTATTTAACCCTGTGTGTACAGATACCGCCGTTCTGAAGGCTGTATCCCCGCGTTCTAACTCCTCACATACAATGGCCAGCGTATTATAGTCCATTCCACTGCCGCCATATTGTTCGGGAATACAGACCCCCATTAAATCAAGATCAGCTAAACGCTTCATGATCGACGGCTCAAAATGTCCCTCAGCATCCCAACCCTGTATATAAGGATTAATTTCTTTATCGACAAATTGACGCACCATTTTTCTAACCATTTCCTGTTCTTCCGTTAATTCAAAATTCATCATTCAAATCCCTCCAATTTTTTTAAATTAAAAAAGCCAGCCATATCAAAGAAAGCTTGATATCACTGGCTTAGATCCACGTTAAATTCCCCACGCTAATGAGGGCACGAAGATTCACAGTCGTAGTCATTCATTTTGCTAAACGAAACTTCGGATTCACTGGTCATGAAAGAGGTGATCTTTCTAGGAGTGAACATTGTAGTACCATTATATAATTATTTTAATTTTCTGTCTAGGTTTAAAATTTCAAAATGAAATGATCGACAAAAACATATATAATAAACATAAGCCTTTTTTTAGTAAGATGTCAGCATTATTGGCCTTTACTGATCAGAAGAAGATTTCAGAAGATCTACAATTGGATCTCTTTTACAGTTGTATTTTTTGTAAGCGTATTCAAAGGGGTGATAGAAGTGAAATTAGAACTTTCACAAAAACAAAAAATGGTGATGACGCCCGACTTAAACCAAGCGATAACAATGCTTCAATATAGTACGGTGGAAATGGAACAGTTCATTCAGGAACAAGCAATGGAAAACCCACTAATTGAACTAGAAGAAAATAATCATGACATCTCCTTCAGGGAAGACTATCCCGTTTCTAAAAGTCATTCAAAATCCCTAAATACCCATTCCGAAGTAAACCCGCTTGATTATCTGAAAAGTGAAGATAAAGGGATGTGGGAGCATTTATTAGAACAAGCACAATTTCTTGATATTGAGGAAAGAGAACGGACTATATTGCGTTATCTAATTCTTAACCTGGATGAAAATGGCTATTTGCCATTAAGTACATCAGATATTTCCCAATTATTAAATGTTACTGAACAAAAATCCCTATACGCCATCGACCTCCTTCAACAACTTGAGCCCGCAGGTGTTGGAGCCAGAGGATTAAAAGAGTGTCTATTATTACAATTACGAGCATATCACCCTAACGATCGAATGACTGAGCAAGTAATTACCGATTATCTTGAGCTAGTTGCTAATAACAAATGGAAGGAAATTTCCTCCTCCCTGGAAATACCGTTTGAAGAGGTTAAATCCATTGTTACTCTCATTCAAAGTCTTGATCCTAAACCTTGCGCTGATATTTATCGTACACCCATAAGATATCAAGTTCCAGATATTATCATAGAAAAGGTGAGAGAGAAATACACCATTTCCCTTAACGATAAGTTCATACCAACAGTAAATATGAACAAACAGTACACAACATACCTAGGACAAAACAACGAGGCATCCAACTACCTAAATAAACACTATCAAAAATATTTATGGTTAGTAAAAAGTATAGAACAACGCCGCTTGACCATTTTAAAAATTACCGAGGTCATGATTGATAAACAAATTGATTTTTTAACTAACGGTGTTGCCTCGCTTAAACCGCTTACGTTAAAGAATGTCGCCGAGGAAATCGATGTTCACGAATCAACGGTTAGCCGCGCAACAAAAAATAAAGTCATTCAAACACCTATGGGGACATTTGAGCTTCGAATGTTTTTCTCTTCCAAACTTGGAAAAGACGAGACCGGCACTTCTGCGGCTAAAGTAAAAGCATTGTTACAGCAATTGGTTAAGAACGAGAATAAGAGAAAACCACTTTCTGATCAAAAAATCTCCGCATACTTTAGGGACCAGGAGGAAGTTAACGTGTCACGGAGAACGATCGCCAAGTATAGGGAAGAATTAAATATTTTATCATCATCAAAGCGTAAGGTTTAAAAAGGACATTTAATTGAATCAGTGAAAAGAGTGAGTTCTAGATCAGACTCCACTCTTTTTGGTTACCTGAAAAAGACGGAGGGAATGCATAAAAAGATAGCGATATGTTAATTCTGTTATTACGCAGAAACTCGATGGAGGGATCAATGATTGTGTTTCGTGGTGATGCGCATAAGTTTTATATTAAACTTAAAAAGACATGTGAAAGAAACCACTCCTTTAATAAAATCGAAGAAATTAAAGAAGTGACGGATATCCAACGCTTCTATTTAACCATTGATTCAGATACATTAGAAAAAATACTTTATCGCATGATAAAAGAAAAGAACGGATCAGGGATTATCCCTATTTTGGTTTCTACCGGACCATGGCTGTTATTTCTATTTTCTGCACAATTACAAGAGTTTATATTTAGTAATGGGATGCTCCCATGGGGGGTGGTTTTCGTTGTATCTTATATACTAATCCTAACAATGAGTGTCATTCTCCACTTTCGCGAAAGGGCATGGGCTTCCTTTCATATTGCCATTATAAAAGACATACTAGAAAATAAAACCTAATTAATCGGATCTTCATCCCCCATATTGCATACTTTCACAGATTGCCATGCCATCATCATTCTTAAACGGTTTTTCTTTTGCCTTTTGCTCAGTCATTTTGTTTATTATGTTGGATAATCCCTCATATCTATCCGTTTACACACACTCCTTTATAACCTCTTTCGTTATAAAAAGGATGAAAATTAATGAATTAACCCCAGCCGGATTGCCTCGGCTATCCCCTGACCACGATGTTTTACATTCAGCTTTCTCAAGGCAGAGCCAACGTAATCCCTGACCGTAAACGGACTAATTCCAAACGACCCGGCAATTTCTTTTATCGAATAACCAAAAGCCAACTCTTGCAGCACCTCCGTTTCACGCTTGCTTAAGTGTACCTTCTTATCGCTTGGTTCATATAAAAGTTGCCCCAAACATTTCCCGTACTGCTCCAGGGAGGTGATCAATTCTCTTGTTGGCAGTCCAGCTCCGGTATATCTGTCCAAGAAAATGCCGCCGATGACTGTTGAAGACTGTATGACTGGCACGATCATCAGAGAAGATAATTTAAATCGGTGGACATACTTTTCAGGTAAAGAATTTTCCTCTTCTGCATTACTGACAAACATCGCTCTTTTGGAGTGAACAACCGAATAGACGGGCGGGATCGCTCTGATGTCTTCCCGAATATCACTCATTCCATAGACTCCCGATCCGTCCATTCTGATGATCCCCTCACCGATAAAACTTAATGGTGAATACCCAAATAACGATACACGTAAAAACGGAAACAACTCAACAAAACCCTTTACAGCTGTGTGCACCTTCTTATCATGTTGCTCTGCAGGATTAATCCCCTTCACATAATTTCCAATCAACTCAGCGTTCATCGGCTTCCCCTCCCTACATTTTCAGGGATATAAATGGTCGTAAACTTATACTATGATCAATGTAAGTGCTTACATTTTAGCAAAAATATTCAGTAAATTCAAAATTTAGCAGAGGGGTTGAAAAATGAGAGACCAAATTTTGACGACAAGCGCACGTGGCCTCAAGGAAGACTCGTTCCCATTTCGATTGTATCAAAAGGCAAAAAGATTAGGTGTTTGGGACCCAAGGGATATTGATTTCACACAAGACAAAGAAGATTGGAAGACGTTAACGGCACCCCAGCAACAGTCCATCCTACGGCTCATCTCCCAGTTTCAGGCAGGTGAAGAAGCCGTTACGCTCGATCTCTTACCGGAGATCATGTTAATCGCCAAGCAAGGACGGATTGAAGAGGAAATGTTTTTGACAACATTTCTATTTGAAGAAGCCAAACATACTGAGTTTTTTCGCATCGTTTTGAACGTGATTGGGGAACAAGGGGATCTCTCCCATTTCCATAGTGATACGTATAAGCAGATTTTTTACGAGATTTTACCTGAGGCGATGAACCGCCTCCATACCGACGAATCTCCTGAAGCACTCGCGGAAGCTGCCGTCGTGTATAACATGTTTGTTGAAGGAGTTCTTGCAGAAACAGGCTACTGGTCATTTTATAGAATGCTTGATTCATTTGGCAAGATGCCTGGTCTAATGAAAGGGATTGAGTATTTGAAGCGGGACGAGTCGAGGCATATTGCTTACGGGACCTTCTTACTGCAGCGCCTTGTCTGCGAACACCCACATTTGTATGACCACATCACACAAAAATTGAACGACCTTGCGCCATTGTCACTGCAATTAAATCAGGAAGGTGCCGAACAATCTGCTTATGATGTTCCGCTTGAGGAAACGGTCAGGTTCTCGCAAAACCAATTAGCGATCCGTCTTGAAAAAGTTGCCCGGGCAAGAGGAAAAACGATCGAGGAAATCTATAAGCCGAAGGAAAGTGTGTGAATTGTAAATCAAAAAACGAGGAGGTTTATTGATGTCAACGAAAACGGATATCCTGCATTTCCCGCTTTATATCAATGGAAGCTGGAACCCTTCCAAAAATGGTGAAACGTTCGAGATCACAAATCCTGCAACAGGACAAGTATGTGCTCATGTAGCAAAAGGAACGAAAGCAGATGTTGATGTAGCCGTCCGGTCAGCTCGCCAGGCCTTCGACTCTGGTATTTGGTCGAAAAAATCACCGCAAGAAAGAGCACGTACTCTGATCCATTTTTCAAACGAAATTGCTGAACACACAGAGGAACTCGTTTACCTCGAGTCCATTAGTTCCGGCGGTACAGTCAATCGAATTGCCAATTCAGATATCCTGCAAATTGTTGAGCTCCTTCAGGAAACAGCAAAATTCGCACGTGAGTATAGGTATGTAGAATCTTTACCGACAAAAACTTTTCCAGGCCCGAGCGATAATCAAGTCTGGAGAGAATCTATTGGTGTATGCGCAGCTATCACACCTTGGAACTTTCCGATGATTCTCGCGATGTGGAAAATTGCTCCGGCGCTCGCCATGGGCAATTCCATCGTGATTAAACCAGCCTCCTACACACCACTGACTACATTAAAATTAGCGGAATTGGCTGTTGAATCCGGAATTCCAGCAGGTGTCTTCAATGTTGTGACAGGTCCTGGTTCAAGCACGGGAGAAGCACTCGTGACACATCCTGAGGTGGACAAGGTAGCTTTTACCGGCTCTACAGAAGTGGGACGGAACATTATGCAGCAAGCCGCGGGGACGGTGAAAAAGGTATCCCTTGAACTAGGGGGCAAATCGCCTGCGATCGTTTTACCAGATGCTGATCTAGACACAGCCATTCCGGGGATTTTGTTCGGTGTTTTCCTTCATTCCGGACAAATTTGTGAATCTGGGACACGGGTATTGGTCCACGATTCCATTTACGATGAGGTGATTGAAAAACTGAAGATAGCCGCCTCTACAATAAAATTAGGACATCCTCTGGAAAAGACAACAGGAATGGGGCCACTTATTTCAGAGCAACAATTGGAAAGGGTACTCAGTTATATTGAAACAGGCAAACAGGAAGGCGCCACCTTAATTTGTGGCGGGAAACGCGCGGAAGATGCAGAACTGAAACATGGCTTTTACGTAGAACCAACCATTTTTGCTGATGTAGACAATAGCATGAAGATTGCACAGGAAGAGATCTTTGGTCCTGTTCTGTCTGTCATTCGTTATTCCGATGTAGAAGAAGCAGTTAAACTTGCCAATGATACGATATACGGACTTGCAGCCGGAGTTTGGTCCAAAGACGTCAACAAGGCACTACAAATCGCAAAGGACTTAAAAGCCGGGACCATTTGGATCAATGATTGGCATATGTTTAGAAGTGATGCCCCATTTGGTGGCTATAAGCAAAGCGGCTTTGGTCGTGAACTTGGTCGGCATGCCCTTGACGAATATACACAAACGAAGCATGTTCATACCTCTCTTGTTCCTGAGCTTGAGAAAAGAGCATGGTATGGAATTCTTTTAGGAACAGACTCGTAATGATGAATTTGCCCAATCTAAAAAAGTAGGTGATCTTATGGTAACATCTTATTTCCAATTTTCCGTCCGAACTGTTATCCATAACGGAGCTGGTTCGCGTACAAAGCTTCCAGAATTGATCAAAGGCCTCGGCGGGAAAAGGGTCATATTATTCACAGATAAAGGGTTAACAGAGGCAGGCGTGACAGAAAAAATCACGGAGTTATTTGAACTGATGCCTGGGGATGTCGAACTCGCAGGTGTCTTTGATGACATTGTTCAGGATGCAAAATCGTCTGTCATCAACCAAGCCGTCCAATTTTTCAAAGAAAATAATGGTGATGCTTTATTAGCCCTTGGAGGCGGCAGTGTGCTAGATACAGTCAAAGGGGTAAAATGGATGCTGCACAACAAGTTCTCAGATATCCATGAGCACCTCTTAGGAAATGTACTTGAATCCTGGCCGGATGTACAGCCGAGCTTCATTCCACATGTAGCGGTACCGACAACCGCAGGAACGGGTGCAGAGGTCTCCCCGATTTCTGTTATTTATAATGAAAATGCCAACGTGAAAGTAAACATCATTCACCCTTTTATTAATGCAGATCTGGCTGTCCTGGATCCGGAATTAACCGTTGGACTGCCTCCAAAAATCACGGCATTCACTGGATTCGATGCCCTGACACATGCGGTTGAAGCCTATTTTTCTCCTGATGCCAACCCAATGACAGATGCCTATGCATTGCAATCTACCAGAATGATCACAGAAAACATTACAAAAGCTGTTCATGAAGGCGAGAATATTAAGGCTCGGGCGAATATGCTAATGGCCAGTTCGATGGCTATCTCTGCATTCAGTCTCGCCCTAAATGCGATACCCGTTCACAACATTGCCCATGCACTAGGAGCCAGGTACGGAATCCCTCATGGTCTGGCAAATGCTGTTCTTTTACCAAATGTGATGGAAAGCCTGCCAGCTATGTATCTACCAAGAATCAACGGTTTCGCAGAAGCTCTCGGGATTGAAAATATCTCAGATTCTCCCGAAACGTGTCTTCAACAAGTGACAACCTATATTCGTGAGCTCAGAAGTCATATTGGGCTAGCGAGCACTTTTGAAGAAGTAAACATTGATCTTAATCAATTAGAAGAGATTGTCACCGCTGTCCAATCAGATCCTTCTGGTGTCTTCTTCCGTATTCCAGAAGAAATTATCGGAAGAGTTGTAAAGGAAGTTTCGGGATCCGAGATTACTTTATAGGATTTTGGGTAGTGGAAGCGCCCAATCCTAGTCTTGAAGCTTTTCTAGCGGTAGTTTATAAAAGGGTCAAATCCAGCTGTTTGGATTTGATCCTTTTTGCTATTAGGGAAGAATCTACTTGAATTTAGTTAGAATACCAGAAATTTTTGACAGAATAAGTCCAAATTTAGGTAGAATCCTCAATGGCTTGGTAGGAATCAATGAGATTTAGGGGAGAATCTCATTCACCTGCCACTTCCATGCACGCACCATCGCGCCATCAACTTCAGATTCAGTTGCGTTCTACTAGCTTACTCATCTAATTCCGCCCCCTCTGTATACTTTCACTTGAGCACAAGTCGATATGAATAATAAATACAAAAAGCCAATCGATGCGAGGAGTGCACCGATTGGCTTTTTTACTTTTGTAAACTGACATACCCTACTCTTCAACTTCGATGGATACAATTTCTCCATCTTCAACAGCTGCGACACTTAATCCTGTTATAAATCCTCCATCTTCTCCAATTCCAGAAATGGAATAGACTTGTTTTTCTTCAGGTATTTGAGCTATTCCTTCTTCGATATGTGCTCGAATCGCTTTTGGATCATCAACGGTGCCAGCTGCTTTCATGGCCTCCATAAAGATATAGGTTGCAATATAGTGGAAGCCCGCTTCTGACCCTGGGTTTTCACCGTATTTCTCATTATATTTCTCTACGAATTCCGGGGTACCTGGATAATCTGCATTGACTAGCGGCATGACTCCAATAGCCCCTTCAAAGGTTTCATACGTACCTGTTACATTCTTCATCTCATCAAGCTTGGCTTGGTCCATGATAATAAATCCGCCTTCGAATCCTAATTTCCTGGCTTGTTCTGCTAATTTTGCTGTTGGTTCAGATGGACCTCCAATAAATAATACATCAGGTTCTTCTTCTAATGCATTCGTTACCATCGTGAAGAAATCCGTATCCTTGGAAAAATCAACGGAAGAATTGTAAACGACTTCTCCTCCTTGCTCTTTCCAGTAAGGTAATAATGTTTCCGTCCAGTCTTTACCGTACTGTGATGCGGTAGGGATAGCAGCAATTTTCTTACCAAATCGCTCCATAGAGTAAGTGGTGAAAGGCTCCATGTACCCATCATATCGAGGAGGAATTCTGACAGTCAGGGAGTTTCCAGCCTCTGTGATAGCGGGTTCACTCGAGTATGCTGCAATCAGGAAGTCTTCTCTTTCATTAAACACTTGCATGGCTTTTATTCCACCGCTGTGGGGTGAAAATATAATTGGTGTTTCGTTTTCTTGCAGTAGCCTTTTTGCATTCGCTGCCGTTTCATTAGGTAAATACTTATCATCTAGTGCAACTGGATTAAGTTTATACGTCTGCCCATCAACCTCAAAACCACCGTTTTCGTTAATTTCTTCGGCCGCCATTTGAAGACCATTCAGTGTACGTTCCCCATAGTAAGCCGCTGGACCACTCAGTGGACCACTATAGCCGATGTTCACTACCTTTTCCCCTTCTTCCGTAGCAGGAGCCTCTGTTTCCGTTTCTACTTCACCACCACTAGCCTCTTCATTATCTGGGTTTTCAACGCATCCTGCCAAAACAAACGCAAAGGCTAACACAATCAATAAGGCTAGTAATCGGAACTGCTTCATTCTAATTCCTCCTCTTAAAATGGTATTCACATAACCTAATGGGCAATGCTAGTAAAGGATCAGCCCCCTTCCTAAGTAGAAATTAGCATCAGGCACCGATGTATGCCTTGCGCACTTCATCATTCGTAAACAGTTCTTCAGATGTCCCTTGTACAACGATGGAACCATTTTCAAAAACATAGCCTCGATTGGCAATTTTTAATGCCGCATTGGCATTTTGCTCTGCCAATAGAATCGTAGTACCATCTTTATTAATCTGTTGAATTACATCAAACATTTGTTCAACAATTAAAGGAGCCAAACCAATCGATGGTTCATCTAACAGCATCAGTTTCGGTTTTGCCATCAAAGCCCTGCCAATTGCCAGCATTTGCTGTTGTCCGCCACTTAAGGACCCGGCAGCATCCTCTCTTTTTTCATGTAAAATCGGGAATAACTCATAGACATCCTTTATTGACTGTTTGATTTCCTTTTTCTTTTTTCGGTGAACGTATGCTCCCATGATCAAATTTTCATGGACGGTCATCCTTGGAAATAGTTCTCGGCCTTCCGCACAATGAACAATTCCTGATTTGACAAGACGCTCCGGTGACAGACCACCTATCGAGTTACCTTCAAAGATAATTTTCCCTCCACTAGGTTTCTCAAGACCGCTGATCGCCTTGAATATCGTACTTTTTCCTGCGCCATTCGAACCTAGTAAAACAACAAATTCACCTTCCCCCACCTCGACATTCACATCCTCTATTGCGGTAAAGCTGCCATATTTGACAGATAGGTTTGAAAGGTTAAGCACTGGCGTCGCCCCCTAAATAAGCTTCTATAACTGTTTGGTTGTTCATAATTTCATCTGGGGTGCCCTCAGCAATCTTTTCACCGTAGTTTAAAACCATAATGTTGTCAGCCAGTTTCATAATCATTTGCATTTTGTGCTCAATTAAACAAACAGTAATTCCTTTTTGTACCATTTTTCTCATCAATTCAGCAAGGCCTTCCGTTTCATCTGGGTTAATACCTGCTGCCGGTTCATCTAGGAAAACGATTTCGGGATCAGTGGCTAAAGCAAGGGCAAAGGCCACACGCTTTTTCTCTTCTTGTGTGACATTGGCAGCCATTTTGTCAGCAATACTTGTTAATCCGACAAACTCTAAAACCTCCATCGCCTTATCCCTGCATTTTTGCTCTTCCCTCTTAAATCGTTTCGTCCTTAAAATAGCATCAACTAGGTTTGATTTTGTACGTAATCGATGGCCTACAATAACGTTATCGAGGACAGTAGATTGTTCAAATAGGTTGGTCGTCTGAAACGTTCTTGCTATGCCAAGTTCGGCAATCTTATTAGAAGGAAGCTTTGTGATATCCTTCCCCTTATAAGTAACTTGGCCAGAGCTTAGGGGATAGGTTCCACTAACCAAATTAAAGAAAGTTGATTTCCCCGCCCCGTTTGGTCCAATAATCGCGTTAATCTTCCCTTTCTCTATGGAGAAGTCGACGTTGTTTACAGCAACTAGGCCACCGAATTGTTTCGTTACATTCTTCGTTTCTAAGAACAAGACTCACCCCTCCTTAACCTTTTGCTCAGATTCTGATTGAGAATCAGTATATTGACCTTTCGAATGCCCGGCTTTTGAGGATTGCTTTTTCTTTTTATAAGATCGTTTCATCTTCCACTCAAAAAGGGCTCCCACAATTCCCCTTGGATAAAAGATGATAAGCAATGTTAAGAGAGGTCCGAAAATGAGCATTCGAGAATCTTGTAAAAACTGAAGGGATTGGGATACCCAAACAACAAGGAACGTTCCAACTATCGGACCTGCCAGTGTGCCGATTCCTCCCACCAGCAAATACGTTAGAAAATCAAAGATAATGGTGATGTAGCCGATATCTGGACCAATAAATCGGATGAAGGAGGCATACAATGCACCAGCTAAACCTGCGAAAAAAGTGGATAAGACAAAAACGGTTAACTTGTTTTTCATTGTTGATATTCCTATTGTTTGCGCCAGTTCTTCACTATTTCTAATCGCAATGAATGTTCGCCCAGTGAGAGAGTGAACGATTCGATACATAACAAAAACAGTGAGTAAAAGGAAAAATAGAATAAGATAATATTGTGAGAGTGGACTCTGGAAGGAGATCGGACCTATATTAGAAGGCGCGGGAATGCCGATCAAACCGCGAACCCCTCCTGTTAAACTATCCCATTTGTCAATAACTAGGTAGATAACATATCCGACACATAGTGTATAGATTGCAAAAAAGTGTTCTTTTGTTCTAAGTGCAATTAATCCAATTAACAAACCAATGGAGCTAGTAATCAAACAAGCTAGAGCCAGGGCAGCCCAGTAACCCACACCAGCTTTAACTGTTAACAGACCTAATGAATAAGCCCCAATTGCAAAGAAACCCGCATGAGCTAGAGACAAATAGCCAGTATAACCTGCTAGTAAATTCAGTCCATATACGGCAATCATCCAGATAAACGATAAGGTTAAAATGTGAAGCCAATACTCATTTTGCGTGATAAACGGAAAAATCCCGGCGATGGCAATTAAGCCAATGATTATTATTCTTTTCCTTAGAAGTGATGACATTTAGAATCCCTCCCTGGAAAATAACCCTTTTGGCTTAAATGATAGAATGATGATTAATAACACAAAGGCAATGATGTCTTTATAATCGCTTGATATATAAGTAGCACCGAGGCTCTCGCTGAAGCCGAGAATGTAGCCACCGAGAATCGCACCAGGAATACTCCCCATGCCTCCGAGAATGATAATGACAAAGGCTTTCAAAATAACCAGGTGTCCCATGCCAGGGAAAACCAGATTAATAGGTGCCGAAAGCGAAGCAGCAATAGCGGCTAACGCGCCAGAGATCATAAAGGTCAACATGGCAACTTTATTTGTATTAATTCCTACCAGATGGGCGCCTTGACGATTTTGAGCCATCGCGATAATCGTTGAACCAATGAATGTCTTTTTCAAAAACAGGTATAACATAATCATGACAGCAATCGCCCCAATGTTTATGAGAACCCTTTGCATGGTCACAGTTAAACCAAAAGCATTGATAACCTCCCCGTAAGGCGTATCCATACTACGATAATCAGCTCCCCAAATTAACTGAGCTAAGGCTTCGAGAAACAATAATATACCAATCGCAGCGATTTTGTCGTGTATAGGAGGTGCATTTCTCAACTGATGAAAAACAAGGCGATCCATTAATACACCAAGCAATCCAACGACTAGAACGGAAATGGCCATGGCCAGCCAGTAATTAAAATCCCATAAAAGCATTGATGTTAACGTTATATAAGCCCCAAGCATATACAAAGCTCCATGGGCAAAGTTAGGAATGTGTAAAATACCATAAACGAGGGTTAAACCTAAAGCTACCAGGCTATAAACACTTCCTATTGTTAACCCATTAAAAAGTTGCTGTGTTAAAATATCCATTTTACTCCCCCTTTAGCCACTTATTTTTCAAAGTAAAATGAGGCCAGATTGAACTTGCTTTTGCTTATGGGCAATACTGACCCCATTTGCTTAAACAATTATTAATTGCCAGCTACCCAGCAACTTGTCGATTACGACTTATTTGTCCCCTCGACTTTTTCTTTTTCCTCTTCCTGCAGCTTACGCCATAAAATTTTACCGCTGTTCGTTGTCGGAAATTCCTTTTTAAATTCAACAACACGGGGATATTTATAAGCAGCCATATGTTGCTTAGACCATTCAATAATTTCCTCTTCCGTTATTTCTCCTTCGAACTCTTCATTCAAAATAACGAAAGCTTTAATGTTCTCCCCTTTGCGTGGATCGGGGATTCCAACCACACAGGCTTGCTTGACAGCATGATGATCATATAGATAGGATTCCACTTCTGTAGGCCAAACGTTATACCCTGAAGCGTTGATCATTCGTTTGACACGGTCGACAATGAAGAAATATCCCTCTTCATCAACACGACCTATATCACCTGTCCTGAAGAAAGATTTCCCTTCAAGTTCGATAAACGACGCTTCATTTTCATCTTCCCGATTATAGTAACCGACCATAACCTGGGGGCCATTAACAACAATTTCCCCTATTTCATCTGTTCTAACTTCTTCATTTGTTACTGGATCTATAATACGAGAATCTACATCAAACGAAGGGATTCCTAGGCATTGCATTTTCGGGCGCTCAGGTGGATTAAAGTGTGTTTGAGCAATCGTCTCGGACAAACCATAGCCTTCCGCAAACTCAAGGCCAGTTAGTTGATACAGCTTCTCTCCAACAGCTTTAGGGAAGGCAGCTCCTCCTCCAGAAATGCCTAGCAATGAAGTAAGATCCTCTGCTTTCACATCAGGATTGGCAAGGAAATCAATTAACATCGTACTAATGGTCACCCAGTGCGTACATCGTTGTTCTTTTATCAGTCTCCTTGCTGTTTCACGGTTCCACCTCGTCATAATCACCATGGTACTTCCGCTGAAAATCGGCATATGCATGCTGTGGACCATACCCGTTACGTGAAACAATGGTAATGTCATAAGACTCTTCGAATGAGTTGTCGAACGAGACCAGTGATACGCTCCCACTGTATTCGCCTGGACGGTTCGGTTCGTATGCATGCACCCTTTAGGAAGACCAGTTGTTCCCGAAGTATAAGGGAGAACAGCAAGGTCATCGGCATTGCTATTTTGATTGCCAGGCCTAGCCCCTGCTTGTATGGCATCCTCCCACAAGAAGAAATGGGGATGATCAAAGGATGCTCGAGGAGCGGCCACTTCTGCCGGTAACATTTCGTCAAAATCTTCCCCCTTGTAATCCGAATAAGATGCGATCACAAGGTTTTGGAGTGAGGTGCTATCCACTAAAGGTTGCACTTGTTCAACCAGCTCTTGACCGATGATTCCATTTTCGATTCCGCAATCCTTCACATAAAATTCAAGCTCATTGGTCTTCAGCATCGGGTTGATCGGGACCACAACAGCTCCCGCTCTTAAAATCGCATAATAACCGATCACAAACTGAGGAGAATTTTGCATAAACAACAATACTTTTTCCCCATTTGCAACCCCTAAGTTTTGCTGCAAGTATCCAGCCAGAGATTCAACCTCTTTCATCAGCTGACGATACGTTATAGTTTGGCCATAATAATAAATCGCCTCGTGATTAGGATATCTGGCCGCAGAAACCGTTAGATTATCAATAAGAGGAGTCTCAGGAAAAGTTATGGACTTTGATAATTTTGGCCAGAATTCAAAGTGGCGGGTTTGCATGAGTATCTCTCCTTTTTACTATCGGAAATTTTTTGGTAGATGACCGAGTAGCTTACTAGGCAACGGCTCCCTTATGGATGACCCGCTATTTAAACGGCTCTTCCCCTCACGTAAAGTTTCCGTCACGTGCAAATATAAACAAGGCACTTCCAACTACCAAATCATCAAAACCTTTTGAAAACGCTATCATTTTAATTCAAAAAGAGACACCTGTATTTTGAATAAAGATAATTTTCTGTAAATTTTAGGTGCATTTTATTCTATTACTTTACGTAACTAGCCATCCACCATCTACTAATAGATCGGTTCCTGTCATATAAGAAGCCCCACTCGAGGCTGCAAATGAAATGACACTGGCAATTTCTTCTGGTTTACCAACCCGGTTCAACGCTGTATTCCTCTGAATGGCTTCTTCAAATCGCTTATTCTTTAATCCTTCTTCAGTCAGTGGTGTTTCAGCAAACCCGGGGGATACGGAATTGACCCGTATTCCATAGGGGGCAAACTCCACTGCTAACGCTTTTGTAAAATTAATCACCGCTGCTTTAGAAGAGCTGTAATGGGGAATCTTTGCCCCCGCCTTATGACCTGACAACGAAGCAACATTGACAATGGAACGGTTCGTTGTATTGCCGTTCTGTCCCGCTTGCTCACTGCCTTCTATGATAATCTTACCAAGTATTTTCGATACGAGGAAGACACTTTTTAAGTTTGTGTCCTGAATCCGCTCCCATTCACTTGCTTCCATCTCTAATATAGTAGATTTACCTGAAGCCCCGGCATTATTAATCAACACATGGAGGTCGCCATACTTTTGTTGAATAAATTGTCCAAGTTCCTGAACATCTTCTTCCTTTGTCACATCAGCAGTAAAAACTTCTGCAACGGGTTCAGGCAAAGCGTTATTGATTGTATCTGCCACTCTCTCAAGCTTAGAGGATGTGCGCCCAACTAATACTATCCTTGCTCCTTGATTAGCCAATTGAATGGCTGTCTGCTCACCGATACCACTACCTGCTCCTGTCACAACCGCTATGGAATCTATAAATCTATTCAATTCTGTCCACCATCCTTTCTATTCGTCGTTCTGTGATCATAACCCAAAAGTGTGCCACCGCTAATTGGCCACTAGCTGTTCTTCTAACACTTTCCTGATCGATGATGGGATAGGTTCACTCTTTTGCTCCTCATAATTGAAACAAACAATAGCTGCTTCGGCTTCAGCAATCAAGACTCCCGTGTCAGCTGCCTTAATGCTATGGTTGAAACGGAAACTCTTCGTCCCTATTTTCGAAACCCATGTGGAAACAGTCAATCTTTGATTAAAATAGGCTTGACTCAGAAAGTTACACTCCGTCCCAGCTATAATAAACCTTCCCGACGTTTCATTATCCGGTAGAACATTTTCAAAATACTTCCCGCGTGCTTCTTCTAAATAAATGAAGTAACTCGTATTATTCACATGCCCAGCAGCGTCTGTTTCACAAAACCTTACTGTGACATCTATATCATAGCTCATGAATTTCACCTCCAATCTTCATTGAACAAACCAACTAGTCAGTATGCTACCTTTATTCATGCTTACAGGATGCTCCAAATGGGGTTAATCTTTTTTATTAATCCCATTTAAAATCATCTCAAGATAAATGTGGGCAAGCTCTTCATCTGAAACGCTTCCTTCAGGATTGAACCAATAGTAACTCCAGTTCGTCACCCCAAGAATACCGCGAGTAATCATATCGGCGTTCAGATCACTTTGAAACTCCCCTTTGCTTATCCCTTCTTCTATGAGCCCCTGCAAATTCTTTCGAAACTGATCCCTTTTTTCCACATTCTGTTCAAGGTACTCAGGGCCAAGATTTCGCATTTCCCTAAAAAAAATTCTGGCGCTTTGCTTCCGATGTTTAATGCTGTGAATAATCATGTAAATCGCATCGTGAAGTTTTGTCCTGCTATCCTTAGAGTCATCACTTATAATAACTTCTTGGTGTTTCAGCAAATATTCAATAAAGCCGAGGTGGATATCACGAAGCAGTTCTTGTTTACTTTTGAAATAGTAATAAAACGTTCCTTTTGTCACCTCGAGTTCATCCACAATATCCTGGATCGATGTTTCCGTGAACCCTTTTCTATCAAATAAACCAATACTCTTATCTATAATCTTTTGTCTCATTAGAATGTTCCCCTCACTTAGATATGTTATAAAAGTATATCATATCTAAACCACTCTATTTAAAGCTTTACCCAGGTATTATGCACGTTCGATAATGGTTGCAATTCCCTGACCGCCGCCGATACATGCCGTGATAAGAGCATATCTGCCACCTGACCGTTCCAGTTCGTAAATCGCTTTCGTTGTTAATATGGCTCCTGTTGCGCCAAGCGGGTGTCCATGGGCAATCGCGCCGCCATTGACGTTGACTTTATCGAGGTTCATCTCAAGTTCCCTATTACAGGCAAGCACCTGCCCGGCAAAGGCTTCATTGATTTCGATGATGTCCATATCCTCAAGCGTAAGCCCTGACTTTTGCAAAACCTTCTTCGTCGCAGGAACCGGACCAATCCCCATGATATTTGGGTCCACTCCTGCTACTGCAGATTCGCGCACAGTGACTAAAGGAGTTAATCCCAATTCCTCCGCTTTTTCTCTGGACATCAATGTCAGCGCAGAAGCTGCATCATTTAAACCAGAACTATTCCCAGCGGTCACTGACCCGCCTTCAAGGAAAGCCGGTCTGAGTTTAGATAAAGCCTCCAGAGTTGTTTGCGGTCTTGGATGTTCATCCGTTTTGAATTCAATCGGATCTCTTTTTCGAACGGGGACACTCAAAGGTACAATCTGCTCTTCAAACCGTCCCTCTTCTATCGCACTTGCCATTCGCTGCTGGCTTTGGTAAGCAAATTCATCTTGTTCTTCTCTGCTAACCTTGTATTTATCTGAGAGATTTTCAGCCGTAATCCCCATTGGCGGATCGCCTATTTCCTCAGGTGACAGCTGTGATTTTCTAAATTTAGGGGGTACGGGGCTATACGCCTTCTCAGGACGCTCCATTAAATAGGGTGCTCGACTCATACTTTCTGTTCCGCCTGCCACGTACACATCCCCATCCCCTGACCGAATGGCCTGTGCTGCTAGATTTACAGCATTTAATCCTGACCCACATTGACGATCAACCGTCAATCCAGGCAAATGGATAGAAAGTCCTGTTTGTAAGGCGGATAATCTAGCAATATTTCCTCCGCCGCTCAAGACATTCCCAAATATCACATCTTCAATCAGCTCTGGTGAAACTCCCGCACGTTTTATCGACTCTTTGATAACTTCTGCTCCTAAGACATGGGCTGGTATGGAAGCCAGCGTTCCACCTTGTCTGCCAATAGCTGTTCGAACAGCTGATACGATTACTGCATCTCTTTTCATCTATTTTCCGCTCCCTTACACTGTTTATTAAGGTGATTACATCGCATGAGAACCACCATCTACGACCATAATATCTCCAGTAATATAATCTGATGCAGGGGAAGCAAGGAATACCGCCGCACCTTTCAAATCATTTTCTGAACCGAACTTTCTTAAGGGTGTCCCTTTTAGGAAAGCATCTTCCCCTTTTTCAATTAATACCTTGGACATTTTAGTAGGGAAAAATCCTGGGGCAATGGCATTTACATAAATACCCCTTGGCCCCCATTTGACGGCCAAATCTTTCGTAAACGTAATGACCGCTCCTTTGCTGGAATTATAGCCGATGGTATCCATATACTCTGGGTTTGAGCCTTTTAGCCCTGCAACAGAAGCAATATTAATAATTTTTCCTGCCTCTTGCTCAAGCATGACCTTTCCGACGGCTTGGGACATCAGAAATGTTCCCGTCACATTTACATTGATGACTTTTTGCCATGCTTCTATCGGCATCTCTTCAACAGGAGCTCCCCAAGTAGCACCACTGTTGTTCACAAGAATATCAATGCGCCCGAATTGCTCCACGGTCTTATCCACTACATGTTGGATATCATCAGAATTCGTGATATCACATTTTAATGCGAGTGATTTCACGCCCAATTTAGTCAGTTGTTCGCTGACTTCCTGACATGCCCCTTCCTTCCTTGAGCAGACAACAACATTAGCCCCTGACTCGGCAAATCCTTCAGCGATCTGTTTTCCTAACCCTCTACCTCCACCAGTTACAATCGCGGTTTTCCCCGAAAGGTCAAACAGTTCCTTTATATGCACGGACTTTCCCCCTTGATCGTTATTGGTTCTTTCTCAGCTCATATTTCGCAACTGCTCTACGGTGGACTTCATCAGGTCCATCCGCTAAACGTAATGTTCGAATGTTTGCCCATTTGGCTGCCAATGAATAATCATCGCTGACGCCTGCTGCTCCGAAGGCTTGAATCGCCCGATCGATTACTTTCAGTGCCATGTTGGGAGCTATGACTTTAATCATGGCGATTTCTGCCTTCGCTTCCTTATTTCCAACTGTATCCATCATATAGGCGGCTTTTAATGTAAGTAACCGAGCCTGTTCTATATCAATTCTCGAATCCGCAATCCATTCTCCAATCACACCTTGATCAGCAAGCTTTTTACCAAAAGCCTCCCGTTCATTTACACGTTTGCACATATCTTCTAATGCTCTCTCCGCGGCACCAATTGTCCTCATACAATGATGGATTCTTCCCGGCCCGAGCCTTCCCTGGGCAATGGCAAACCCTTTCCCTTCTCCCCATATCAGGTTGGCAGCGGGAACGCGCACATTTTTGAATTCAATTTCAGCGTGACCATGTGGGGCGTGGTCATAACCAAAGACCGGAAGAGTTCTCTTAATATCAACCCCAGCCGTATCGAGAGGAACAAGAATCATCGATTGCTGCTCGTGCTTAGGAGCATCTGGATCATTTTTGCCCATCACGATCGCTATTTTACATCGCGGGTCTCCCGCTCCAGATGACCACCATTTCGTCCCATTGATGACATACTCATCACCATCTCGAATAATACTTGTCTTAATGTTCGTGGCATCCGATGAAGCGACGTCAGGTTCCGTCATGGAAAAACAAGACCGGATTTCCCCATCTAATAATGGAGTTAACCACTTTTCCTTTTGCTCCTTGGAACCATACCGCTCAAGGAGCTCCATATTGCCTGTATCGGGCGCGGCACAGTTAAAAACTTCCGGAGCAATGCTTGAGCGACCCATGATTTCACATAAGGGAGCATATTCCACGTTTGTCAACCCAGCTCCATACTCACTATCAGGCAAAAATAAATTCCATAATCCTGCTTCTTTCGCCTTTTCCTTTAACTCTTCCATGATCGGTGGAACGGAAGCAAAGCGTGCTTCCTTATTAAGCTGTTCCTCATAAACCGACTCATTAGGATAAATGTATTCCTCCATAAATGCATTCAATTTTCTCTGCAATTCTTGAACTTTTTCTGTATATTCAAAGTTCATACATTCAGCACCTCCTTATAAATAACCAACCATTTATGTAGAGCTTAGTGTTCAAATTTTACAAAGCACCACATTTCCTTTGATCACTTCATTTCCATCTTGATTGGTCGCGTTCACTTTAAATTTCATTTTCTCTTCCTCATTATCATCCAAGGTCGCATTCAATGTGACCACGTCATTTAAAAAGACCATCCCTTTAAATCTAATCGTGTAGTCTTCAATAAACCCTTCTTCATAATAGGGGGTGAAAAGTTTTGCGAGATTGCCCATCGTCCACATTCCATGGGCAATGATGCCAGGTAAGCCGGCCTTTTCTGCCTCCTCATCTATGGTATGGATCGGGTTGTAGTCGCCTGAAGCACCCGCATACTTAATTAGGTCAAGCCTGGAAACTGGCGAAAGGGTTACATCCTGAAGTGATTCACCGATTTGTAAATCTTTTAGTTCCTTCACACCATCATCTCCTTCCGCACCGCTTCAGTTATAATGACAACCTGCTCTTCTGTGAAAATGAGATTTCCTTCGAGATCTTCTCCATACCTTTTCAAAAGTAGAAATCCCATTTCTCCACTTTTTCCATTTCTCTCATAGTAATCTTTCACTTCCGAATAACATTGGATGTCTTCTCCAACCATTAGTGGCCGTTCATAATGGTAGATTTGTTCTCCGTGGATCAAACCCTTCGAAGGCAAGTTCAACTCCTCGATGGTTCCATAGTCAAACACCCTGGGAAACGTAGGGGGAGCGATGTTATGGTTATACCTCGATTGTTTTCCAGTTTCCTCACAAATAAAAATGGGGTGCAAGTCGCCGATAGCTTCGGCAAACTTTTTCACAGCCCCTCTTTCAACTGTGTTCTTTACTTTATTAGACCTTTTTCCAATGCCATGCTTTAACACAACTACCACCTCACTTTAAATATATGTTGAACAGCTGCCTAATTAATCATGAATTTTGTTATACACATAGCCCTTTAATCCTTTGGACCTCCAGCTACATACAATACTTGCCCATTGACAAACGATGAATTCTCATCAGCATAGAAGGCTACTGCGTTGGCAATATCCTCTGGTTTCCCGCTTCTTCCGACAGGAATGTTGTCAACACTTGCTTTCACTAAATCCTCGAACGAAATACCGATGCGAGCCGCCGTTTCTTTTGTCATTTCCGTCTCAATAAAACCTGGTGCCACTGCATTTGCCGTAATCCCAAATTTGCCTAATTCAATAGCAAGCGTTTTCGTAAACCCTTGGAGTCCTGCTTTTGCCGTAGCATAGTTTGCCTGGCCTCGGTTACCGAGAGCAGAGGTTGAGGAAATGTTGATAATACGCCCGTATTTATTTTCGACCATATACTTCTGAACGGCACGTGCTGCATTAAAAGAACCCTTCAAATGAACATTCATGACTGTTTCCCAGTCTGAATCGGTCATTTTAAATAACATGTTATCGCGGATAACCCCGGCATTATTTACCAATATATCAATCGATCCAAACTTGTCATGGGCCTCTTTCACAGCTGATTCAACTTGCTCAAAATCTACAACATCCGCCACCTGCTGAAAAATTTCAAAGCCTTTTTCCTTGAACTCACCAACCGTTTCATTTAACGCCTCTTCATTTACATCAATAATGGCTACTTTGGCTCCTTCTTCAGCGAACCGTTGGACAATACCCTTACCGATTCCACGACTTCCCCCTGTTACAAAAGCTACTTTTCCATCAAATCTACCTGCCATATGTCATTCCTCCAGTATAAAAATAAGTTGTACTAGTCATACTAGTTTTACTAGTCTATTAGATTGAGTAAAAAATTATCCTAACTTCACATGTCCTTTTAATAGATTTCTGGAGATGATTAAACGCTGGATTTCATCCGTGCCGTCATAAATTCTCCACAGTCTCGCTTCACGATACCAACGCTCAATCGGCAATTCCCTTGTATAGCCCATTCCCCCGTGGATCTGAAGGACACGGTCAACAACCCGATTCCCCATATTGGAACCGTACAATTTCGCCATTGAAGCAGCATGGCGGTTATCTTCACCTTGATCGAGGGTAAAGGCAGCATTGAGTACAAGCCATTTGGCGGCTTCGATTTCCACTGCAGAGTCTGCAATTTGCCACTGGATCGCCTGTCTAGCAGCAATCGGTTTGCCAAATGTTTTACGTTCATTCGCATAATCGATCGCCATGTTCAATAATCTTTCAGACGCACCGACAGCACGCGCACCAACGATCCATCGCGCAAAGCCAATCCACTCAAGGCCCAGATCATACCCGCCATTTACTTCACCTAATATATTCTTCTCTGGAACACGTACATTGTCGAAGACTAGCCCAGCAGGACCCCACTCTCCCATCGTATCAATGTATTCAGATTTCCAGCCCATAGATCGATCAGCAATGAAACAGGTCACCCCTTTTCGACCTGAAGAGGACTGATGCAGCTCTTTATCCGTGATCGCAATCACCATAACAAAGTCCGCTTCATTACCGCCGGTGATAAATGTTTTTTCCCCATTTAACACCCATTCATCGCCGTCTTTCACAGCCGTCATTCGAATATTCCTTGTATCAGAGCCGGCATCCGGTTCAGTCATCGCAAAACAAGATTTCTTCTCGCCATTGATCGTAGGAATGAGGTAGTTTTCCTTTTGCTCCTCATTTCCATAGTATAAAATGTTATCAGCCGATCCCCCAAACTGGAACGGAACGAACGTTTTAGCGACTTCCATGAGGACGATTGCCATCATCATCTGTCCTAAATCAGCCCCGCCATATTCTTCCGGAGTATTAATCCCCCAGAAACCAGCTTCTTTTGCTTTTAATTGCAATTCCTTCATTTTCTCTGGAGGAAGACTCGGCTTTCCCTCCCTCTCGTTTCGTAAAACATCATTTTCTAAAGGCATTAATTCCTTTTCCACAAACTTTCGTATCGTTTTTTGTACCATTTGTTGTTCATCTGTTAAACGTAAATGCATGAAACTATCCCCATTCTTTTTAGTATTTTTTCATACAAATGTGGTCAGCTTTTTCGGGCTGAAATGATTTGACTCATCTTTACATACCTACTGGTTAGTATGTTATGCTTCTATACTATTTTAAAATTTCAGAAAATACAACCCATAAGTATGTCTTATTATGACGAATAACTGAAATACAAGTCCATAATCGTACTTATTTTTTTCCCGTTTTACGTTGCTTGTTTTGAATCACTATTACATTCAATAGGTATATTATACTTCTTAAATCCCCCACTGACTGTCCCACGAAAAAACTCTGAATGACTAATATGCCATTCAGAGTCTCCCCAGCAGAATCCATTCATTTGTTATAATCCCATAAAATCAGCCATTCTCCTTCTTCCTCAGTCACAAATACCTCCTGATTCAAATCGAATGTACCATACTTACCTTTAAAATTTTGAATGACCGTCGTGGCATAAACAATTTCGATAGGGTCAGCATCCTTTGTCATTGACCAGCCCTCAACTTTTTCCATGTTGCCTAATGAGTAGGAAAATGTGGTAACACCAAAGTGATTCATAAATACATGAGCACGATCCTGAATGTAGTGCCCTTTAGTAAATTTTTCTTTCATTAATGGGTGAAACAGATCCCAAGACTCTGCGAACTGAGCTTCTTGCTCATACTCATAGAAAGATTGCACGACCTCTTCGGCTTGCTGACTAGGGGACTGACTTATTAAAAATACACCTATCAGAATAATAATCACAACTAAAAATGCTAATGCCACGAACATTTTAGATTTATTCTTCTTACCCACAAAATCGCTCCCAACTCGTTGCCTTGTACTACTAATCTATGCACAAGGATTTGGATTTAGGTGAAAGAGCGAGAACCACATCTAATGGGTCATTCCGTACATCTTCTCAAGTTATAGCGAATAGTGTTATAGTGTCCCGAATTGGTCAAACGTTTAATTAAATTTATTACGTGCAGACCTAAGACAGTTTAGTCTTTCTGTCCTAACCTAAAGTTCCAGCCCTCCGGATAAAGCGGCATCCGTTCCGAACGATATATCTGCCGGTGACTTCCTTTCTCAAACCCGGTCACTTTCAATTCATAGACGACTTGAGCCGGTTTCTCATCGGTTACCTCGACAATAATACTCCGCATATTACCGTCTTTCCCATTAGTGTACCCCGACGTGATTAAGCGATTCCCTGTTTCGCTTAGGAAGTTGGCATCGCTTACAATGCTTGAATAGAATGATTTGCCCCTTTGTTCACCGTAAGCCCAAATTTCTTTGACCGTCATTTCCTGAGTATTAATGCGATATTGGACCCCACGGCTGTATTCTTCACTCACACTTTCGTCCCCTCTTGTAATGGCTATATTGTTATCAAACAATAAAATATCTTTTGTTGCTTCATTATTATCCTGATCAGGTAGTGTCATCACGGCATGTGGGCCACCAGGAAATTTAAAATTTTGTCCCACTGGTTCTAGTAAATATTGTTGATAATCTTCCGGCCACCCTTCATGGGCAGCTAATATCCAGTCAATCTCTCCCTCAGGGTAACTCATCTCGAGGACTGTGCTTTGGTGGCGGCTCGATACGAGAATGTCCCCTTCCAACTCATCGTACCAGATCGCATTCTGGTGAAACCAATCGCCATCCTCTTCTGAAGGCCCATCATACTCTTGATAAAAGTCTTCTGGAAGAATGTTTCTCATGTTAAGCTGATCTACCAAATCCCCAGATTGGCGGTCAATTTCAATCATTTCATCTTCAATATACTGGGAAGTGTCATGGGTCGTGGCCAACAAGTTTCCACCTGGCAACTCTATTACATCATGGTGAATGACCCCCCATCCCTCATAATTGCTGTGTTCCACTACATAAGCATTAGAAACTTGACCTAACATGTTCATTTCGACCAGCTGATTATATTTATCTGTTTTCTCTGTTAAAAAAATGAGATTGCTATTCTCCATTCTCTTAAATACGTGGCTGTTTGGCAGGGTTGAATACCAACGTACATCGGCATTGCTATCAACAGCATAGGCGTACATACTACTTGGAATAATAAACGTAAGCCCGTTCTCCATTTTCTCCCTATCCGCTTCGATGAGTTCTGTTGTCAAGAAATCTTCTGGGAGCGGATCTGTGTTAATGGTGAGTCCCTTTGTTATAACAGTCCCATCTTCTCTTTTCCCCTCAATCATAACGGTATTTTCATAATCAGGATATAAACCTAAAACAGGGATTTCATGACTTTTCTCATACCCTGAAAATGTCTCGCTAATATCTGCAGCATCCTCTTTTCCATTAACTGTTACAGTTATTTCTAACGGTTCCTCTGTCTCAAACTTGACCAGTGCAGTTAAAGGCGCAATCCCATAAGGATCAGGGATGACCAATGGATCATTAAAATTGTAGTTTCTCTGGCTATATGTAGTATTGATTACATTTTCTATTGAATCTTGTTCATTAATCAGCTCCGTGTCCGCTGATACTGTACGTGTTCCTCCACCCACTCGCTGGTCTTCGTTCATCTCTAGAAAAATTAAAATGGCACGGACTATCATTGCCAGGCCAAAAATTGTTATCCCTATCTTTTTCACGGAATCTCCCTCTCCTTAAGTTTTTGATACTAATGGTCTATTAAAGGTATATGTGCGCCCTAACATACTAGTTTAGAAGCTATGTAATCAGCACTTTCGGTCTAACCTAACTACTGTTTTAAACCTTTGACCAAAAAAACAATTCAAAAAAGCCCCATCATCAGTCCTAATACTAGACCGGTGATGGAGTCTTTTTTCCCACTATGTCAATTAATTAAACCTTTACCTTTTAAAATTCAACTGGTTGGGGCCCAGTTACAAAGCATCCCTATAACGTTGATAATAAGCCTCCACATTATTAAGCAGCAACAATTCAGTATATAGGTAGGTTTTCATATTGAAATCATTGAAATCAATCGTCGTGAGTTCTTGTATTTTTTTAATTCGATAATTTAACGTGTTGGGGTGGATGAATAATTGATTGGCTGTCTGCTTCCCTTTGCCATTATTGGCCAAATAGACTTCAAGGGTACGGAGTAAATCGGTCTGCTTCTCTGTATCATTCTGGATGAGTGTTAATAAATCATCACTGTAATAGTCTTCTGAACTGTTTTTTTCATAGAGTGTTGCTAAGTAACGGTAAATCCCCAGCTTGGTGAACTCTCGAGGCATGGATTCAGGTCGAGGGGTTATAAAGTTTGCTATTTCAATCACTTCAAGTGCTTCGAGAAAACTCTTTCTCAAATAATCTAAAGTCGTGTATTCTTTCCCTACCCCGATTAAAAAGTTGTAAAATGGGTCTTCTCCTGCTTCATTTTTTACCTCTTCAATTATTTCCCTGGCTAAATTGCGCGAAGAGAACTCTTCACCTGTCTCACCGTAAAGGACTAAAATCATTTGGAATTCTGTTTTTAAATAGTGAATTTGTTTTTTACTGGATGATTGGTAAATTGTCTTTTCAAGGTAATCGAGCATGTATTTATGCTGAGGTGTTGCCAGGGAAAAAACGACAACGGAAAAACGCTCAGGTAAGGTGAGTTTGGCTAGGGATGCGTCATGACGGACTTGACTTTCACTTCCGTACTCATGATGAAGAAGCTTCCATAACAACTCTTCTCTTTTCCCTTCTTTAGCATTGATCCTTTCATAAACATCATAGATCAGCTTGCCAAGATGCGGGGTAATTTCCTCAAGGAAGCTAAGCTCCTCATCTTTTAGGAGGTGGTCAGATTCCTGAACCCAAATATATCCCATTGTATGGCCGAGATGCTTGGCAGCCACCACGACACGCTGATGAAACCCTAATTCTTCGATAGGATGAACTCGTATCGGATCGGGGTGACTTTCAAGCCTTTGCACGATTCCTTCCTTCTTCAGCCGATCGATAATAAAAATCGGACATTTTTTTGAAAGAATGGTCTTCTGCTGGGTTTGATCAAATTCGTCAATGGAGGAACTATAAGAAATCAATTCAAAATTTTTATTTTCTATAATGACAGGCTTACGCAATTTCGAACTAATCAATTCAGTTGCTTTATGAATGTCCTCTACTTGGAGGATCAATTGTTTTGCTTCCATATGAATCCTTACCTTTCCAAGTAGGCTATTGTTACTACATGGGCCACCTAATTACACACTATTATAGCGAGTAATAGTGGAAAGAGAAAGGAAAACATTTGTGCCTCTACTATATACTAACTAGCTCATTTACGGCACTTTCTCTTTTTATCAGCGCTCACATCTCTTTTATCAGCGCTCACATCTCTTTTATCAGCGCTCACATCTCTTTTATCGGCGCTCACAACTCTTTTATCGGCGTTCACAACTCTTTTATCGGCGCTCACAACTCTTTTATCAGCGTTCACAACTCTTTTATCGGCGCTCACATCTCTTTTATCAGCGTTCACAACTCTTTTATCGGCGCTCACAACTCTTTTATCAGCGTTCACAACTCTTTTATCGGCGCTCACATCTCTTTTATCAGCGTTCACAACTCTTTTATCAGCGCTCACAACTCTTTTACCGGTTCTCACTACTTTCACGTTAAAAAAGCTCCCCCATATCGGGAGAGCTTTGATTAAAATAGCCTTTTAATACATTTCTGAGATCGTCTTCGCTTGCATATGAAGCGCCAAGTAATCTGGACCACCGGCTTTTGAATCAGTACCGGACATTTTGAACCCGCCAAACGGTTGATAGCCGACAATGGCACCGGTGCAGTTACGGTTGAAGTACAGGTTACCGACATGGAAATCGTATTTCGCCTGTTCAAGGTGTTCACGGTTATCGGAAATGACGGCTCCTGTTAAGCCATACTCTGTGTTGTTGGCAATCTCAATCGCTTCGTCAAAATCTTTTGCTTTAGTAAAGCAGACGACTGGGCCAAAAATTTCCTCTTGCTGCATGCGGGAATCTGGAGCAAGGTCAGCAAAGATCGTCGGTTCGATGAAATATCCTTTAGAATCATCGCCTTTACCACCTGTTACTAAACGTCCTTCTTCTTTACCGATTTCGATATAGCTCATGACTTTGTCAAAAGCACTTTGGTCAACAACAGGTCCCATATAAACGTTACCCTGGGAAGCGTCGCCAACTGTCAGTTCTTTCGTGCGTTTCGCAACCATGTCGAGCAATTCATCATATACATCTTCATGGACGACGGCGCGAGATCCTGAGGAACATTTCTGCCCTGAGAAACCGAAGGCCGACACGACAATCGCTTCAGCAGCCGTTTCTAGATTGGCATTGCTATCGACAACGACGGTATCCTTACCGCCCATTTCAGCGATTACTTGTTTCAGATGATTCTGGCCTTCTTGAATTTCAGCGGCACGTTTAATGATACGAGTTCCGACGTCGCGTGAGCCTGTGAAGGAAATCAGTGCTGTTTTTGGATGATCAACAAGATAGTCACCGACTTCTCCACCGCTTCCTGGTACAAAGTTCAAGACGCCTTTAGGTAGACCAGCTTCTTCAAGTACCTCAACGAATTTAGCTGCGATAACAGGACTGTTACTAGCAGGCTTCATGACTACAGTGCTTCCTGTTACAAGCGGTGCAACGGCTGTTCCTGCCATAATCGCAAAAGCCAAGTTCCAAGGTGGAATAACGACAGCTACCCCTGTAGACGTATAAATGTAGCGGTTTTGTTCGCCTGGACGACTTTCAACAGGCTTACCGTCTTTCAATTCGATCATTTGACGTCCGTAATATTCTAGGAAGTCAATCGCTTCCGCTGTATCAGCATCCGCTTCTTTCCATGGTTTACCTACTTCATATACTAAATAAGCGGAAAATTCATGCTTACGTCTTCTAATAATACTAGCGGCACGGAAAAGCAGCTCTGCACGTGCTCTCGGATCCCACTTTTTCCAGCTTTTGAAGGCTTCTGCAGCCGATTGAACAGCTTTTTCAGCAATGTCCTTATTCGCTTTTGATACAGAACCAACCACCTGTTTTGTATTAGCAGGGTTCGTGGAAACGATTTGTTCATCAGTACGGATCCGTTCCCCGTTCACAAGTAAATCGTGCTTTTGACCTAATTCCTCTTTCACTTGCTTCAACGCTTCTTCAAAAGCTTTTTTATTTTCCTCAACTGTAAAATCTGTAAATGGTTCATGTTTGTAAGCAGTTACCATAATGAAATTCCCCTCTCCATTTTTGAAAAATTATTTCTTGAACATTCCTTTGACAGCAAAGGCGATGTTCGCAGGTCTTTCAGCTAAACGCCTCATAAAGTACCCGTACCAATCTTCACCATAAGGAAGGTAAACCCTTACAGTGTACCCTTCTTTCACCAGATCAGATTGCGTCTGATTTCTCATGCCATATAACATTTGAAACTCAAATTGATCCTTTGAAATTCCATGCTCTTTCACCAATTTTTTAGTGAAATCAATAATAGCATCATCATGACTCCCTACGGCCGTATAATGACCGTTCAACAGATTCTTCTCGATGAGACGTTTCAAGTTTGCATCAACCTCTTGCTTATCAACAAAAGCCACCTTGCCCGATTCCTTATAGGCTCCTTTTACAAGTCTTAAATAAGGATCGTAAGCCTGCAGCTCATCTACGTAATCATTGGAACGATAAAGATAGGATTGTATCACCGTTCCCAAATTTGCATGTTTTTCTTTTAATGCTTTGTAAATCTCAAGGGTCGGCTCACATCTAGAAGAATCCTCCATATCAATGGTCACCGTAATATCATATTTTTCAGCTTCCTCAAGTATTCGTTCCATGTTTTCCATGACCAATTCCTTGCTAATATCAAGGCCAAGTGAAGTCAATTTTAAAGACATCTCGGAATTCAATTGATGATGAGCAATCGCCTGGATCGTCTCAATCCCTTCTTGACAGCGCTTTCTTGATTCTGCCTCTGATTCAACGAATTCCCCAAGGTGGTCAACAGTAACTTGCAACCCATCATGGTTCAGCTGCTTAATCAACGGAATTGCTTGAGAAAATGTTTCTCCCCCTACAATCTTGTCAGCCCCAAAACTTGTTCCAAAACGCTTAGCTAAGCGATCTAATAACTTGTTATTGGAAAGGTATAAGAAAAAGTTCTTACTAATGGCTTCCAAGATCATCACACTCCTTTATCTTCATCTATTAACTGTAACCATGTGGTTTTCAGATGGAATGTATTGAATTTCATCTGTTAAGAAAATTATAACGATTATCCCAGGGTGGAGACAACGTGCTCCAACCACAAACTTTCCTACATGGTTTTATGGTAATTACACAAATGGTTCACTTCATGTTTATCCACTGAGGGTTTCAAGTAAACATAAGGATTCCAGGTTGCTTTTCTTTTCCAAAAATTGTTCACGAATTAAAACAATTTCGGAGATAAATTATGGTAGTGAAGACTTACAAATGTGCTAATAACACCAATAAATATCTAATATGTTTAAAGCACTCCCCTCTCTGTCAATAATGAGTTCATAGTACTAGAACGGGAGAAGATTCAATGACCTCAGAAGGAAAGCGTGATAACAATAATTTAGATAAAAATAATAACACCGGTACAGAGAAAGATCACTTTGACAATGAGTTAGTGAATAATCTTAAAAAAATCAAAATGGAACTCGGCAATAGCAGTGATTTAGTCATTCGCGAATTCTCGATAGGTGATGACCTTTGCCTAAATGCAGCGGCAATCTACATGGGTGGTTTAGTGGATGAAAAGATCGTTAATGAATTTGTATTGGAGTCGATAAAGGTTGAATCTTCCGAAGAGGGAGAAGTCAATCAGGAAAATGTTTTTGAATTTATTAATACCCATGCCATCTCGGTTGGGGAAGTTAAAGTCATTCAAGAATGGAACACATTAATTCTGGCAATTTTATCGGGACATACGGCTATTTTGATTGATGGTTGTGCGGAGATACTAACTGGCAATACAAAAGGCGGAGAAACTCGACAGGTATCAGAACCTACTTCCCAACTCGTCATTCGCGGACCAAAAGAAGCATTTACTGAATCGATTGGGACAAATGCAGCCCTGATTCGCCGCCGAATCAAAACCCCAAATTTATGGCTTGAAACGAGGCAAATCGGAAGTACTACCCAAACGGATGTTGCTCTTATGTACATAAAGGGTGTTGCTAATGAGAAGGTTCTTAAAGAGGCAAAAAGACGTTTGGATAATATTGATATCGACGGCATTCTAGAATCTGGTTATATTGAACAGCTTATCCAAGACCACCCATACTCGCCATTCCCAACTATCTATAATACTGAACGTCCAGATGCTATTGTAGGGAATTTACTTGAGGGCAGAATAGCTATCTTAGTAGATGGCACGCCTTTTGTGTTAGTTATACCAGCTTTATTTATTCAGTTTTTTCAATCTCCTGCCGATTATTATCAACATTTTTTTATTGGCTCATTTTTACGTTTGTTAAGACTATCAACCTATATTATTACCTTACTCACGCCAGCACTTTATATTGCCTTAACCACTTTTCATCCGCAAATGATTCCCACACTTCTACTAATCAGCTTGGCTGCGCAAAATGAAGGCGTACCCTTTCCACTTTTTGTCGAGGTCATGCTGATGGAGATCACCTTCGAGATTTTACGTGAAGCTGGGGTTCGTATGCCGCGTGCCGTGGGGCAGGCTGTTTCCATTGTTGGTGGACTTGTACTTGGTCAAGCCGCTGTGCAAGCTGGACTGGTTTCTGCCGCGACAGTGATTGTTGTCTCGCTGACAGGGATCGCAAGCTTTGCCTTCCCTTCTTACACGATTGGGGTTCCAGCGCGACTACTACGCTTTTTAATGATGATTATAGCAGGAAGCTTTGGTCTGTATGGGGTGGCCATGGCCTTGTTTATTCTCATAGCGCATTTGAGCAGTTTACGCTCATTCGGGATCCCTTATTTAAGTCCTTTTGCTCCGTTTGTTTGGTCGGATATTAAGGATACCCTTGTACGCCAGCCGTTATGGTCCTTACTTCTCAGGCCAAAACTGATCAACCAACAGAATCTCAAACGGCAAGATAAAGGGCAAAAACCAACTCCGCCGGATACAAACAACTCTGCTTAGGAAAGGAATTAAGTGGTGATGAGATGATAAAACATATGTTTTTGCTGTTATGCCTTTTGTCGGGGCTGGTTCTGTTAACAGGCTGTTGGGATCATCGGGAATCAGGAGACATTGCATTGGTGATGGGAATGGGGATCGATAAGATGGAGGAGGACAATTTATACCGTGTTTCATTCCAGATTGTGAATCCAGGGCAAGTAGCCGGTGGAAAAAGGGGACAAGGCCAAGGCACAGCCGTTACTACCTATAGTGAAACAGGGAGTACCATATTTGAAACTGTACGGAAAATATCAAAAAAGGTGCCGCGTCTACTTAGTTTTTCGCACACTGTGGTCCTTGTCATCGGCGAGGATTTAGCAACGGAAGGCGGCCTCCCCAAGATTTTGGATTTCACCGAAAGATATTACGATTTTCGCTCGACAGCCCTCGTGCTCGTAGCAAAGGAGGGACAGGCCCTTCCGATTTTAAGTGTACTTACTCCGTTGGAAAGGATACCCGCCATGAAGATTCAGGAGACTGTGCAAAAAACAGAAAAAGTATGGGGAGAAACACCTCAGCGGAACATCAATGATGTGGTTCAAACCATCTCTAGTAAAAGCAAGGGACTTTCATTAGGTGGGATTTCTATCGCTGGAAATTTAACTGAAGGACAGACATCAGCAAACACTAAACGAGCAGTACCGACCACCCTTGTTAAGGTTAGCGGATTAGCTCTCTTCAAAGATGGAAAACTGAAGGGCTGGCTAGAAGATAAGGAAGCCCGTGGTGTTGCATGGATTCAAAATAAAATTAAAAAAACAGTATTGTCATCAAAATGTAAGGAAAACAAAAGCACCATGGCAGTTGAAGTCCTTCGTTCTAGTACAGAATTAAAGGTATCCGTTGCGCATGGCAAACCTAAGATGACCATATCGATTCGCGGTGAAGGCCACCTGGAAGAGATCACATGTCCGATTGACCTCACCCAGCCTAAACAGATCTTCCAACTTAATAACACATTCGAATCAGAAATTAAACAAGAAGTAACCACAGCAGTGAAGACCGCCCAAGAACAGAAAAACGATATCTTTGGTTTTGGCGAAGCAATCAATCGCGCTAATCCCAAGGCATGGAAAGAAATGGCGAAACAATGGGACGAAACATTTGCTGACATGGAGGTCCAAGTAAACGTTAAATTTTTCATCCGTGGCATAGGGCTCCGGAAGCAACCATTAATCTTACAGAAAAAGTAACAAAGGGAGGTGCAGGCATGGAAAAGGTTAAAATCAGCGGAGGCCAATTGTTTATATTAATGTTTTTATTTGAACTTGGCACTGCCATTGTGATCGGGCCTGGACTGGGCGCCGAAAAGGATGCCTGGCTAGCCGTTCTGCTCGGTTTAATCGTGGGCATGACTCTTTTTCTTGCCTACTATGCGCTTTACCGTCTCTATCCCGATCTGCCCTTAACGGAATATGCAAAGAAAATACTCGGAAAATATCTAGGCGGGCTGGTCGGGATCGTATACCTTTTTTACTTTCTATATATTGCGGGAAGAGACCTGCGCGATTTTGGTGAATTGTTGACTGCCTCCACTTACGTTTATACACCCATGTTTGTAATCAATGCCATAATGATTCTGTCTGTGGCCTTTGTACTCTGGCACGGAATCGAAGTGTTGGCAAGAACGGGCGAAATTTTCTTCTTTGTCTTAATGGCCGTAGGGGTCGTTGGCACAATTATGGTATTGGTATCCGGCATGATCAAGGTCAATGATCTTCTTCCCGTATTGGAAAATGGTTGGAAACCAATATTAACAACTTTGCCAATTACCTACACGTTTCCTTTTGGAGAAATGATCGCGTTCACTGTATTATTTCCTTATTTAAACCGCCCCAAACTAGGACTCAGGGTGGGTTGGTCAGCTATGAGTTTCAGCGGTATCCTTTTAATCTGGGTTGTCGCCATGGAGGTTGCTGTTCTCGGTGTTTATGTAGCCACCCGTTCCACCTTTCCTTTGCTCTCTGCCATCGGACTGGTTAATATGACCGGATTCTTTCAACGTTTAGATGTCGTTGTCGTACTGACACTCATCATTGGTGGTTTTTTTAAGATCGCCGTTTTCTTTTACGCTGCGTTAATAAGTGCTACGGAACTGTTCCGTGTCTCCACATATACCAGGTTAGTTCTACCCTTCAGTATTATCATTTTACTTTCATCAATGATGGTGGCCAATAATTACGCTGGTCACATTAAAGAAGGACTTAAGGTCACCACCTATTATATTAGTCTCCCCTTACAAATGGGGGTCCCGTTACTTTTACTCGTCATTGCATTGATCCGAAAGAGTTTTAGGTCCCGTTAATCTTTGAACTTCTTTCTGATAAAAGAAATGATCGGGCTGACTACCAAACTTAAGAGTAGTACAGTTATAAGCAAGTAGCCAAAGGGTGTCATTACCCAAAAAGGATTATAGATATTGGTCATAGCTATACTTCGGTCAACCCCCATTAACACATCCATTCCATAATGAAGCGATGTCATTCCGATAAACACAAATAGAAAGATTAAAATGATTTTCATGCCAACCACCCGCATTTTTAATTATCATCTGTTTCAAAACAAAATTTTATGCTGATTATGAAGCATTATTGTTTAATCCTTAATGCAGAAATAGAAATAGCCACCTGTTTATTTGAATGAAAAAGGTGGCTATTTCTATTCACCAAATCGCTGCCCATAGGGCGAATCACCCCCTGTTAACGTTCAAGTTTGACTAAGTACTTCTTCCGGGGAATGACTCTATTCAAGGTTTCTCAGTAACTGCTCGGTTCGTGGTTACAACATCCCTTTTCTAAAAAAGAGACGGCCCGTACAATAAGCACGGAATCCGTCTCTAAGTTTCTCCCTTACACCCAGCGAGTCGTAAGAACTTTCTTACGTGTATAGAATTCAAGTCCGTCTTTTCCATTGGCATGAAGATCACCATAGAAGGAATCTTTCCAGCCAGAGAATGGGAAGAATGCCATAGGAGCTGGTACACCAATGTTGACACCTAACATCCCTGCATCAATGGTTTCACGGAATTGACGTACACTTCCGCCGTCATTTGTAAAGAGACAGGCACCATTGGCAAAACGTGACGTATTGGTTAGTTCAACAGCATCATCAAGATCTTTCACTCGTGCAATCGAGAGAACAGGTGCGAAGATTTCATCCTGCCAGATTTTCATTTCCGTTGTGACATTGTCGAAAATAGTCGGTCCTACGAAATAGCCCTCTCTTTGAGCGTCTTCATCGTTTCGGCCATCACGAACAAGTTTTGCGCCCTCTTTTTCCCCTGTTTCAATATACTGAAGGGTACGCTCTTTATGGTTATCACGGATAACTGGTCCAAGAAATACACCTTCATCTAATCCGTTTCCGATCTTCACTTCGTTTACTTTTTCCGTGAGTAATTCAATGAATTCATCGGCAACGGAGTCTTCGACGGCCACGACAGAAGCGGCCATGCATCGTTCGCCGGCGGAACCGAAGGCAGCATTAAGAATTTGCGTTGTCGCATTATCAAGGTTCGCATCTTTTAAGACAATGGAATGGTTCTTAGCTCCAGCAAGTGCTTGGACACGTTTAAGATTTTCAGTACCGCGTTTGTATACGTATTCAGCTACAGGCTGCGAACCTACGAAAGAAATGGCCGCCACATTTTTATGATCTAATAAGCCATTTACCACATCATGTGCCCCGTGTACGATATTAAATACACCTTTAGGTAAGCCAGCTTCTTCAAGTAATTCTGCCAGGCGATTGGCAAGTAATGGCGTACGTTCAGATGGTTTTAGTACGAATGTATTTCCTGTCACGATTGCCATTGGGAACATCCAAGCAGGAACCATCATTGGGAAATTAAATGGTGTGATTCCACCAATAACCCCGATTGGATAACGGTAGACACCTGAGTCAAGGCCATTTGAAATGGAAGGTAATTGTTCACCCATCATGAGTGATGGAGCACCAGAAGCAAATTCAACATTTTCAATGCCACGTAATACTTCACCCTGTGCCTCTTTAAAGTTTTTCCCGTTTTCAATGGTTACGATTTCTGCCAGCTCATCCCAGTGATCGACAAGTAATTGCTGATACTTAAACAAAATGCGAGCACGTTTTGGAACAGGTACTTCCTTCCAGTCTTTAAAAGCTTCATCCGCTATTTTTACAGCGTGGTCTACATCCTCTTGTGATGAAATAGGTACATGTGCAATAATTTCGCCTGTTGCAGGGTTATATACCGCTTCAGTTTCGTCTGATTTAGCGTCGATCCATTCTCCACCAACGTAGTTTTGAAGTGTTTTTACTTTTGTTTGACTCATATCAAATTCCTCCTAAAATAGATTAAAAAATAGAATATAAGAATACTGCTAAGAACATGATCAATAAAGGCACGACGACACTTACGGCAAAAATAGGTTTATAGGCTCTTTTATGCGATTCTCCACAAATAGCCCGAACTGTCGTAACAACGTAGCCATTATGCGGAAGTGAATCGATACCGCCGGATGCTAACGCGGAAACACGATGCATCGCGCCAGGATCCAAGCCTTGGCTCATATAAATGGGTGCCAGAATTGGCAAGGCAATTCCTAATCCGCCAGAAGCTGATCCTGTAATTCCGCAAACAACGGTAACCCCTATCGCAAGCCCCAATAAAGGTGGGCCTGGCATATTCACAAGAGAGTCTACTAAACTGTCAAAAGCGGCCACCTGTGCAGCTACACTGCCAAAACCTACTACAGCACAAGTATTTGCTAGTGCGATGAGTGCATTTTGCGTACCTGTGGCAAGGGAGTCCCAAAACTCTTCCAGAAACTTATTCATCAGTATACATGCTAAAAAGATCCCTGTCGTTAATGCGATCAACAATGCAGTAGTAGGGTTCATATATTGCCCCAAAATGTTTAATAAGGTAATGACAGTAACAAGCGGTAAAATCGCAATAATAATATGGGGTACGTCTTTTACCACTTCAGGAATGCGATCTTGCTGCTCTTCCTGTTCAAGGGCTGCGGCCGATTCACTATTCGCTGTTGAAAACTCTGTCGGGAGTGCAAACGTCTCCCCATTTTCAGCTGCCTTTTTCACCATTCTTCCTAGCCACAATCCACCGATAACCATAACAAGCAGTGCGCTGAGCACGCCGATAAATCCACCGGCTGTAGGAGTTGTCCCAAAATATTCGGTAGGAATGATATTTTGAATTTCCGGAGAACCGGGTGCAGTCATTGTAAAGGATATGGAACCAAACACTAAAGCAGCTGGGATAAACCGATGGGGCAGATTCGCTGTCCGAAATAACGAGACGGCGATCGGATAAACGGCGAAACCAACAACGAATAGGCTAACCCCTCCATACGTCATAATGGCAGCTGCCGCCACAACAGCAAATACGGCACGCTTTGCACCTAACGTTTTTTTGATCCATTGTGCAATACTTTCTGCTGATTTCGTTTCCTGCATAATTTTCCCGAAAATCGCTCCTAGTAAAAAGACTAGAAACCAAGATGCAAAATAATCAGTAAAACCTGCCATATAACTATCCATAATCGCTGTTTCCAGATTCAATCCTCCCGTAACAGCGATAAGAACAGAGCTTATAAGGGCCGCAATGATAATATTTATCCCTTTCATCGTGAGATAAATTAATAAAGCAAGTGATGCAACCAATCCAAGCAATCCCACAAAGTCCATGAAACCTCTTCCCCCTAATTCCTCTTTAGCTTACTGTACTTTCTGTTGAAAACTTATACTCATAACAGACTTTATAGAGTTCTTCGATTTCTGACTGTGTCGGTACCCTCGGATTATTTGCTGGGCTGCCACTTGCTAATGCATCTGAAGCCATTTTTCCGGTAGCGCTTTCAAATGCTTGTTTATCAATACCCCATCCACTTAAATTGGGGATATTCAACTGTAAACATAGATTTTTCACAGAAGAAACAGCTAAATCGGCAGCTTCTTTCTCGGAATACTGTTCAGCTTCTGGTGAGAAAAATCTTCCTAAATCAGCCAATCTTTTAATAGAGTGTTCTTTACTAAACTCTAAAACTGCTGGCAATAGCATCGCATTCGAATACCCGTGAGGCACGTGAAATAGTGCTCCAATTGGTCTGGACATCCCATGCACTAAGCATACAGACGAATTCGAAAAGGCAATACCAGCCTGTAAAGACCCTAGTGACATGGCTTCCCTTGCGTCAAGATTATCCCCATTCTCATATGCTGCTTGGATATTTTCTACAATCAGCTTCATTGCTGACAGCGCTATCATATCTGTCATCGGATGAGAACGCTTAGAAATATAACCTTCTACTGCATGACTAAGGGCATCAACTCCTGTTGCTGCTGTTACGTGCTGTGGTGAAGATAATGTCAACAGTGGATCTACAATTGCAGCATCCGGCATAAATGCTGGTTGTTTAATCATCATTTTTACATCATTGGAAGTGTTCGTGATGATTGTCGCATCTGTTGCCTCTGAGCCAGTTCCGGCAGTCGTTGGAATGGCGATATGTGGGATCGGTGCGACCTCAGCCACTTTCTTCTCGCCCATGTAATCCCCGATATAACCACCGTTCGTAGCGAGGACAACAATGGCCTTCGCCGTATCAATACAGCTTCCGCCTCCAAGCGAAATCACAAGATCACAGTTTTCCTTTTTAAATAATTCTAGAGCCTCATCAACATAGGTATCTGTTGGTTCGGACTCAACCCCTAAATAAACGACACTTTCAACTCCGGCTTTTGTAAGATAGTCCCGCCCTTCACTTACATAATCTAGAGAGTCCATCACTTTATCGCTGATAATAAGCGCCTTTTTCCCTCTTGCAGCTGCTTCCTTACCAACCTTCTCAAGTGCATGGCGGCCATAGGTGATCGTCCGCGGCATACGAAGGACAGCATAGTTTTCCATTTAACTTACACTCCTTTTTAATAGGTTCACATCTATTAAATGCAAGAAGCGTGCCAACTTAAATGACTGATTATACTGACACTTAAGAATAGGATGTGTAGTGTTTTCACTACATTTTATCGTGAAATAACTACACTACAGTTCGCTCAGATCATACTTTTTCATTTTTTGATATAAAGTTGTCCGATGAATCCCCAGTTGTTCCGCTGCCTTTGATTTATTTCCTCCTGTTTTTCTTAATACTGTCCGAATAAGCTCTCTTTCTTTTTCATCTCCCAGGTTTCTTGCTTGCTTCATTAGGGTTGCATTATCACTTGATTCTTGTCTGACAGTCTTTTTATCTCTCATATAGTCAGGTAAATGATGGGTGTTAATGGTATTCCCATCAACTAAAATAGCAAGCTTTTCAAGTGTATTCACTAGCTCTCTTATATTTCCGGGCCAGTGGTAATGCAGGAATACTGCCATTGCCTCTGAGGCTAAAACCTTCACAGACATTTGATACTTGCTGCAGATAGCATATAAATAATAGGTGACCAATTGGGGAATGTCTTCTGTCCGTTCACGAAGAGAGGAAATAGGAATCTCGATCACATTTATTCGATAATAGAGATCCTCCCGAAATTCTCCTGCTTCGATCATCTCATTTAGATTACGATTGGTAGCCGCAATGATTCTTGTTTCGATTTCGTATGGTTGATGGCCACCGACACGTTCCACTTCTTTTTCCTGAAGAACTCGCAACAATTTGGTTTGCATCATAAGCGGCATTTCACCAATTTCATCCAAAAACAATGTGCCATGTTGAGCTAACTCGAATTTACCTGGCTTCCCACCTTTTTTTGCCCCGGTAAAAGCGCCTTCTTCATAACCGAATAACTCTGATTCAAATAAATGTTCGGGAATCGCCCCACAATTCAAACTAATAAAAGGACCGGATGAAAAAGGGCTAAGATGATGAATACCCTTGGCATACATCTCCTTTCCAGTTCCACTTTCACCAGTAATTAAAACGGTTGCCTCCGTTTTGGCAACTTTTCTGGCTAAGCGCTTGATATGAGCCGTACTTTCGCTGTTGCCAATAATCTGATCAAGTGTTATGGAACTGCTCTCCTTTAGTTTGGCTTGGGATGGGGATTGCTTTGGTTTCTTATGAAGCGAATTCTCCTGCAGTCTTTCATAAATACGATATACTTCTGTGACTCCCTCAAAAATCAGCATACCGATAGCTCCAACAACTTTATCATTCTTCCATATTGGGATACGGTGGACAATCATGGCCTGACCTTGGATATATTGGACAACCCCTCGTTCAGGCATGCCGGTTTGCACTGTGTCAGGTAATTTGGTGTTATCAATGACTTCCTGAACATGTCGCCCAATGGCATCTTTTGCCGCAATCCCAGTAAAACGGCTATACGCTTCATTAAACTCCCGCAAGATCCCATCTTCATCCACTACAGCAACACCTTCATAGGCGCTTTCTAAAATGACATTTAAAATTTCTGCTGTATGCTCCATCTGATTAAGTTCTTGAATGTATGAAGAAAGCCCTTTCAAAATTTCGCTTCTTGATGCAACACCTATCAAACTACCCTGCTCATCAACGATAGAGAAATGGTCTGAAGGCATTGAGGATATATCTAAAAGAGATACATTCGAACGAATGACAGAATGATTCTTTTTTGTGCAGCTACCTGCTACAGAGTCTTCCGCATGACCATGAATAAAACGGTTCAGCAGCATTGGTAATGTGACCATTCCAATAGGATGCTTATTCTCATCAACCACCGGCAGACATTCTACGTTTAGATGTTCGATCATTTTCGCGGCTTCTCGTAACGATTTATCTTTTGGAATAGAGCAGGGATTCGGTATCATCCATCTCTCGACTTTCACCAGCTCTTCCTTCTCTAGCTCATGTTCTGAACTTTGAACGAAATCTTGAATCATCAACCTTACCTCCTTCATTCAATAAAGTTAATTATTATTCTTTGCTTTCACAAGCACAAAATCATATCCCCTTGCTTCAAGGTAGTGGGCAAAGTTCCTACAGTAATAGACGTTATATTGGTTTTTGGTCCACATCAAAACTTATGATCATCGTTGATGGTGTGATTTGCAAGTTTTTCTTGATTATAATTCATTTTGTTAGGATAACAAGGTAGCCATGCAGTGTATCCATACCACATATTTACCCATAAAAGTAATTTATTTTCATAAAGACCGAGAACACTAAACTGAACAGATAAGTTGAGTTGGATTTAGACTCCGGTTTTTGATTTAACTCAAGACCTTAAATTTAGAGAAGCTGCCGAACATGACATTCTATAATTTTAACTATATGAATGGAAAATAAAAACCGGCCCCCTACATCACACAGGAACCAGTTTACATTAAGATCTCTTTATTAAGTTATAAAGTATCCGTACATTAAAATGGTGTAGAACCTAGATCATCCGTTGAATATGACCTGTCTTCTATTAGACAAACAAAGAACAGACAACTAGTAATATTAGTGACATTAACCAAGCTAAAGTAGTCGGAACTGACCATGTTAAAATTTGTTCTTTAGTATCTCTGATTCCTAACATACGGGTCACTACCCAGAAGAAACTATCATTGAAATAGGAGAACAGCAATGAACCTGTTGTAGCACCGATTGCAGCTAATGGCATATACACACCGTCAACTCCTGACAAGATCGGAGCAGTAATAGATGCTGCAGTTATCATAGCTACTGTTCCACTTCCTTGAACCAACCTAACAAAACTAGAGACAAAGAAAGGTAGCAAAACAAGTGGAATGGAGAAACCGACGATCAATTCAGCTACATAATCACCGGAACCGCTTTCATTAAGCACATTACCTAATGCACCACCTGCACCAGTCACAAGAAGGATAATACCCGCAGACTTAATTCCCTCTTCCATTCTATCAATTGCATCTGTACGATTCATTTGAGATGTCAGCGTATAGATCGCAAATATAAGACCGATCCCTACTGCAATGACAGGATTACCAAGGAACTGCATGTAAGCAAATACACCTTCACTCAAGTTCAATGCAGTTACCAAAGTATTTGCGAA
Source organism: Halobacillus amylolyticus (assembly GCF_022921115.1). Classification (NCBI taxonomy): domain Bacteria; kingdom Bacillati; phylum Bacillota; class Bacilli; order Caryophanales; family Bacillaceae; genus Halobacillus; species Halobacillus amylolyticus. The sequence continues at coordinate 3,542,822 of NZ_CP095075.1, read as the reverse complement.
AATTAAAAGAATCGGAATAAGAATTGGAGCAAGGGATATAAATAATGAAGGCAAATTTTTATTTTCTTGCTGTTCAAGAAATTCTTCATAATTAGATGCGTGTTCAGGTCGAATCCATCCTAAACCTGATTCATCAGGGACTTGGTGGATCTTCTTTCCAAGCCACTTCGCATACAGGACCCCTACAATAATAAGAGGAACTGAGAATAATAGCCCCCATAGAATCACGACTCCAACACTAACCCCAAAAATCCCTGCGACACCTAGAGGCCCCGGAGTAGGTGGTACTAATGAATGTGTGACGACAAGACCTATTGCTAATGCCACTCCTAAGGTTAGGACCGAACGCCCTGTTTTTCTGGAAATCGCTTTCACTAATGGAGCTAAGATAACAAAGGCTGAGTCAACGTAGATGGGGATGGACACGACATAGCCTGTCAAAGCCATAGCCCAATCTTCCCTTTTCTTACCTAGCATTTTTACGAAAGAATAGGCTAACCGTTCAGATGCACCGGCTACTTCCATGACACGCCCTAACATAACTCCAAATCCGATAACGATACCGATTGAGCCAAGTGTTCCTCCAAAGCCTGTTGTGATGGCTTCTGCAACGGAAGGCGGGGTCATCCCCGCAATCAATCCGATGACAGAAGCAGAAATAATCAGAGCTATGAACGCGTGAATCTTTGTTTTCATTACTAGGAACACTAATAATGCTACACCAATAACAAGTCCTAAGATTATTTGACCACCTGGTGCTTCCATGATTACTTCCCTCCTCGAAAATTTTATTTATTTGTTGAAATATGGAGTATATTTTGCAGCAGCTTTAATTGCTTCAACCATACTTACTGAGCTCGCAATTCCTTTACCTGCAATATCAAATGCCGTTCCATGATCGACTGAAGTTCTTAAGAATGGGAGTCCATTGGTAAGAGACACGGTACGTTCAAAATCTGCCATTTTTGCAGCAATGTGCCCTTGATCATGGTATAGGGACAGTACAGCATCATATTTCCCATGAAGTGCCTGGTGAAATACAGAGTCAGCCGGAACTGGACCTGTTACATCTACACCATCTTGTCGGGCAGCTTCGATACCTGGTACTAACTCATCTATTTCCTCTCTTCCAAATAGACCACCTTCACCTGAATGAGGATTTAACCCTGCAAGTGCTAATTTAGGACTTTCAATTCCTAATAGCTCCAACGCACCTTTACATCGGTTAAGGTAAGTGTGTACTCTTTCTTTTGTCATTTCCCCGATAGCATCTTTCAACGATAAATGACGAGTCAAAAAGAATATTCTTAGGTCATTCACTTCAAACATTGTCATAGGATCTTCTGAATTAGTGAACGCTGAAAGCATCGCTGTATGATCGATGTGAGGCACTTTTCCCGCTTGAAGGGACTCCTTGTTGATCGGTGGTGTACAGATCGACCCCGCTTCCCCGTCCTGTACCATTTGGATTGCCTTCTGAATGTACTCATAAGAGGCTTGTCCACACATTCCGGAGACAATACCCATCTCGTATTTCTCAATGTCAATATTATCGAGATTGATCAAGTCGATTGTGCCAAATTGATAATTGCCTTGGGAGGATTTATTAACAACGTTCACTTCCAAGTGCACGTCAACTGCGTCCATGATTTTCTCAAGTACGTCACGGTCTCCAACAACGATAGGTTTACAGATTTCATAGATTTCTTTTTCTGCTAGCGACTTTATGACAATTTCTGGCCCGATTCCTGCCGGGTCTCCGATTGGTATTACGATAATTGATTTGTTTTCCGTGTTTTCCATATAAATCTTCCTCTCTATATTAATGAGTTACTGAAACCAAATAGTTCATACAAGTACTGAGCGTTTTCTTATCTCCAATCATTCCCCCTTTAGTTATGACATTCATACCATCTAAATACCCACCTACGAATTTTCCGTAAGCAGCTAAGGGAATAACCTCATCCGCAAGTTCAATTCCTTGTGCTCTCGTGATCGAACATACAGATGCCGTAACATCACCACCACTCAAATAACACCCAGCAAAGTCTTCTTTATTCTTTTCCAAAACTCTTCTGCTGATGGAAGCCAGTCCATCGGTAATTCTCTTAGCTAATCCTTCTTCCGTCGTATTCTCGGCTTCAGCAATTTCCGCTAGATCAAGACGCTTCTGCCCCGGGTGATAGGTGGTGACTAAGATGATTTTTGCCTGGACGGCTTGTTTCTCCACTGTTGCAACCACACGATCGACTTCCTTCTGCCACTTCTCCTTAAAGGTAGCAAGCTCCTTAGGTTTGGCATAAATCGGTTTAACCTTCCATTTATTGATGAAATAATCTAATTGTTGACCTGTTTGTGAAGTGACACTCCCGACTGTAACTAAGTACTTTTTATCTTTTTTTCCTCCACCCAAATACTTACTTGAATAAACTGCAGTGAAAGGCCCAGGGTCAACGGTTACAACTGGGTGTGAGCATTCTTTAACTACATTAGCAATCATGTCAATATGTTCATCAGTTACTGCATCTATACAAATGACCCTATATGTCGAACTTAGTTTTTTCAGAGATCTTGCCAGAGATTCATGTCCTTCCATTACAATATCCAGACCAATAGAACTAATAGAGAGGTTGGTTTGATTTTGAATCACTTCTTTTACCTTAGAGGTTTTGATCGGACTGACAGGGTCCTTCGCTACATCTGTTTCCTGTAGAGGAACGTCATCGACTAACAAGTATCCCCCCACAGTACTTCTTCCGGATTCAGGAAAAGAGGACACCACAATTGCTACTGAATTTTCACCAGAAAAATCGAGCATCTCCTCTATTTCAGCTCCGATATTCCCTCTTAATGTACTATCAATCCTCTTGCTGTAAACTCTAGCCCTTCCATTACTTTCAATGGATTCAAGAGCACTTTTCACACGGGAGCGCGCTTGCTCCTCTGATACATATCTACTATCTGTATCCAAACAAAGAGCATCATAACCACTCTCGGGGACAGGAAGTCCATGTACAACGGTCGCAGTCTTCAGCCCCTTTTTTGTTAGTTTGACACCGGTTGCATTCGCACCAGTTAAGTCATCACACACAACAACTACATCCATTCTGTTCACCTCCCTAATAAAGATTTGTCTCTTGTTCTAATTTCTTTCGATCGTCTTGTTCGAGTTGGTTATCTGTAATAATTCCATTAATTGTACTCAAGTGACACACGTGAGCAAAAGCTCGTCGATTGAATTTACTGTGGTCTGCTACTACCCATTTCATCGTAGCGCTTTCCAACATCAATTTTTTAATGAGAGCCTTTTCCATAGAAGGCGTGGATATATCCCCATTCAAATCGATAGCATTAGCTCCTAAAAACACCATATCTACTCTGATTTGCTTTAATAGCGTTTGTACATGAGTCCCCATAAATGCGCCAATATCTTTCTGAAGTTTACCACCTGTGGAAATCACTTCAGAGTCTGAGTTCAACAATTCCATGGATATCTTGGCGTCATTCGTTACGATAAGCAAATCATCGCGCGTCTTGATTAACTTTGCGATTTCAAGATTCGTTGTTCCAGAATCCAACAAAACCTTTGCATTCGCAGGAATTATTTCAGCCGCTTTTTTTGCGATGAGCTCTTTTTCGTCCTTATAACTTGAGAGTTTAGTTTGATAAGGGATTTCCTGAGCCATTCTTTCAGGAAGGATGGCTCCACCGTGAGAGCGTACAAGCTTTCCCTCTTTTTCCAGGGAAGCCAAGTCACGCCTTATGGTCATACTGGATACTCCCAAGTCTGATGCAATTCGTTCAATATGAACTGTTCCTTGTACTCCGAGCTTATTCATAATGTGTTGACGTCTTTCTAATTGCAGCATATTGTTCATCCTTGTTATTTTATGTTCGATTTCGTTACATTATAATACCTTATCAACCATTGGTCAATAAATTATCGTTAATTAATGTTCACTTTTGTTAAATGATGTGTTCCTTTGCGATAATAGAAAACACTGCAGATGTAGATGCATCTACGGTCGGGTTACCAAAATTAAACGGCTTCATATTTATCTATAACCCTTATTGCTTTCTAGTAGACACTTATTAGCTAAGGGATGTGATCCTTTCGAATAGCTTATGAAACCACAACCTTGATTCAAAAAAATTACCTTTCTGCATAAGACAGAAAGTAAGTAATGCTTTAGTCGAACGATTATGTGAGGGAGCAAGCAAAAAATGCTCCTTGGGGAAAATCGATTAAACTAAGAACAGTTGCTTTATTTGTGAGATAAACACTGAAGGGGTGGTTGGCATAGGCTAATTTATAAATTCTTAAGCATGGAAAGAGGTATAGTATGATTCAGCTATCAGGTTCGCCCTTTCAACAAAGTGACATGTGGCCGTCTAATGGGATCGAAAGTATGATCATTCGATGGATGAAGGAAGATCCGGTCGTATATTCCTACTCCTCTATAGACGAATTGTCTTTTGAACTTGAATTACGAAAAAATATTTTATTAAGTGCAGTATCTATGAAGCGTAGCAGTGTCCAATTTGCCGTTTTTGCTAAATCTCGTTGTAACCCTCGTTACTGGAATTTGACGGATTCTGGTGGATTCAGGCTAAAGGAAGGGGTGAAGCCCTCTGAGGCGATAAAAGATATTTATGTGAACAGCTCAGAATACGCCTTCGAATGTGCAGGGGCCATGGTCATCATCTATTACCATGCCGTTTTAAATGTTATTGGGGAGACTTCTTTTAATCAGTTATTCCCAGACATCTATATATACAGCTGGCATTCTGACCCCGACCTTGGAATACATTCCACATACATTCCTAACTTTTTGCCAGGGGATGTTGTCTATTTTGAAAACCCAGACTTTGATCCCACAACCCCACAGTGGAGGGGAGAAAATGCTGTTGTTCTCGGTGATGGCATGTTTTTCGGGCATGGATTAGGCAAACGAACAGCTGAACAAATCATTACGGCCCTAAACAAAAGGAGAAATACGGGATCCAACCAATCAGCCTATCTGTCTAACCTTGTCACAAGGCCATCTTTTGATGATTTGATGAAATTTTCAATGCAGTCAAGAGAATCCTTTGTTCGTAAACAACCTTATATCATCATCAAACATAATGAGACTTCGATTTCATTTAACCGTTATTTGTCTTTTTTATATGCGGCATATAATCAGTAATATCTTTGGGAGCATCTACTGTGCTCCCTTTTTATAAAAGTCAATGCCCAATAGTGAAAATTACCTAAACAAAAGGCTGACGAGAGTTCCCGTCAGCCTTCTTAAAAAAGTTAATTAGCAACCTCATACGGTTTTATAAGGAGGTGCCTGAGATCCTGACACCTTTTTCTCGAAATTAATAACCACCGTATCCACCACCGAAGCCGCCGACAAATCCACCAGCTCCAACGATGATCAATAGAATAAAGAGGACGACAATTAAAGCAAATCCTCCACCTGCATATCCACTCATTATTACACCCCCTTCTTAACCAGAGTATGTATAAAGTCATGTATTGAAAGGGCGATTGCATTAGTTTTTCCAATAATAGGTTTATCATAGACATATGTACACGGGTATAATTTTACATTTTTCAGCATACTGGTCATCAACTAACTTGGGGTAGGTGAACCATTAATTTAAAGAGACCGAGTGCGAGAACACTCGGTCGAGGCAGCGGCTGGCCTCTCCCCCTTCTTTGCAAGGATCCAGCCGCCATTCAAATGTAACAAATACATAAAAGGCAGTTTTAACTGTGCACTATAAATACACTTCAACACCAGGGCCAAACGGAATACCTAGGAATACAAAAGCTAATAACAAGACGATCCATACTAACAAGAAAGTCACACTATATGGCAGCATCAGAGCAATCAACGTACCTAAGCCCGCCTTTTTGTCATATTCCCTCATGAATGCTAACACGATAATAATATATGGGTTCATCGGAGTAATAATATTTGTTGATGAGTCTGCAATACGATAAGCAGCCTGGATAAATGCTGGATGATAACCAAGGAAATAGAACATTTTCAAGAAGATCGGGGCTTCTAGTGCCCATTGTGCTGATCCGCTGAAGACGAGTAAATTGAGCAGGGCTGTTAGGAATACGAAGCCTATGACGACTACAATTCCGGTCACACCTACCGACTCAAGAAACTCGGCTCCGCTTACAGCTAGCCATGATCCGATATTCGTCCATTCAAAGTAGGCGATGAACTGTGCGGCTGCAAAGATGAGGACGATAAATCCGGACATGTCCTTCATCGCTTCCCCCATAAATTTAGCAATGGATCGGGTGGATTCAATTTTCTTCACCGTCACACCGTATGCGACGGCAACGGTAATAAAGAAGAGCATAATGATCGGGACAATTCCATCAAGAAATGGCGATGGAACAAGTCCTCCCTGTTCGTTCCTAAGTGCTGAGTTCGGCAAAGATATAGCAAGTACGAGCAAGCCAATATAGATTAGGCTGGCTATAGCTGCATTTCGAAGGCCTTTTCTTTCGACTTGTGTGGTATCCTCAAATTCCTTTTGTACATTTCCTTGATAGACACCAAGACGTGGCTCAACTACCTTTTCTGTAATCAATGCCCCTGTTACCGATAGAACAACAACTGATGCAATCATAAAATACCAGTTATCCACTGGGGTAACGGTAACTGCCGTATCAAGTGTTTGCATAACCTCGGAAGAAATACCTGATAAAACAGCATCCGTGTTGGTAACGAGGATGTTTGCCGTAAAACCAGATCCTACCCCAGCAAACCCGGCAGCAAGTCCTGCTAATGGGTGGCGTCCCACGTTATAGAAAACCATTGCCGCTAATGGAGGAACAATAACAAACGCGGCATCCGCAGCGAGGTTCCCTAATATTCCTGTGAAAATGACCGCATAGGTAATGAGCGGTTTTGGTGCTTTTAAAATCGTATTTTTAATAAATGTTTCAATTAAGCCGACTTTATCAGCTAGACCAATCCCGAGCATCATCGCTAGTACAATGCCGAGTGGCTTAAATCCAACAAAGTTATCTAGCATCGACGTCAACATGTACTGAAGACCTTCACCAGAAATTAAGTTTTTTATGGCCATTTCTTCTTCTTTACCTGGCAGCGTAAAAGTGACATCAAATAAGGAAATAATCCATGATAAAATAATAACGCCGACTGCCAAATAAACAAATAGTATAAAAGGGTCGGGTAATTTATTGCCCACCCGTTCAATTCCATTTAAGAGCTTGGATAATTTAGTATTACCCTCTTGTTTTTTCATTTAGTTCACCTCTCAGCTGTTGTTTTCTATTTCAACAAGTACAATTAGTATGTGCGTTCCATCACTGTACAAAGCACACCTGTTTGAACTGCTCAATATTATACACGACGTGTAATACCAAGTATATTAGTACGATTTAAAGGGGAAAACCTTATTAGGACACGGAGGGAAACTTCACCTTTATTAAAAATAGCCATTCTATGGGTGACATGAATGAGCATGTTTATGACCCACTACTAAGAAACATTCATGGTCTTCCCCTTGATATAAAAATGGTCTCTTCTCTTTTTTCTTGTTATAATAGATGGAGTAAGAATGGGAGGAGGAATCATAGTGGAAAAGGAAATTTTACAAGCAATCAAAGAGCTGCACAAAGAAGTTAAGTCAAATCAAGAAACAGCAGAAAAATTTCAAGAAGAAATGACAGGCTTTAAGAAGGATATGTTGGGCTTTGAAGAAGAAATGAGAAGCTTTAAAGTAGAAATGACAAGCTTTAAAGAAGAAATGACAAGCTTTAAAGAAGACTCGATGGGCTTTCAGCAAGAAATGAGAAGCTTTAAAGAAGACTCGATGGGCTTTCAGCAAGAGATGACAAGCTTTAAAGAAGATTCGATGGGCTTTCAGCAAGAAATGAGAAACTTTCGAAAAGAAACAAATGAACGTTTTGAAAAGATTGAAGAACATGTTGAATTTCTTTCAAACAAGACTTGGGAGAATGAACAAGAAATATTCACCTTGAAAAAGAAGATAAAATAAATTAAACACCCTCTTTGTCGTGGATAAATTCCAATCACATGAATGCCAAAGTTCACAACTTTTTCTTCCTCGAACGTTACACTCCCCCTCAGCTGAAACTTTTCAAAGATTTCTTCTAAAGAGGTGAGTTCAATGGACAAGAACACCCAAATATATTTTGAAAATCTAAAATCAAAAGATAAGAACATTCAATACGAGGCTTATACCAATATTATGGAAGCTACCAATGAACAGGTAAATTGGGCTTATGAAGTGTGGGATCAGCTCAAAGGAGACCTAACCCACCCCGATCATCATCAGCGATCAAGGGCTGCCCAATTCCTCGCTAACTTATCAAAAAGTGACCCATCTCAGAGAATGCTTGAAGACTTTCCAGCCGTATGGGAAGTCACGAAGGATCCGAAGTTTGTTACTGCAAGACACAGCCTGCAAGCCATTTGGAAAGTAGGTTTAGCTGGTCCTAAGCTAAGGGAGGTGGTGGTCGATCATCTTGTGGAGCGTTTTCGAAACTGTGAAAATGAAAAGAATTATACCTTGATTCGAAGTGACATTATTCAAGGTTTGCGGCACTTATATGATGTAGTGAAAGATGAAGAAATCGAACAAAAAGCGTTGGAGTTAGTGGATACAGTAGAAGATAGCAAGTATCGGAAGAAATATCTGGGTAAGTGGAGAAAGAAGTGAGCAGCTAATGAAAGTCATTCATGTCCTAATGAGGACCCCAAAGTCAAAAAGGTTCATCGCGAAACAATTTAAGCATTGCTTCACAATGAACTCTCTCCATATAGGATACTCTCGAACAAGTCATCTATTTACCTAGCCACTCGTTAACCTTGTCCTGGTTTGCTTCCACCCAGGCTTCGCTAATTCTTCAGTTGTTTTATCCTCCGTATCCATCGCTACTAACCATTTTCATGATAGATTCTTTTAAAACTTAATCGTGATTCTCATAAGGGGTCTTCTCAATCAACGAAGCTGCTTACCATCTGTTGCCCCAACCATTCCATGCATGCCGATAAACATTGCGGATTTCCGCTTCACCAAATGGCATAGGACTTCTAGCTAATAACCTTGTCTGTTTTAGCCCATTTTGTGTCAATCTCTCAACATCTTCCCTTGTTATATTGTACACCGATAAAGATGTTGGCAGACCCACATCCTCTACTAATTCATAAAGGGCTTGCACTACTTCCAGCACAACTTGTCTTTTATCTTTCCCTTCATAAGATATCGAGAACACTTCACCTAAGCCGTACATCTTGTCCAGGCACGAAGGCCAGATATAATGGTAGACATATGGTAAAAGTACAGCATTAGATTCACCATGTGGGATTTTAAATAACCCTCCAAGTGGGTAGGCTAGTCCGTGTACTCCAGCTACTCCTGCGTTATAAAAACTAAGCCCCGCCATAAGACTGCCTAGTGACATTTCTTTTCTGGCTTCATATGCTTTTTTATTCCAAACAGCACTTCTTAGATTTCCTACAATCCGATGCATAGCCTCTAATGCTAAAGTATCTGTGAGTGGTGTTGCGTTGACAGATGTAAATGCTTCTATAGCATGTGTTAGAGCATCCACACCGCTTGCTGCTGTAACTTTTGGCGGAAGAGTATAGGTCAAAACTGGATCTACAATCGCATAGTCAGCTAGCAGGAATTCATGTGTAATGACATCTTTTGAGTCCGCGAGGGAAAATACGGAAATATCTGTAACCTCAGCTCCAGTACCTGCAGTTGTCGGGACCAACACGGTAGGAATACCCTTTTCTTTCAATTGCCTTTCACCTGTTAGGTTCAAGTAATCTTCCACACGACCAGCATTAGCCGCAAGTACTGCCGAAGCCTTTGCTAAATCCAGTGCGCTGCCTCCGCCAATTCCAATGACTAGATCCGGCTTTTGACTTCTGACCTCTTCAACAACTCGATTTCCAACTTCAACTGACGGTTCGGGTACTACGTTGGTGGATAGATAAAATTCCACTTCATTTTCTTCAAGTATAGATAATATAGGGTTAATGACTTCAAGTTCTTTTAATATCGGATCCGTTAACACAAATACTTTTTTGGCACTCAAGCTTTTAGTAATCGTTTCTAGATTTTTTATTGAATGTTCACCATGGTAGATATTTTGTGGGGATATAAATGAATACATAAAATCATCGCTCCTTTCTATTTTAAAAACAATTAACGATAGGTTCTCTGGATAAGTTAATGAATCCGCTTACAAATTACATATTCAGTTATATCCTATCACTCTATTGATTCCTCCCCTTCGTACAAATGTGACTCCAACTGCCTTCTAATACTATCCGTTATAGGTTCGGATTTCTGATTTTCCTGATTGAAGTTCACATAAGTCGCTGTCCCTCTCGCACATAACCGATCACCCTGCCATAACTCTTCATATAAGTCCAAACTTGAATTTCCGATTCTTTTAACCCATGTGTGTACAGTTACGTTTCTTCCAAAATAGATTTGACTCAAATAATCTACGTTCATATTAAGAATGATCATTTTCCAATTTGTGAAGGAACTGTCTGGATTAAAGAGTTTGAATAGATCATTTCGTGCCGCCTCAAACCATATAGGGATCGTCGTATTGTTGATGTGTCCAACCCCGTCTGTCTCTGAGACTCGTGGTTCGATTACTTTTTTGTACATGTCTTCCCCTCCCTCTTTTTAACAGATGCTTTGCCCTCTCAATCATTGGAAAGCACTATATTTTCTATGAATAACATTCTATACTTATAGTAACCTATTCCATATATATGTAAATAAATTTTAAATAAGAATGATCTTAACCGTACAGATGGTTGAATAGAATTATCATCCTTTATATGATGAAGTACAAAATGAAGAAATCAAACAAAGAGCAATGAATTTGATTGATACGGTAGATTCTAAGAAGTACTTGACTCATTGAAGGAAGAAGTAACGAAATAAAAAAATGAAGTCATACGGGGACATTTTAAACATCTAGGTATGACTTTGCTTCAAGCAAAAAGTGAACAGAGTCTACTAGCTTATTCAGAGACGATAACAGATATCAAGACTGGAGACATGTATATGCAAATCAGTGAAGAATGTTCAAAAAATGGATGGAAGAAGTTTACCTTGGCCAATGATCAGGGAATGTCTGTCAGCGCATTAAACTACGGTGGTATTATTACTGAAATCCTTGTCCCTAATCAGAACGGACTTATTGAAAATGTAGTGCTCGGCTATGAAAACGATGAGGACTACAGAAACGATCCAAATTTTTTGGAGCGATTATTGGAAGGGTCGCAGGTCGGATTGATGGCTCCTCTTTTACAATTGAAGGAAAAAAGTATCCTCTCGTTGCCAATGAGGGGACCAATCATTTACACGGGGGCCCTAAAGGGTTTCATACGAAAGTTTGGAAGGCTCATTCTTTCCAAACAAGCAGTTCGGTCGGTGTTAAATTCATGTATGAAAGTCCTGATTTGGAGGGTGGGTATCCTGGCAATCTTTTGGTTGAGGTGACCTATCAATTAAATAACTTTAATCAGCTAACGATAGATTATCAAGCTGCGAGTGACAAAGACACAGCCCTTGCTCTAACAAATCATACTTATTTTAATTTAAGCGGAAATCTCAAACGTACAATTCATAAACATCGGGTCTTGGTTGATAGTAATAAATTCGTAGAGTTGGATGAATCTCTTATACCAACAGGAAAAATTAGACCTGTGGAGAACACTCCTTTTGACTTTAGACAAGAAAGGTCCTTAACATCTGGAATACATTCTAATTTCAAACAAAATCTCCTTGCTAGATCGGGGTATGATCATTATTTTCTTTTTGATCGAAAGAAGCAAGAGGCAGTTGTCGTAAAGGATTATGAAAGCGGCCGTGTTATGCGCATAAACACAGACCAACCTGGAATGGTGATGTACACGTCAAACAACTTAACAAGTGAGCATCAATTAGCAGGCAGACGTTCCGAAAAATATTTAGGCGTTTGTTTTGAAACACAGGCTGCTCCTGCCTCCCTCCATCACAATGGATTTCCATCTATCCTTTTAAAGACAGATGAGCCTTATTCGCAACAAACATCTTTCACGTTTGAAACCAACTAAAAAGACAGGAGTCATTCTCCTGTCTTTTTAGTCCATCATCTTGATCTTTTTAATACACTCCTCGAATGGAATCGTGTACTTCCTGTTGGTAGAATTGTTGCAGCTGTTGCAATTCTTGTGTTGAAAAGGGCTTGACATTCAATGCCTGAAGATTGTCTTCTACCTGGCTCTTGTTACGAAAACCGGGAATGACACTCGTTACGGCCTCTTGTTGCATAACCCATTTTAAGGCTGCTCTTCCCATGTTTCCACGATCTCCTCCAATCCAATCAAGTTTTTTACTTAACTCAACTCCTTTTGCGAAATCTAAGCCAGCAAATGTTTCCCCGACGTTAAAAGCATCTCCATTACGATTAAAATGACGGTGGTCATCTTCCTCAAACGTATGCTCATGGTTGAACTTTCCTGTTAACAGCCCACTGGCTAAAGGTACCCGTGCTAGAATCCCAACTCCCTTTTCCATAGCTGCAGGGAATAGTTTATCTAACGGCTTTTGCCGAAACATGTTAAAAATTACTTGCAGTGAACTAGCATTAGTATGTTCAAGTACATACATTCCTTCTTCAACTGACTCCACGCTAACCCCATAATAACGGAGTTTACCTTGTTGTTTTAGTTTTTCTAGCACCCTAAAGACCGAGCCCTCTTTTAAAACTTCAAGTGGAGGACAATGAATTTGGTAAAGGTCCACATGATCTCGATTCAGTCGTTTAAGACTGTCTTCTAAATAATTCGATACTTGTTCCATGGAGTATGTTTGTAGCTCATTGATATTTCCCTGCCGACAAAATTTAGTCGCAATTTGAATATCCTGTTCTTTCCCTTTAGTGGCTTCAGCCAATAATTCCTCACTATGACCCATGCCGTAAACATCCGCCGTATCGAAGAAATTCACACCAGCTTTCATAGCTGTTTGAAGTGCCTCTAACGCTTCACGGTCATCTGTTTTGCCCCAACTCCCACCAATAGCCCATGTACCGAAACTTAGCTCACTAATAGTCAGATCGGTAGTACCCAGTTGATTGTATTTCATTTTTGCCACCTTCCAATTTAAAAGTCTAGTCCTTTACATAACATAAGGAAGCAAACTTGTGCATTTATTCACGATAAGGAGCTAATCGTTTATTTAGGGTTTTTGTCTGATGATAGACATCCTTATAAATTTCAAACAGTTCTTCATATTCGCGTACTTTATCTTTTTGTGGTGTATATTTCTGATCAATCTTTAAAAAATGATCGGCACATTCCTGCAGCGTACCGAACCAGCCACATCCATAGGCAGCGATCATGGCTGCGCCAACTCCTGGCCCTTGTGCACTTGCTAGTTTAATGATATCGGCATTGAAAATGTTGGCCTGCATCTGTAGCCAGTACTCATTATTTGCTCCCCGCCGGTTGATACGATCGTATCAACCTTCTTATCATTTTGCCGAAAAATCTCAATTGATTCATTTAAGGAGAAAGTGATGCCTTCCATAACGGCGTGCACGAAGTCTTTTCTTCTGTGTGAGCTATCTATTCCTATAAAACTGCCGCGGATCATAGCATCCGCATGTGGTGTTCTTTCTCCTGAGACATAAGGGGTAAACAATAAACCGTTTGAACCTGGTGGAATCGTCTCTACATCTTGAACAAAATCTTCAAAACTTTCATCACTGGCAAATACCTCTTTAAACCAGCTCAAGCTATAACCAGCCGCGAGGGTCACTCCCATCGTATAATAAGCATTAGGAGCTCCGTGGTTAAAATAATGTACCCTACCACCAAAGTCTTTACGATTGCTTGACTCATAAGAGAGAATAACTCCTGATGTGCCAATACTACATAGCGTTTTCCCTTGCTCTAGAACGCCCGATCCTATGGCTCCACAAGCATTGTCTGCGCCTCCAGCAAAGACTTTCGTAGTTGTAGCTAATCCCGTCACATCGGCTACATGTGGCAGAATGTTCCCCGTTTGATCATAAGAAGCGACTAACGGAGGGCAAAGCTCACGATCGACTTCGAGTGCCTTGCCTATTTCTACGCTCCACTCACTTGCCTCTACATCCAATAACAACGTCCCGGCTGCATCTGAATAGTCCATAGCCAGTTCACCCGTTAGTTTGTATCGCAAGTAATCTTTCGGTAACACAAACGTACTTGCTTTCTCGTAAACACGGGGTTCATGCTCTTTCACCCATAAAATTTTCGGTAACGTAAACCCTTCAAGAGCTTGGTTTTTCGTAATTTCTAGTAACCGCTTCTCCCCGACAGTTTCATAGATCTGCTGACACTGAGCTGTCGTTCTCGTGTCATTCCACAAAATCGCATTTCGTAATGGTTGGCCCTGTTCGTCCATTAGTACCAGACCATGCATCTGTCCGGAAAAACTGATTCCTTCGATCTCCTCAGATGAACAAGGACCTTCTCGCAGCAGCTGTTTTATACCTTTCAAGGTCGCCTCGACCCAGTCATTCGGGTCTTGTTCACTGTATCCTTGTTTCTCTTGAATCAATGGATAGGGTTTTGAAACCTCATAATTAATTTCTCCCTTCTGATCCACAAGCAAAAGCTTCACTGCACTCGTTCCTAAATCAATCCCGATTACGTGTTTCACTGTCATCATTCCCCTGCATAGGCCCTCAACAAATACTGGTTTAAGGTAGATTTAATTTTTTCCAATTGGCCTGATTTTTGTGGAATTGCATCTAACTTCAGAGCATGGTCTTCTAATGAATGAAAATTAGCTTTTCCCTCGACAATTTCTTTTCCAATCCCTCTGCCAAAACTATCGTACCTTTCCTCAATGATCTCCTCCAGCACACGGTCATCGTATAATTTCTGAGCAACCTTAAATCCAACAGCAAAGCTATCCATACCTGCAATGTGAGCATGGAACAAGTCCTCGGGTGCAAAGGATCCACGACGAACCTTTGCATCAAAGTTCAGTCCTCCATGACCAAGACCGCCGTTTTTAATAATTTCATACATAGCAAGCGTCGTTGCGTATAGATCGGTTGGAAATTCGTCCGTATCCCAACCTAAAAGGGGGTGGCCCTGGTTGGCATCCACAGATCCTAACAGCCCATTCACACGTGCATATTGAAGTTCATGTTCAAACGTGTGCCCCGCAAGCGTTGCATGATTGGCCTCAATATTAAATTTAAAACGATCTTGAAGATCATATCTTTGTAAAAAGGCATAGCCAGAAGCAACATCAAAGTCATATTGATGCGTTGTTGGCTCCTTAGGCTTCGGTTCAATAAGAAATTGACCGTCATACCCGATTTCGTCCGCATAATTAACCGCTAAATGGAAGAATCGGCCTAGATTATCAAGTTCCAGCTTCATATCTGTATTCAAAAGCGTCTCATAACCTTCACGTCCACCCCAGAATACATAGTTTTCAGAACCTAACTCCTTTCCAATTTCGAGGCCCTTTTTCACTTTGGCTGCAGCATAGGCAAAAACATCGGCGCTATTTGATGAGGCTGCCCCATGGACAAAGCGTGGATGGGTAAAGTTATTTACCGTGTTCCATAGAAGTTTCGTTTTACTATCTTTCATATAATCCTTAATCATGCTTACAATTGTATCCAAGTTTTGATTCGATTCTCTTAAATTGCTTCCTTCAGGGGCGATATCCACATCATGAAAGCAGAAATAAGGAACATTCATCTTATCGAAGAATTCAAAGGCCGCTTCCACTCGAGCCTTAGCTAGATCCATCCCCTCGTATTTATCCCACGACCGTACAGCTGTGCCAACACCAAAAGGATCAGATAAGTCCTCTGTAAAGGTGTGCCAGTAGGCAACGCTGAAGCGTAGAAATTCCTCCATCGTTTGATTCCCTACTTTTTCTTCTGGATTGTAAAATTTGAACGCGTATGGATTAGTCGATTTGGGTCCCTCATATTGAATGCGATTAATGTTAGTAAAGTATGTCATTCGTAATACCTCCTGAATTTTTAAATAATATCGTAGTCTACCTGGGGTAAGTAATCTTTACTGTTTCATTTTTTTGTGTATAATGATTCATGTCTAAGTGATCAACTTAAAAGGAGCACGATTTTTCTATGAATCTCTTTGGAAGTCAGTTATATAGAATAATGGAATGGGTGACGCGATTCGCTTTCTTACAAGTTTTATGGATCGTTTTCACCATCGCTGGTTTAGGAATTTTTGGTATATTTCCTTCTACGATTGCCGTGTTCTCTATCATCCGAAATTGGATTTTAGGCAAAGATCATACGCCTTTGTTCAAATCGTTTATTCACTATTACAAAACTGAATTTTGGAAAAGTAACCTTTTAGGTGCCTTTGTCTTGATCATTGTTTCTCTGATCAGTATAGACATTTACTATGTTCAATTAAGCAGTATATTTACTTGGACTTACATCCCCTTATTCTCTTTCATGCTTATTTCAGTATTATTTATTTTCTATACTTTCCCAGTATTTGTACATTATGATCTTACTATTTTACAAACACTTAAAAACTCTTTCCTCATTATGCTAATCAGCCCAATTCAAAGTTTACTGATCATTATCTCTCTCATTTCCCTGTTTATCATTATGAGATATCTACCCGCTCTAGGGTTCATATTTGGTATAAGCAGTTATTCATTCGTAACGATGTGGCTAAGTCTTCATGCATTTCGAAATGTTAGTAAAATGCAAGCTCCCTCTGCATCAAATGATTCTTAGGAACCAAGAGGGAGAATTACCCTTTCACCGCACTAGATGAAATTCCTTCAACTACTTTATTACTAAAGAAAATAAAAGCTATCAAAATAGGTAATAAGCTTATGACTAGTGTCGCACCAATAGCTCCCCAATCGGTCATATATTGCCCGATGAAGTTCTGTATCCCAACTGTGAGTGTTTTGTATTTGTCCGAGCTGATAAACGTATTAACAAATACAAATTCATTCCAGTTATAAATCATATTAATAATCACAATCGTTGATAGGACGGGAGTGGTCATCGGTAAGATGATTCTAAAAAACATTCTATGAATGGAACAACCATCAATCACGGCTGCTTCTTCAATTTCACGTGGCAATGTATAGTAAAAACCAAGTAAAATCATCATGGTAATAGGCAAGTTATACCCGGTATAAGTGATTACAATTGACCATGGGTTGTCGATTAAACCTACATTTAAAAACATGCTAAACAACGGTATGATCGAAGAATGAATCGGTATCATTAAACCTACCATGAACAACCCAAGTACGAATTTGTTAAATTTCCACTGCATCCTTGTAATAGCGAAGGTAGCCATACTGGCAAAAAGTGATGTGAAGACAATAGCTACGACGGTAATCCAGACACTATTAAAAAAGTAAGTCCCAATACCACCCTCCCAAACTTTAAGATAGTTTTCCCACTTCCACTCTTTCGGCAAGGCAAAAGGTGATCCAGCGAATATCTCCCGATTACCTTTTAGTGAGAATAGAAATAACCAGATGATCGGTAGTATTTGAAAAACAGCGACTACCCCAAGACATAAGTAAAGAATAATATATCCCAAACGATTCAAAGGTACTCCCTCCTTCTAATATTGAACTTCCTCATCGTTAGCCGTTAATCTACGAATAATCACTGTAACAATTAATGTAATAATTAATAGCAGAAATCCAATTGCACTACCATAACCAAAGTCATTAGTGCTAAAAGCGAGCTTGTACATATAAGAAGCCATTACCTCACTAGCTCCATTTGGACCTCCACCTGTCATGACATAGATTAAATCGAAGTATTTCAGTGAACCAACAATGGCTAGCACTATAGTCACTTTTACAACTCCCATAATAAGCGGAAGTTTAATTTTATAAGCAATTTGGATTGGAGAAGCACCATCTATCTTTGCTGCTTCAATGAGTGAGTTAGGAATATTTTTTAATGCTGCATAGTAAATCAAAATATAAAAACCAGCATATTGCCATAGGATAGGTATGAAAATTGCATACAAGACAATATCAGGATTAGCAAGCCAAATCGGAGGTTTTTCAACTCCAAAGAATAGTAAAATTCTATTTAATATACCATTTGTAGGATTAAAAACCTTAATCCACAACTGAGCAATAGCAACTGAAGATAGCAGCATAGGAATAAGGTATATCTTTCTTAAGAAATCCGCCCCTTTTATTTTAGAAGCAAGAATCATAGATACAGCGAGATAAATTGCCAAGCTTAACGTGGAAAATATTGCCAATAAAAAAGAATGGAGAGCACTATCCCAGAAGTTTTTATCCTGGATCGCATTAATATAGTTTTCTAAACCTATAAACTCCATGGCCCCTATTCCATTCCAATCCATCAACCCGTAGTATGCGGTTAGAATTAATGGGATAAAGATCAGAATTCCAACTAATAAGAGGGCTGGGAGAATATAGATAGCAATCATCCACTTATTAGACATGACTTTGTTCATTACATTTCCCCCTAAGGAAAGAAAAGGATAATCCAATAAGCGGGGTTACCCTTTCCTCTCTTCTTTTGTAATATCATTCTACTCTTGTTTTGAGAGAGCTTCCTCATGGGCTTCAGCAAATTGTTCAGGTGTTACTTCCCCTCCAAATAGAGCCTGGATCTGATCCAAGTGAACTTGAGCGGCATCTGGATTCATTTGAACATCGGCAAACAGTGTTAAGTTGCTTGCATTGTTCAGATCATTTAATACATTGACATACATTTGAGGCAGCTCCATAGATTCAGCGTCAACTTTTGTTGCTGGAATGACGCCTGCTTCTTTCACAGATTTTTCGCCCCACTCCTTAATGAAGAAAGATACAAACTCTTTCGCTTCTGCTTTTACGTCAGAGTTTTCAGCTACAAACATTCCAACGCCTGGTCCGCCCACAAAGCTATCTTTATCTCCATTTCCATTTACAGTTGGGAACTTAAAGTAGCCAACAGAATCCCGGAACTCTTGCGGGACCTGTTCATTTGTTGTATAGTTCGGCAAATCCCAGGTTGCGATTAGATACATAGCTGCCTGCTCATTCATAAACATACTTTTGGCCTCCTGGTCAGAAATGCCATTCGTTCCACGGATAAAAGCGCCCATGTCTGCTAGTTCTTGTACTTTTTCAGCTGCCTTAACAAGTGCAGGGTCTTCAAAGGAACCATCTCCACTAATTGCTTTCGTTAATGCTTCAGAGCCACCAATTCGATCTGCAAAGTACATATACCACATGGAACCTGTCCAGCTGTCTTTATTTCCAAGGGCAATAGGTGCTACCTCGTTTTCTTTTAGCGTTGTTATTACATTTTTTAGATCCTCATATGTTTCAGGGGCCTCGAGCCCATACTCCTCAAATATAGCTTTATTATAGAAAATATTGGCAACATTAAGCTCAAGAGGCAGGCCATAAGTCGATCCATCTATCGCATAAGGCTCTGTAGTACCCGAAACGAAGGAGTCAGCCAACTCTCCCTCCAGCAGATCATCTAATGGAGCAAATTGTCCGGCTTCCACGTAAGGCTTTAAGTATCCAGCAGCCCAAGTCAAACCAACATCAGGCAGTTCATCAGAGGTAGCTAATACTTTAATCTTATCTTTGTATTGCTCATTGCTTAGCACTTCAACGTCAACAGTTATCCCCTCATTTTGGCTTTCAAAGTCAGCAACAATATCACTCACAATTTTGTTATGCTTAGCTGAACTTCCTTCAGGCCACAGATGCATAAACTCAATCGTCTTTTCGCCATCTGAAGCTGAATTGCTCTCCTCAGCTCCACTACATCCAACCAGCGCTAACAGAATAAAAGCTAAAGACAAGAGCGTTGTAATCGCTTTCTTTTTCATCTGTACTTCCCCTCCTATAAATTGTTTACCTGACACCCTTTTCAGAATGTTTAATAAAAGATTAGCAGAATTAACTTTGTTTGTCCAGTGGATAAACAAAGGTTTTCGTGATACAATTGGAAAAAATAATGAAAGTGAATGATGATATGGAAAACAGGACGTGGAATCAATTTACTATTAAGAATGGAAACAAATCATTAGTTTTAGAAACTATTATAAAGCACTCCCCCATTTCCCGGGCAGAGATCGCCAATAAGACAGGTCTTAACAAAGGCACCGTTTCCTCACAAGTTATCGAACTCTTGGATGAGGAGTTAATCTATGAAAAAGGACCAGGAGAATCAAGTGGGGGAAGAAGACCTGTTATGTTGCTTTTTAATCAAAAAGCTGGCTATTCAATAGGAATAGATATTGGTGTTAATTATATCCTTGGCATACTGACAGACTTGGAGGGGGATATTTGCGGCGAGAATTCTCTTCCGCTTCTAAACTCTGATTTTGACAATATTATTGACAAGTTATTCGGGATCATAGATTCCCTCATCTCCTATGTTCCAGCCAGTCGCTACAGTATTGTAGGGATTGGCATCGGCGTACCAGGTTCGGTAAGTAAGTTTGGAAATATTCTGCTTGCCCCTAACTTAGGTTGGAAGGAAGTTAATTTAAAAAGTTTAATGGAAGCTAAATATGATTGCCCAGTTATTGTAGAAAACGAAGCGAATGCTGGCGCTTACGGAGAGAAGGTGTTTGGCTCTGGAATAAATGAGAATGACATCGTATATGTCAGTGTAGGAGTCGGTATTGGTGTTGGCTTAATATTAAATGACCAATTGTACAGAGGAACAAATGGATTTGCCGGGGAAATGGGACACATGACCATCGAAGTCAATGGCACGAAATGCAGATGCGGGAACGTGGGGTGCTGGGAGTTATATGCCTCCGAACAAGCTCTAAAAAGTTACTCGCAGCAACTGGGCATATCCAGTGAACTAGATGAACTCGATACAATGATACTACTGGCCGAAGAAGGATGTGAAACCGCCATTCAAGCATTTCAAACGCTCGGGGAGTATTTAGGAGTCGGAATCATTAATATCGTCAACTCATTCAATCCTAAACAAGTCATCATTGGAAATAGAATAGCAAAAGCTAAAAAGTGGATGGAACAACCGCTGCGTACAAAAGCCAAAAATAACTCGTTATGGTTCCAACAAAATGATCTAAAAATAGATTTTTCAAAATTAACAACGCATTCCGCCGCACTAGGAGTTGCTGCATTTGCATTTGAAGGCTTTTTGAAATCAAATATTCCAAGCACCTTACCTGTGAGTTCAAGCTAATAAATATTATTAAAAGGAGATCTGTAAATGTCTAAAATTTTAAACCCAATTTTAACTGGATTTAATCCAGATCCGTGTATTTGTCGTGCAGGAGAAGATTATTATATTGCCGTATCCACTTTTGAGTGGTTTCCTGGAGTAGGAATCTACCATTCCAAAGACTTGAAAAATTGGCGTTTAGTTTCTAGGCCATTAAACCGTTTAAACCAATTGAACATGAAAGGCAATCCTGATTCTGGTGGAATCTGGGCCCCGGCTTTATCTTATCATGACGGACAATTTTGGCTCATTTATACAGATGTTAAAGTCGTCGATGGTCAATGGAAAGATTCTCATAATTATCTCGTTACATGTGAAAGTATCGACGGGGATTGGTCTGATCCTATCTACCTTAATAGTTCCGGGTTTGATCCTTCCCTGTTTCACGATGAAGACGGAAAGAAATACTTAGTTAATATGGTCTGGGATCACCGCGTTGGTCATCACAACTTTTATGGGATCAGCCTCCAGGAATATAGCCCTTCTCAGCAAAAATTAGTAGGACGACCGGAAATCATCTTTAAGGGAACAGATGTGAAGCTCACTGAAGCTCCACATATCTACAAGATGAACGACTATTATTACCTTTTGACGGCTGAAGGCGGGACGAAATTTGAACATCAGGCGACCATTGCACGATCCAACAGCCTCAAAGGTCCCTATGAGGTTCATCCAGATAACCCACTTATAACAACCTGGCCTTACCCACGTAACCCATTACAAAAAGCAGGACACGCTTCCATTGTCCATACTCATACAGACGAATGGTTTCTTGTTCATCTCACAGGCCGCCCCCTACCTAAAGAAACAGACGCTCTTTTAGATCCACGGGGTTATTGCCCACTAGGGAGAGAGACAGCAATCCAACGCCTGGAATGGAATAGTGATTGGCCTTATGTAGTAGGGGGAAATCAACCTTCTTCTGAGATAGAAGGCCCCATGATAGAGGAAGTACAATGGGATAAAGGCTATGATGAAAAGGATGACTTTAATTCAAATAAATTGAATAACCATTTCCAATCACTACGCATCCCTTTGGATAACGAGATAGTATCTCTCGAAGAACGTCCAAGTCATTTAAGAATTTACGGGAGGGAGTCGCTAACTTCCCGATTCATCCAAGCCTTTGTTGCTCGCAGATGGCAGCACTTCCAGTTCTATGCCGAAACTAAAGTATCCTTTGAGCCCAATACGTTTCAACAGGCAGCTGGCCTAGTAAACTATTATAATACAAAAAATTGGACAGCTCTTCAAATTACTTGGGACGAGGAGTTAAATTCAAGAATAGTAGACCTGACAACTTGCGATCATTTTTCTTTTGACCAGCCTCTTGCTAATAAAATTCAAATTCCGGAGCATGTTGAATACGTTTATTTAAGAGTAGATGTCAACACAACAACCTATACTTATTCCTATTCATTCGATGGTAAAACGTGGAACGAGATTCCGATCTCCTTCAACGCCTATAAACTGTCGGATGATTACGTGGAAGGTGGAGGGTTCTTCACTGGAGCTTTTGTAGGAATGCAGTGCCAAGACACCTCTGGGCAAAACCAGTATGCTGACTTCGATTATTTCCTATATAAAGATAGTAGTCCTATTTAATATCTATCTCTAAATAGCAGAGTACCCCAAACAAAGTCCAGTTTGGGGTTATTTTTGTCATTCGATAACTATGGGATTAGCGATCATTTCCATTAAATACCCGTTATATTCATTTGTGTACGGGTAAACTAAACACTGAATTATAAGTAGTTTATGATACAATGTACGAATAAAATAAGTGAACAGATCGTTTGGAGGATAATGAATTCATGTCTTCGTATCAACAATCCATTAAATCGCAAAATAAGATTGAAATATTGCAAACCATCATTGACCATGCCCCTCTATCTCGTACGTCTATAGCTAAGAAACTAGGAATGGCTAAAGGTACAGTATCTTCTTTGTCGACAGAGTTAATTGATAACGAGATTATATATGAGTATGGACCAGGGTCTTCAAGCGGTGGAAGAAGACCCGTTATGCTGCTTTTTAACGAAAAAGCAGCATACTCAATTGGGATCAATGTAGGGGTGAATTATATTTTAGGTGTATTAACAAATTTAAATGGAGAAATGGTAGCCGAACAAAGACAGAGTATTTCGGTGTATGACCTGGCACAGGTGCTTCCCATCATCATTAAGACGATACAAAGGTTAATAGAAGATGCCCCCTCCTCCCCTTATGGAATTATCGGGATTGGTGTAGGTGTTCCAGGAATTGTTAATCATCAAGGGACGGTTCTGTTCGCCCCAAACTTGGGATGGGAAAATGTTCATTTAAAGGGTGAGTTAGAGAATACATTTGATATCCCTGTAACGGTTGAGAATGAAGCGAATGCGGGCGCCTATGGAGAAAAGAAATATAGCTCTTCCTCTTCCATGTCAAATAACATCGTCTACGTAAGTGCCGGGATTGGCATAGGTGTGGGTCTGATTATTGATGGAAAGATCTATAGAGGTGAAGAAGGATATTCCGGGGAGCTAGGACATATGATGATCGACATCGACGGCAGGAAATGTTCCTGTGGAAGTCAAGGCTGCTGGGAAATGTATGCTTCTGAAAAAGCTTTATTATTAGAAGCTGAAAAGACTCTGGGCCCGTCTAAGGGACTTAGTCTAGAATCCCTCATCCAGGAGGCTGAAACAAACCCTGAGATAAAGGTTCTATTCGAGAAAATCGGTGATTACCTCGGTGCAGGAGTAAGTAATATTTTAAATATATTTAATCCCAAGAAAGTGGTTATCGGAAATCGCTTGGCACTGGCTAAAAACCTATTAAACGAACCTGTCAGGAAGGCGATTAACCGAAACACATTAGACTTTCATAAACAGGAAGTAGAAATAACATTTTCTTCTTTAACCCCTTATTCTACTTCATTAGGAACTTCCCGCTTTATGGTTGAAAAATTTATCACAACAACATTTTAAACTTAGAAAATTAGTAAAGAGCCGTCCACCATAAACGGCTCTTTATTAAGGGGTAATATTAATTCGAATGCCCAGATGCCTTCTGAAATTTCCCTTTCGCGCTCCCATCTTTCAATCTCATCTCTAATTGTTCTAATGATTTCCCCTTTGTTTCTGGGACAAACTTCCACACAAATAACGCGGAGAGAATACTCATAACTCCATAAAAAGTATATGTTAGTCCCCCGCTAAACTCCATCATCATTGGATACGTGGAGGAAACAAGGTAATTCGCTGCCCATTGTGCAGCTACGGCAATAGCAACAGCCTTTCCTCTAATTTTATTTGGAAAAATCTCAGAAATTAACACCCATACTACTGGACCCCAGGACATCATAAAAGAAGCTGTATAAATAATGATGAAGATGAGTGTTGCGATTCCTATAGCATTGGCATAAGCCATGCCGGCTACGCCAAACATTCCCACCGTCATCCCAACCGAGCCTATAATTAGTAAAGGCTTTCGGCCAAATTTATCCACACTCACAATCGCGATAACCGTAAAGATCACGTTAACTAATCCCATAATAATTGTTTGGAACATCGAAGCATCGCGTCCAGCGCCCATACTTTCAAAAATACGTGGAGCGTAGTATAATGCCACGTTGATTCCAACGAACTGTTGAAAGACGGATAACAAAATTCCAACTACTACAATGGCTACACCAAAGGAGAACAATCTCCCTTTTTTCATATCGAAAGAATGATTAATCTCAGCCAAAGTGGATTTTGCCACTGATTTATCATAGATTTTAGATAGAACCTTCAGCGCCTCTCCGTTTTTATTTTGGGAAGCCAAATACCTTGGTGTTTCTGGCACAGTAAATAAAAGTAGGAGAAATAAAAGTGCTGGGATTGCCTCAGACGCAAACATATACCTCCAGCCAACTTCATTAATCCATTGTGAAGTTTGTCCTCTGGCAATTCCCCAATTAACAAAATAAACAACGAGCATACCAAAAATAATAGCAAATTGATTCAGTGAGACTAAGCGCCCTCTAATACGTGATGGCGCAATCTCTCCAATATACATTGGAGAAACAGCAGACGCGAGTCCAACACCAATCCCACCAATAATACGGTATAGATTAAACGTGAAAAGAAGGGCATAACTAGGTTCGCCGTAAGTAAAAAACAGCCACTCCGGATATGCAGAACCCAAGGCCGAAATTAAAAATAAAGCGGCTGCCAAGATTAAGGTATATTTACGTCCAAACCGGGTAGAAAAATACCCGGATAATAATCCGCCGATGATACATCCAATTAAAGCACTTGATACAGTTAAACCATGTGCAAGTGAACTTAAATCTAAACTTTCAGCAAAATAAATCTGTAAGGAACCTTCAGCACCAGATATAACCGCTGTATCATAACCAAATAATAACCCACCCAACGTTGCAACAAGAGTAATTAATACGATATAAACACGTTTATGTTTTTTCATTATCTAGCAGAGTAGAAACGAAAGGCTACTCTTTCCTCCCCTCCTTAAAGTAATCGTTTTCATGAAGTCATTGTATCAATTGTAACTTAGTTTGTACAGTGGATGAACTAAGTTTGGTGCAGGTTAAGTAAAAAAGCAAAGCCGCTCGGACAGTTTATAGTCACCCGGCTTTGCTTTTCTCCAAAGAAACATGTTTTCCTTTGCCTGTGAATCGAAATGATACTTTACTACACTATCTTTGCTCCCTGGAAAGGACTCGACGACTATTAATCAATAATCTCCCAATAAGCAGGCTTTACATTGTAATTTGGATCAAATACAAAAGGGGCATCCTTTCCTGGTCCACCCTCAACGTCACTTACTCGGTCATCAAGCCAAGTATGATTATCAGCAATACCCCAGAACGTTACGTTACTGATCTTATCGTCTAAATCTTCATACAGTTCAAACAGATTATTGTAACGCTCTCCTTGAGCCTCAAGTACCCAATCTGGTATCTCTTCGTAAGACTTATATTTACCACTTGGCGGCCATCCATAAATACTGACATCTAGCTCGGTAATTTGGTTATCTAATCCAAGACTAGCAAACATATTTATAGACTCTCTAATGTTTTCAATCGAAGGCCAGCCTAGTTGAATATGTGCCTGATGACCGACACCATCAATTGGAACCCCTTGCTCTAATAGATCCTTAACAAGATCATACAAGTAATCCCTCTTTGGTGTGACCTCAGTATTGAAATCATTGATGTATAGTTTCGCATCTTCTCCTGCGTACTTCCTAGCAGTCTCAAAAGCTGTCTTAATGTAATCTGTACCGGTGATTAGGTACCATGGAGACTCTCGCAGGCCTCGGTCATTAGAAGCATTTTCATCAATCACTTCATTAACAACATCCCATGCATCTACTTCATCTTTATAGCGCTTTACCACTGTTTTAATATGTTTTTCTAAGCGTTTTAGTAAAAGTTTTTCATTTTTTTCGCGTTGTTTAGGATCTGTTTCATCAACCATTGGGTTACCTTTTTTGTCCATGAAAAACCAATCAGGTACTTGGCTATGCCAAACTAGGTTGTGAAAACGTAAATCCATATCATTCTCTTTGGCAAACTGGACAATTTTATCTGCCTCTTCAAAGTTAAACTGACCTTCTTCTGGTTGAATAGAGATCGGCTTCATTACATTTTCCGCAACAATACTACTGTAATGACGTTTCAGCATCTCCCCTTGAACTCCATCTAGTTGGTAAGGCTCCACTGCAGCTCCTATTTCAAATGAATCTTCGTATCTACTTTCAATAGGTTTCACGTCTAGCGCACTAACTGAATGACTTGCCTCTTCAGCATTAGCTGTGCCGGCAGCTCCCAGTGGTAAAACTAAGGATAAAGCTAACCCACAAAAAACAGGTTTTCGTAGAACTTTTAACATTTTAAAACTCCTTTCAAAAAAATTGATACAACTTTATAAAATTGCTCTGCCCCCCCTTTTATAGTTAATTGCTACAGCTAAAGGGGAAAGTCCTTCTAAACATTAAGATCTTCCCTCTTTATGTAAGCACTTTCATTATAACTGCACTTCATTAGTTTATCCACTGAACAAACAAAGTTATTATCAGAAAATTAAAAAATAGTTAAATAGATCCAGTAATTAATACCTGACTTTTCATTCCAGGGATCGTTACCAAAAAACGTCTGTCCCTAGACTCCTTGTTCAATGTCTTACCTAATTAGCTTGGGTCTCCCCTTCGAAAAATACACGGTGTATGTAAGTGCTAATTGATTCGAGTTTCTAACTCATTACCAAGAGATAAGTTACCTCCCCCTTTTCTAAAAAGCTAAAAAGCGAACAGAGATCTACTCTGCTCGCTTTTCCTACTGTATCGTTTCCAGCAACTTATAAGCTTCTTCTTTCGTAGAAACATTCAACAACTCTTCCCTAAACCTCTCATCCATCAACCGCCTTGAAAGCATTTGGAGAATCTTCAAATGATCGTCTCCTTCTCTTTCTTTCGGAACAGCAATCATGAAAATCAGTTTCGCGTCCGTTCCGTCCATACTATCCCAATCGACACCTTCACGTTTGATGCCAAAAACGACAGCGGGCTTTTTGACGGCTGAAGATTTGCCGTGTGGAATGGCGATATTCATGCCTAGTCCTGTAGTGCTTTCCTTTTCACGATTCAAAATGGCTTCTTTAAATGGTTCTGGTGAATTCAATATGTTTTCGGCAGCCAACGTTTGAATCAATTCGTCAATTACTTCATCGCGGGTCGATCCAGTCAAATCGGTATCGATGAGTTCAGGTGTTGTGATATCAGTCAGTTTCGTGATCTCTACTGCTTCTTCTTTTTCTTCAGATGGTTGATTATCCAAGTCTTTATTTTCACCATTTGAAGTAGAATCGGTTGTTATACCTGCTGATACGCTTGCTGGGGCAACGTCTTTTTTCAAAGCGTTTACCATGAAGGCCGTTATCACTACACCAACTGCCGCTGCTACGAAGAACATGAGCACGTTATCGACAGCTCCTAAGACAGCAACAATCGGCCCTCCGTGGGCGACACGGTCGCCTACACTACTTAGCATTGCCACAACTGATCCGGCCATTGAGCCGACAACGATACTCGGAATCACGCGAACAGGATCTTGGGCGGCAAAAGGAATCGCTCCCTCTGTAATCCCGAATAACCCCATCGTGAAGGACGCTTTTCCGGTTTCACGTTCAGCTTGATTATACTTTTTCTTATTCAAAAATGTGGCCAGTCCCATTCCAAGTGGCGGAATACAAATGGCAACCGCGATCGGTCCCATGATCTCATAGTTTCCTTCCGCAATCATGGCCGCTCCGAATAGAAAGGCCACTTTATTAAAAGGTCCGCCCATATCGATGGCAATCATCCCGCCAAGAATAAGAGCAAGTACGATTGAACTTGTGCCTTGCATCCCTTCAAGCCACTGGGTCAATCCTTCGAAAATACCTGCAACAGGTGCACCAATCACAAATATGAACAGCATTCCGACAATTAATGTACCAAAAATCGGAATGAAAATGATCGGCATAACCGGTTGCACGGATTTAGGTACCTTGATTTTCTTAATTCCCAGCACAACATACCCTGCTAGAAACCCAGCAATAATCCCACCGATGAATCCAGCGCCAGCTTCACTTCCGTAAAAACTTCCATTTGCAGCAATATAACCACCGATAACACCCGGGGCTAAACCTGGACGATCGGCTATACTGACCGCTATAAAACCAGCTAAAATGGGCACCATGAAGCTAAACGAGGCGGCACCTAAACTTTCAATTTGTTTCCAGAACGAGTCTTCAGGAATGGCCAGGCCGCCATCCGTTGGTTCGCCCCCTAAAGCTAAGGAAATAGCGATCAGTAGTCCGCCTACGACAATAAAAGGAATCATGTAAGAGACCCCATTCATCAAGTGACGGTAGATCGGGTTTTCCTTTTCCTTCTTTTGTTTCTTGATGGCATCAGCTGACGGCATGTCTCCTTTGTGAACGGTTACATTTCCGTCCAAAATACGCTGTATTAATTTTCCAGGCTGACGGATCCCTTCCTGAACACCGACAACGATCAGCTTTTTCCCGGCAAAACGCTCTTTGGATACTTCTTTGTCACTCGCAATGATGATCCCATCTGCTTCCTCGATGTCCCTCGCTGTCAATTCATTTTCCACACCAATAGAACCTTGCGTCTCGACTTTGATATCGACCCCCATCTCTTCGCCCGCTTTCTGGAGATTTTCAGCAGCCATATAGGTATGGGCAATCCCGACTGGACAAGCAGTGACAGCTAGTACTTTCATAACGTTTCCTCCCTCACTTCTGTTTGTATCTCTAGTTTACGACAGATTTCTTCATAAAAAATAATTCATTTTTACCGGAACTACGGTAAAAATGAATTATTAATGTAACAGTCGGCATACAGATGCAACCTCTTGTGCCCTTATTAACTTTTGGATTAGGTCAGGTCTCCTACTGATGTTTGATATCGTTTGAATAAGCGTTTTTGTCATCGTTTTATCTTCCTTCGTCATGGCCAAAAGGAACACAATCGAAACTTGCTCACTCCCCCATTCTAATGGTTTGTGAAGGATGGCCAGAGCGACAGTTGAACGTTGAACTTCTTCGGGGTGGGCATGGGGGATGGCGACTCCACCTCCAATGGAAGTAGCAGACGAGCGCTCTCGTACTAAGGCGTTATGTGGAAAGGCCTCCGTGACCCTTTCCTTCTCTACTAGACCATTTGCCAGCATTTCAACGACTTCAAACCGATGTTCAAGTTTGACATCAAGGAAGATGGACTCTTCATCTAGTAAGCGTCCGATTGCACCCAACCCTTTTTCCTCACTATTCCCTCGTTCCATAGCTTTCAAGGACTGATCCAATCGTTTTTTGTCTTCTGCTTCCAAAAGGGGCGAAACAACGATGATGGGGACTTCGATGTTTTGTAGTGGTTTTGTAGAGATGATGAGATCGACGGATGACTGATTCAATACGTCATCGATTTCCCATTCCCCTATACAACCAATGATATCGAATCCTTTATACGTTTGTTCTAATTTCGCTTGCAGCAAATGAGACATGCCAACACCCAAATCACAAACGATCAGCACCTTCTTCAATTTATTTCGTTGTTTTTGTAACCGTTCGATGGAGGCTTGAAAATGCAGGACCAGATAAGCCGCCTCGTCTTCCGGAATGATTAGGTCGTGTGCTTGCTCGACTTTCTCAAGAGAGAGAACTACCATACTGAACATATACGGGTACATTTTCTTAATTTCATCTAACATCGGATTATGAATCGTGAAGCCATAATGAAGGCGATTGATGGTCGATTCCAGGTGAGTATGGAGACCGTCATTCAAGGTTCGGTCATTCGAAAAATCAATCATCGTAACATTCTCTAATTGAAAAATCAGTTGATCGACAACTTTAGCTACTAGAATATTGGAAGTTCTTTCGGATGAATAGTGGTTTCTCTTACTACTGAGAAGGTGTCTCGTGAAGTATTTTCGTTCATCTTCTGGAAAGGACATCCGAAGCATCCGTTCTAACCGGTTCAAGAACCAAGTTGCAATCCCGTACTCCTCCGTTTCAGAAATCGACGAGCCCATCGAGTCTTCAAGCGTAATCGGAGATCGCTGTGTCGTCCGTTTAATCATCACGAGTACATGAATAAGCAGGCTCTCAAAATCACCCTCCGTAGAAATAACGGAAAAATGATGCTGCATGTCACCAAGCAGCTTACGCACGACATTCACTTCGCTCGCAGGGAATAGATTCAACATCTCCGTACTTTTTGTAAAAGTAGAGGAGACAATTTCCGGAAGACGAGCTAACGCATTGCGCTTCTGCAATTCTCCGCCTTTAACGATATGGCCAAGACGCTGTTTAGAAATCAACTCAAGTTCAAACTTCTCAAGCCACCGTGAAATCTGGTTCAAATCGGCTTTAATCGTAGGTTTATTCATATAATACTGCTCAGCCAGATCATTCAATGTCACAGGACGACCACTGACCAGTAACTGATACGTAATTTCAATCAGACGATCCTCTTGAGACTTCGGTTTAGATTGCGAGAGCCGATCGAACAAGCGGGACTTTTCTTCCGCTTCGATGGACAGATGTACACCGGCACCTGGTTTACGGACAAGTGTAGCACTGGGATATTCACTCAAAAACTCTTCCACGACCTTCAAGTCATTACGCACCGTTTTTTCTGAACAATCGAGAGATAAGGATAAATCTTGCACATGGCTAAATTCGTTTGAGTTCAGGATCAACGTACGTACTAGTTCTTTTTGCCTGTCATTCATTCCATACACCTTCCACCTACTATGAAATCACTTTCATTTTATCTCAAAGATGGTAGATCGACAAATTGTTTCTTTCCCCTCGGGCAGAGCGGCCTCACTATTTAGCCAGAATTAACCACTTCCAGAGATCTATATTCTCATGCCGTGTAATATTAGTCTGCATTCACAAACCTTTCTCACTGTCCCTTACTTAGCCTATTCCGCATTCTTTCTACTAATTGAGACAAAATAGAATAATAAAGCTTCAATTTAGAATGAGTCTTTTCAGCCACTGCTTCATTATATGTACGTACAGTGAGGTTACGATCATTTGCCATCGTTAGCGCATCTATAGTTTCTTCGTCACTTAGAAGCTTATTCTCTCGGCAGCTACGAAACACACTTTTAGGAGAGGCCAGATCTATCCCTTCTATATCATACAAGATTGTTTCCCCGCTTTCCAACAAGCTTCAAATGTAAATTCAAACCGTTGTATGGCAGCATCACGTTCTACCTCATTCGGGTATTCAATCGTTACAAGTTGATGGAATGAATGTAAAGCCTTCTCTGCTGAACTTAATCGTTGTTGCAGCCTATCCATAGAATTCCCTCTTTTTTACATTTTCGGTAAGCTCAGTGCTTGCATCGGCAAGGTTAACAATTTCCACTTTGTAAGGAATCGGGACTCTGCCACCTGTTCCTGTAAATCCAACCATTTAAGTGCAGATATTGGGTGGATGGCTTCCAATGCAATATCTATATCTGAACTTTGTTTTTCTTCTTCTCTCGCCCACGAACCAAATAAATAAACACTGACCTGCTCACCGTCTATGACATTTTGGATAATATCTTTCAACTGTGTTAAAACAAAGTCTCGAGAAGTCCGAGAAGTGATTATGTTATCACTCTCTTTTTTTCCTCCTATTGTAACACAAGGACCGAAAACAGATTCATAATGACCCAGCTCCTGAAACTCCATTCTAGATTTCAAAAGTGATGTACGAAGCGTAAAATACTTTTATATATAAGTTGAGAATGAATTAGAAAAGCCCATTAAAAAACACCACGATTTAAAACATCATGGTGTTGTCATAAGAAGTCGTCATTCTTCAGAGCGGTGTTTATTTTTCGGCAAACAAGTCCGTGCTTGCTTTATCTTCTGAGGATAAACCATGTAAAATCAACTTTTTCATATAGCCATGGAAAAAGAACTCTCCAATCGTAATAGCTACTGCCAAGAAGAATGAAATCGTCCCTAAAGACACAGGTGTTTCAAATAGAAAGGAACCTAAAATCCAGACACCAACAAAGGCAAGACCCATATCAGCCACCGTCGCTGTCGTATTCCCTATGTTTGGTAAAATCAACAGATCGCCAATAGCAAACGAAACAACGGTTAATGCAATGCTTGTGATTAAAATATCCATTAAGGAAATCCCAAAAAATACTCCTAAAAAGAACCATAATACAGCTGTCATCATTACAAATTTTATTAGCAATGCTTGGATATATTTCATATTGATCCCCTTCTCTCAGTATTTAGATGTACTATTTCCCTCATTATTTTGTCCCTTTTCTTCTCCTTTAACCCGATTCTTTGACCTACTTATTTAAAACTTTCCTTATACATATACTTCGGCATCAACAAAATTGAATGGGATACCTAAAAAGACAAAGACTAATAAGGCTGCCCTACCAAAACTGGATAAAAAAATACCTCCTTTCCACTCAAGAAGTGGAAAGCAGGCAACGAAATTCACTGTGAAACAGAGTTAAAAGTCAGAGAAATTTAAATCCGTAAGTAAACTTTTCATACATCTTTGGTATTTTTCAACAGTCGATATAGTACTTGTCCAGTTTCTTCATCTAAAAACTTCACCCCTACTGTTAACTTCTCATCTTTGGAGGCGACACGTACAACCAATGCCTTTACGGCAATATTATTTAGGTGGGGAATACAAATGATAATCGTTTCACCAGTTTGAACGTTACCCATATGTCCAATTACAAATTGACAACCATTTAAGCTAAAGTCCAAAATTTCCCCCTCATTGGTTTCAAAAGGTTGAGTTGTTTTCACTTCAACCCCATGTTCAATCGATGTTGCAATTTCGCTCATGGATGACTGTTGTTCTAAAGATAGCACCACTATGGAACACGGAACATTCACCTTTAATCTAGGTACTGCGCGAACCCTTTTACGAGTCGGTTTTCGAAAACTAACAACATAGCGTTTCATTATTGAAAGTAAACCGGTGTTTTTCTCAAATTTGAAATCAGCTTCTTTCACTTCTCCCCCATATACTTCAAGAATCCATTGTTGCAATTTATCGACAGGCATTTTTGAGAAATTAAAACCTGCTTGAAAACCTTCGGGATGGGTATCGTAATAGACTAGGTTTGCTTTTAATCGGTGTTCATTATTTCCATAGTAAATCAGTTCTACTTCTGCGTTCAGCTGCTCCAGATTTTGAATCACCAAACAGCATCCCGTTTCAGAAATATCTAAAGCACGAGCTTGAATTTTTTTAGTATCGCCATTTATTTGTATAGAATCGTTCCTCGAGAAACGTTGAGCATTCCTATGATGAGGGCGTTCATAACCGATCATAACTGAACCTAAAAGCATGAAAAGATTAAAGATCACCCAAAATAAATTGATCAGCACAGCACTTATTTGACTAGCTTGGTTCAGCATCCAAAAGCCCTTAATCATCGCCACAAGAGATAGAAGGATTAATATAAATATTGGAAACAAAAACTTTGTATTCAACGATGTATTGTTCGTTTGCACACCCTTTGGAGTAACCTGAAATCCAATAGACTTTTTAGTGAGAGTTTCAACCAAGACTGCCCAAGCTAATACCGGTGTAAAGCAAATTTCATAAATATTACTCCATAGAAAAGAATTTCGCTTTCCGGTTCCATATTTAATAAGCAGACTTGTCAGGGCAAAATAAGGCAGCCAGAAAATTAAAATACCACTTATAGAAGCACTTATTAAAGGTGTACCCGACAACAAATAAGCAATTGGAGCAATAAGAAACACCAACTTCAAAACACCGAAGTACCAGTACATTAATGCACTTACATATAACAGCCTTTGCATGATAGTTAACCCATCCATCGTTAAAGGGTTCCATTTGCGCATCGTTTGAATCGTGCCTCTCGCCCATCGAATACGTTGAGATAATAAATCATTAAGCGATTCAGTCGCCAACCCTTGCGCTAGCACTTCACTATAAGCAATCGTCCGGTATCCCTTTGCCTGAATGAGCATTCCAGTAGCCATATCTTCAGTGATGGTTCCCGTCGCAAATCCCCCAACAGCCTCTAATGCCTTCCTTCGAAAAATAGTATTGCTCCCTACGTAGATAGCAGCATTGAATCTATCTCTGCCGGATTGAATTTTTTGCATAAACATATCCTGTTCATTAGGAATATTACGGCTTTGAAAGCTATTAAACTGGAAGACATCTTCATTATAAAAGGATTGGGGTGTTTGGACGAAAGCAACATTGTTTTCATTGAAAAAGCCAATCGTCCGCTTCAAAAACTGTGGTTTTGGCAACATATCAGCATCCAATGTAACAATAAACTCACCAGATGTATGAGCAAGCGCGTTGTTTAGATTGCCTGCCTTAGCATGACTATTATCTGGGCGATCAAGATAATAGACTCCTAATTTTCCAGACAATTCCAGAACCTCTGGACGACGGCCATCATCACATAACCAAACAGTAAATTTATCGCCTGGATAGTCCAAGTTCTTACAAGCAAGGACAGTTCGCTGCAGCAGCGCTGTTGATTCATTATATGTTGCAATCAACAGATCAACCCGGGGGATTTCGTCTGGAAGATCAGGTGGCAGATAACGGGAGGGGCGATATAAAAGCAAGTAAAAAAGGGTGCCTTGAAAGATATGTATGCCCTCTACCAACAAGAGTATGATACCGGCAATAAGTGCGTAACTTGCTGGGAGCGTGTCCGTGACTCGCCAGATTAAGTAGATCCACATCACTATAACCGTTAATATAATTAAGAATTTGCTCCATCTGTCTCTAAATTTCATAACTTCTCCTATCTAATCAATTGACCTCAAAACTATTTTACGTTACTAACATTCCAAATAATATCTTCAATTACATATAGTAAACGGCTACATAGATCCTGACAAAAGATAAACAACACTTTTCATTAGATTCTTGTACTTTTTGCTCAAAACTGAATACGAGTAACACAAAAAATTGTTCTAGGGTCGTGGGGTCAAACCATATGATAATCAAACGCTCCATACTATCTAGTTAGGAAATCCTATTTTGCTGACAGGGAGAGTTTTACGAGAGCAGGAATACACCTATTTCTAGATAAGTATGTAACTATACAAAACTATTAGTCTATAATTAAGGAGATGAAAATCAAGGTGGCAAAGAGCGGAAATTCAGCGAATAAAAGGTCATGGAAACAACGTTTAGCTATGCCAGACGCATTTGTTATATTATTTGGTTTACTATTACTAGCGGCTATTTTTACGTATATTATTCCGGCAGGATCTTTTGAAAGAGAGACAACAGATGATGATATTACCCAGGTGATCCCAGGAAGTTACACTGCCACAGAAGCTAATCCTGCTTCCATCATGGATATATTCTTAGCTATCCAAAACGGATTGGTAGATACCGCGCATTTGATATTTATGGTACTTATTATCGGAGGAACTGTAGCTGTATTTGAATATACTGGGGCAGTTAACTCTGGGATTAACGCTCTGATAGAAAAAACAAAAGGAAAAAAGTATCTACTGATTATATCAGTGATCGCACTTTTTGCGATTCTTGATACTGCGGGAGTAAGTGGTAACGCCGTGATCGCTTTCATTCCGATCGGCATTATTCTTGCCAGAGCCCTGAAGCTCGATGCCATAACTGGAGTGGCAATGGTCTATTTAGGGCAGTATGTTGGGGTTGCGACAGGTACGTTTGATCCTGTTATTACAGGTATAGCACAAAGAATAGCGGAACTTCCACTCTTTTCTGGGGCAGTACTAAGAGGTGCAGCATTCGTTGTGCTCCTCGTGGTTACCATCGCCTATATCTGTCTTTACGTTAAAAGAATTAGTAATGACCCATCAAGCAGTAAAATGGGAGTTACACCTTTCACTGCAGCACTAAG